>NZ_FMUY01000002.1:0-334658 GCF_900101325.1 Pseudobutyrivibrio sp. AR14
CACTGATTCCAGTTTATAAATATTTAAAGATCATTCTCTTACATGCAAGCATGACGAGAATTAATCTTTAAATATTTATAACTGTGAATAGTAACATTTTATATTGCAAGTTATCCTTGATTTTTTACAAGTTGTCCTTCGGGGCAACTTTTTTTTTACCTCCGTGATAAATTATTCTCAAGCTTATGTTTAATATGTATGGAGCTAACGGAGGAATTAAATGGACGCAAAAGAAATAATTGCACAGCTTTCTTTGGTTGAGAAGGCTGCTCTATTAAGCGGAAAAAATGAATGGGAAACCCGAGATATCCCACGACTTAATATCCAGTCAATTTCTTTTTCTGATGGACCTCATGGTTTGAGACGTCAGGAAGGAGCGGGAGATCATCTAGGTCTAAATGCTTCACTTCCAGCAACATGTTTTCCAACAGCTGCAACAGTTGCCAATAGCTGGGATGAAAAACTTGGCGAAGAAATTGGTGAAGCCCTTGGAGAAGAGGCATTAGCTCAAAATGTAGATGTGCTTTTGGGGCCAGGACTTAATATGAAGCGTTCACCTCTTTGCGGTAGAAACTTCGAGTATTTTTCTGAAGATCCAATTTTGGCAGGAAAAATGGCTGCATCTTATGTTAGAGGAATTCAGAGCAAGCATGTGTATTCTTGCCCAAAGCATTTTGCAGTTAACTCAAGAGAGTATCGCCGAATGGCAATGAATGCTGTTGTGGACGAGAGAACACTTAGAGAGATTTACCTTACAGCTTTTGAAATAGCAATAAAAGAAGGTGGGGCAAAGACAATCATGTCAGCCTACAACGAGGTAAACGGAAAATACGCCAATGAAAACGAGCATCTTCTAGTAGACATTCTGAGAAATGAATGGGGATTTGATGGCCTTGTTGTAACAGACTGGGGCGCAAGCAATGACCATGTGGCAGGTGTTAAATGTCAGTCAAATGTAGAGATGCCAAATCCAGGACTTGATTCTGCAAGAGAAATTATAAAGGCAGCTACTGAGGGTGAGGGCAGAATCACAGAAGAGGAGATTGATAGAGCGATTCTTCCTATTATCGAGGCAGCTATTTACTTTAAAGAAAATGATCATAATAAGGGATTTGATAAAGAAGCTCATCATGCTATAGCAAAGAAAGCGGCAGTGAATTCTGCAGTGCTTTTAAAGAATGATGAAGATATTCTTCCGCTTAAGGCGGGAACAAAGGTCTGTTTGAGGGGACCATTTGTGGATAAGCCTCGTTACCAGGGATCAGGTAGTTCACAAGTTAATTCAACAAAGGTTGAGACAATCGCAGAGGAAATTAAAAAGTATGACCTTGTGATTGAAGATAATCCAGAAGCAGCGGACGTAGTACTTTTCTTCTTTGGACTTGATGAAATCGCTGAAAGCGAAGGAGCAGACAGAATGTCTATTGATGTTCCTGAATATCAAATCAAAGAGCTGGAGAACCTTACAGTATTTAATAAGCATATTGTAGGCGTAATGAGTGCAGGTTCTTCTGTGAAGATGCCATGGCTTGATAATCTTCAAGCATTGCTCCATGGATACCTTACAGGTCAGGCAGGTGCATCAGCCCTCCTTGACATTATTACAGGAAAGGAAATTCCTACAGGTAAATTGTCAGAGTCATATCCATTTGCCTACACTGATTGCTCAATCGTAAATTATGCAGATACAGAAAAGAGAAATCTTCAGTATCGCGAAGGACCATTTATTGGATATCGCTATTACGATACAGCTGACGTAGCAGTTCAGTTCCCATTTGGTTATGGACTTAGCTATACAACATTTGCCTACAGCAATTTAACAGTAACTGACAGTGGAGTGAAATTTAAGATAACAAACACTGGAAGCCGTGATGGTGCAGAGATTGCACAGTTATATGTAGGTAAAAAAGATACCGGTCTTATTCGTCCAAAGAAAGAGCTTAAGGGATTTAAGAAGGTATGGATTAATGCAGGAGAGTCTGCAGAGGTAGAAATTCCATTTGACGACAAGACATTCCGCTATTTCTCAACTGTTTCTAACAAGTGGGAGATTGAGGCAGGAGAGTATCAAATCTACGTTGGAGCAAATGTAGCTGATATTAAGCTCTCTGGAGAGATTTCAAAGGAAGGTACTATCGCAGAATTACCATATAACATAGATGATTTGCCAAGCTACAAGAGTGGCAAGGTAAGAAATGTTCACTATGAGGAATTTGAAAAGCTTTATGCTAGACCACTCCCAGAGGAAAAGGTAGGTTCACTTGATATTAATGATGCTCTTTGTCAGATGAAGGATGCCAAAAGCGGTCTTTGTCGTTTGGTTTACAAGATATTAAAGAACAATCTTGATAAATCTTATGAAAAGGGTATTCCAGATTTAAATACTATGTTTATTTACAACATGCCATTTAGAGCTATGAGTAAGATGACAGCCGGCGCAGTATCCCGAGATATGGCCGAAAGCATAGTAACTATCGCTAACGGACATTTCTTTAGAGGCCTAGGCGGTGTCATTGGTGGATTCTTCAAGAATCGCCGTGCTAATAAAAAATACGAAGCACATCTTAATCATGTGGAATAACTATCGTAAATACGGATTAGTGAAGGAGTAGAAATGAGATTTTGGAAGGATTTTGTAGAGAAACATCCTGCTATTGCTAAGTGGGTTCGAGAAGGTGGCTTGTT
Organism: Pseudobutyrivibrio sp. AR14; assembly: GCF_900101325.1. NCBI lineage: Bacteria > Bacillati > Bacillota > Clostridia > Lachnospirales > Lachnospiraceae > Pseudobutyrivibrio > Pseudobutyrivibrio sp. AR14. Next base: position 2,686 of record NZ_FMUY01000002.1, read on the forward strand.
TGTAATTGTTAGTAATTTGATTACAGTTTTCAAGTATTTGCTTCTCACATTTTTACCTGCAGCATTTGCGTTTATGGGTGACAGGTCATTTGGATGGCCGGGAATACCTCTTACAATCGCAGGAGAGTCATTCCAGTGGAACATATTAGGCTACGACCAAGCCCATGGCGGATTGGCATATTTTACAGCTTATATGATTGCAATGGTTATCGGAGAATGTATTAATTTCCCAATTCAGAAATTATTCGTTTTCCGCAATCATGACAAGCCAGGCAAGCAGATAGCATGGTATGTTGTTGCATTTATTATTATCACTTGCATCGTAAACTCAATTAATTGTATCTGGGTTGCTGTTGCAGGAAAATTCGTTGCTCCATTTGTATACAACATCGGAACAACAGTACTAAACGGAGGCGTTTCAATGATAGTCTTCTTCTTCGTGAACAAGATTATTTTCCCAGAAACACCAAAGAATGAATAACTTTATGTAACTATCGATATTCCGTCAGTTACGCAGACAATCCTTAGTATTTCTCCGCTCATCTAACACGATTCGCTTGAGAAATCTAAGAGATTGTCCACTACTGACTGGTGTATATAAGACTGTTGCTTATCAAATATAGATGAGTCGGTAGACATCAAGCTCTTAAGTCACTGGAGACTGACGTTTAGTCATCGGAAGAGACTTTCAAGGCTTGTAGCCGTAACCGACGGAATGTAGAGCTGATAAAGCATAAGTCGCGGATTAGAGGAAGGAGAAGAGAGATGTTAGGTATCAATCCTGAGGACGTGAAGGCGGTCCTCCAACAGATTCAGCCACAGCTTATTATTTTAGGCGTGGTACTTGCACTTGCGATTATTATTACAATCGCAGTAATAAAGGTGAAAAAGCCACTGCGTGGGCTCATTAGAAAGGGTTCATGGATTGCTTTTGCACTTACACTTGTACTTGTTGTTTCAAACATTTTGCTTTCGCCACTTTACTCAATGGTAAACATGGCAATGGGCGGTGGAAAGATTTCAGGCAAGTCAATTGATGAAGCTCAGGCTTTATGTACAGAAATTGCAGAAGAGGGTATTGTTCTTTTAAAGAATGAAGAAAGTGCTCTTCCTCTTGCAGAAGGAACAAAGGTTAATGTATTTGGATGGTCATCAACTAATCCTATTTACGGTGGAACAGGTTCAGGTGCTCTTTCAGCAGCATATGAGACAATTGATTTCCTTACAGGATTAAAGGATGCAGGTATTGAGTATAATCAGGACCTTGTAGATTTCTACACAGGTTGGAGAGATACAAGACCAACAGTAGGCATGATGGGACAGGATTGGACAGTTCCAGAACCACAGCTTTCAGAGTATGGCAGTCTTATTACAGATGCTAAGGATTTCTCTGATACAGCTATTTTCTTCATCGCACGTTCAGGCGGTGAAGGCGCAGATCTTCCAATGTCTTACGATGGTGAGGATACATTCCATGATGATGGTTCAGGAATGTTTGGTGTTACTGGTGTGCGTTATTCTGAGTACAAGGACGATTTGGATCCTTCTAAATCATATCTTGAGCTTACAAACAGAGAGCAGGCACTTCTTGATGAAGTAACATCTAATTTTGATAAGGTAATTGTAGTTGTTAACTCAGCTAATGCTATGGAGCTTGGCTTTGTAAATGACTATTCACAGATTAAGTCAGTAGTATATTGCCCAGGAACAGGTCAGACTGGTTTCGATGGACTTGGCGAAATCCTTGCAGGCCAGGTTAACCCTTCTGGTAAGACAGCTGATACTTTTGTAGCAGACTTGCTTGCAACACCAACAATTAACAACTTTGGTGATTTTGATTACACAAACATGTCTGAGTTTGGATATGAGAATATGTTCGCAGAAGGCGGCATGTCTTATCCAACATTTGTAAACTATGTAGAAGGTATCTATGTTGGATACAGATTCTATGAGACAGCTTATGCAGAAGCACAGGCTGGCAATATGGAATTTGATTATGATTCACAGGTTGTATATCCATTTGGTTATGGATTATCATACACAACATTTAACCAGGAAATGGGAGCTATCTCAAACGATGGCAAGACAGTTTCATTTGATGTAACTGTAACTAATACAGGTGATGTGGCTGGTAAGGATGTAGTTCAGGTTTACTTCAATCCTCCATACACAAATGGTGGAATTGAAAAGTCTGCAGCAAATCTTATTACATTTGAGAAGACAGGTGTAATTGAGCCAGGCGCTTCAGAGACAGTAAATGTTTCATTTGCAGTAGAAGATATGGCATCATACGATGCTGATGGCGAAGGTTGCTATGTACTTGATGCTGGCGACTATGAGATTTCAATTAATGCAGATTCTCATCACAAGATTGCTACAGATAATGTAAATGTAGCTTCAAAGGTAGTTTATGACGAGTCTAACAAGCGTGAGTCTGATCAGGTAGTTGCTACAAATCAGTTTGATTTTGCAAAGGGTGAGAACTTCACATACCTTTCAAGAGCAGATGGATTCGCAAACTATGATGAGGCAACAGCAGCTCCTACATCATTTGAGATGGGAGATGAGCTTAAGGCTACATATTTCAACGAGACAAATTATGACCCAACAGATTACAACAACGATTCTGATGTAATGCCTACAACAGGTGCTAACAACGGAATTAAGTTGGCAGAGCTTCGTGGTCTTGACTATGATGATGCTAAGTGGGATGAGCTTCTTGACGAGCTTACAGTTGCTGATATGAACACACTTATCGCACTTGGTGGTTATGAGACATCAGCAGTTGATTCAATTGGCAAGGTTATGACATATGACTGCGATGGTCCAGCTTCAATCAACAATAACTTTACAGGCCAGGGTTCTATCGGATTCCCTGCAGCAGTTATGATTGCTTGCACATGGAACAAGGAATTAGCATATTCATTTGGCGATTCAATCGGCCAGATGGCAAATGAGATGGACGTATCAGGATGGTATGCTCCAGCAACAAATACACACAGATCTGCATTTGCAGGACGTAACTTTGAGTACTACTCAGAGGATGGAGTTCTTGCAGGTTGGATGTGCGCTAGCGCTGTAAATGGTGCAAGAGAGCACGGTGTATATTCATACGTTAAGCACTTTGCAACAAATGACCAGGAGACAAACCGTACAGGATTCTTATGTACATGGCTCAATGAGCAGTCACTCCGTGAGGTTTACTTAAAGTCATTTGAGATTACATTTAAGAACTCTAACCCAGCTGCAACAATGGTAGCATTTAATAACATTGGTACTATTCCAGCTGAGGCTTGCTCACCACTTCTTAACACAGTACTTCGTGATGAGTGGGGATTCAGAGGTCTTGCAGAGACAGATTACTTTGGTGGATATGGATATCAGGATTCTGACAGAATGATTAGAAATGGTTGCGACCTTATGCTTGCAACATATGAGACTCCACAGTCTACAGTAACTGATCAGACTTCAGCTACTTCAGTAATCGCTATGAGACAGGCTTCTAAGAACATTCTTTACACAGTTGTAAACAGCCGTGCTTATGAGAATGAAGTAATCTCTGGCAAGCCAACATGGGTTAAGATTGTATACGCAGTAGACGTAGTATTAATTGCACTTCTTGCATTCCTTTGCTTCAAGGCAATTAAGAAGTATCTTAAGCTTAAAAAAGAAGTTGAACCTCAGGTAGAAGAGGCATAACAAGTAAAATAATAGGGACGGCCAATTGGTCGTCCCTTTTCTTATATAATATTATAATTTCATATCTACAGCCTGCTGATCCTCATCTGAGATAATAGTTCTAGTAGATTCGATTTTTGAAAGAATAGAATTTTTAAGAAGAAGCTTACTTTGCTCAACTTGTCTTTTTAATAATTCTAGCTTTTCATGCATTCCTTTTTGCTCGTAGCAGTGGGCCAGAAGCGTGTAGCTTTCACTAATATCAGTGCCTACACCTACTGCAAATTCAAGAACTGTGATTACGTCATCAACTCGTTCTGCCTCCATAAGAGCATGGGCGTAACTGTTCAGAAGAACGCATACTCTGTCGAAATCGTCACCGATTTGAGACATGGTCTGAAAATTAGGAACACCATAAGTAAGTTTCAAATCTGTATTGGTCACACCGATAAGGTTTAACAGCTTGTGGGTAGACAATTCTTGTAATTCTTTTTCGATTTCAATTACTTTTTCATCATTGCTAAAATTTAATGGAAATTTTTCCATTGGAATGGTAATATATCTTAGATTTGATATATCTTTTGCAGGGGTTACATTGGCCTGGCGCTCTTTAGCCCAAAAGTCATGTTCTTCCTGTTTTTGCTTGGTATCAAGCTTTCTCAAGCGAAATGCCAGCCATACTAAAAAGATTAAGAAAAAAGGTAAAATTGGGAAGCCCATGGTTTCTCCTTTGCTGAATGTGAGGTATTATAATGAAGCGTACAAAAAAACAGCAGATGTTTGCGGGTGTAGTATTAGTGATTGTAGTTATTTGCATGTTATTTACTACTGTTGCCGCTGCATTACTATAATATATTATACTAGATTATAGAGGTTGTTATGAAAAAAATAAAAGTATTTTTTACAATTTTATTGTGTATAAGTAATTTTACCTTATTTATGGGTACACCTTCTACTGTTTATGCAGCGGAAGCTTCAGATGAGGAGCTGTTAAATGATGAAGCAGAGGCTGTAGCGGAAGAGGAAGGAGAGCCTGATACACGCATCATTCCTAAGGGCGTTACAATCGGAGGAATGGATGTGGCAGGACTTACAGTTGATGAGGCCAACGGTGTTATTGACGATTACTACTCTAAGTATGATTCAGTTAAATTTACTCTTAATGCCAATGAGCAGAATTTCACAGCGACAGGTGCAGATCTTTGCATCGGACCTAAGGATCCAGAGGTTACTGTAAAGGCTGCTACATATGGTTCATACGGAAACTGTGCAGAGCGTTTTAAGGCATCTAAGGACATGGAAGAGGGACGTACTAAGGATTTTGCTCTTTCTACAGGTGCCAACAAGACAGGTCTTATTACATATTTGAATGCAGCTTCAGAGCAGGTTAACGATGAGGCTAGCGATGATTATCTTACTAGAGAAAATGGTGAGTTCGTTTTCCATGAGGGTACATCAGGTGTTGTAGTTCAAATCGAAGAATCTGCTGACGTTCTTGTTGATTATATTGAGAACAAGTGGGATGGCAATGATGCCACAGTAGATCTTGTTACAGAGGTTAAGGAACCTAGAGGCAGCAAGGAAGAGCTTGCAGAGATTAAAGATTGCCTTGGCTCATTTAGCACAGACTATAGCTCATCATCTGCTAACAGAAAGCAAAATGTTGCCAATGGTGTTAGCTTTATAGATGGCACTATTTTATATCCAGGGGATGAATTTTCAGTGCTTAATGCTATCACACCATTTACAGCAGAAAATGGTTACCAGCTTGCTGGTTCATATGAAAATGGTACTACAGTAGAGACATACGGTGGCGGTATTTGCCAGGTATCTACTACATTCTACGGTGCAGTCAGAGAGGCAGAGCTTGAGGTTGTTACTAGAAATTGTCACTCTATGATTGTTACTTATGTTCCTGCATCTCAGGATGCTGCTATTTCAGAGTCTGGTGGCAAGGACTTCCAGATTCGCAACAATAAGAGTTATCCTATCTATATTGAGGGATACTGCGATGGCGGTCACGCTTACTTCAACATCTACGGCAAGGAAGAGGACGACCCAGGACACGAGGTTAAGTACGAGACAGAGATTACAGCTGTCAATGTACAAAACACAACATGGGTTGCAGATGCAGCAAGACCTCTTGGTCAGATGGCTACTACAGTAGGTGGTCATACAGGCGTTACAGCCAAATTATGGAAGATAGTATACGAGAACGGTCAGGAAGTTAGCCGTACTGTATATAACAACAGCAAATACAATCCATCCAACAGAACTGTTGTGGTAGGTATTGCATCGGAAGATCCTAATCTTTCAGCGGCCATGCTACAGGCAGTTTCTACACAGGATCCAAATACAATTGCGGCGGCTATTGCAACATACGCACCAGGAGTTTCTAATTCTACTCCATTTGTGATTACACCTAAGTATCAGGTTACAAATCCAGGCAATAGCAATTCTCAGCCTGCTGCGCCAGCAGAGCCTGCGCAAGCACCTGCAGAGACAACAGTTCCAGACACAACAACAGTAGACACACAAAATGCACCTATATAGGAAATAAAATGGAAATCGGAAAATTACCAGAGAGCGTATTAAAGCGTTCGGTTATTAAACAACTTCATGTGACACGCCCAGAGGTCACCAGTGGACCTAATGTAGGCGAAGACTGCGCTACAGTGGCGCTAGGTCCTGATGAGGAGATGGTTTTATCTACAGACCCAATTACTGGTACAGCTTCAGATATTGGAGAGCTGGCAGTTACAATTTCTGTAAATGATTTGGCCAGTGCAGGGGCAGAGCCTGTGGGTATACTTCTTACAGTTCTTCTCACTCCTCGCATGCGTGAGGCCAAGTTAAAAGGGATTATGGAGCAGGTAGATGCTGCCTGCAGAAGATACAATGTCCAGGTAATAGGCGGACATACAGAGGTTACAGAGGCGGTTAATCAGCCACTTATTTCGGTTACAGCAGTTGGCAAGGTGAAAAAAGGCCAGATGATTTCTACTGGCGGCGCCAAGCCAGATATGGACCTAGTCCTTACAAAGTGGATTGGTCTTGAGGGCACATCTATTATTGCTAAGGACCATGAGAAGGAGCTTTTGACCAGACTTCCTCAATCATTAATCGATACAGCAAAATCATTTGACCAGTACCTTAGTGTTTTACCTGAGAGCAGGATTGCAGTGGAGCATGGCGTTGCTGCAATGCATGATGTGACAGAGGGCGGTATCTTTGGAGCCCTTTGGGAGATGGGTGAAGCATCAGGTGTTGGAATTGATGTTGACCTAAAGAATATTCCTGTTAAGCAGGAGACAATAGAGGTATGTGAGTTCTTTGGAATTAATCCTTATGAGCTTATTTCTTCTGGAGCCATGCTCATTGCCACAGAAGATGGCAACGGTTTGGTTAGAAAATTAGCGGACGCGGGGGTAGCATCCGCCATTATCGGGAAGTCCAACTCTTCGAATGATAGACGTATCATTAATGGTGAAGAAGTTCGATTCCTCGAGCCTCCGAAAACTGATGCGCTTTACAATGTTACTGTTAATAAATAATAAAGAGTCTGTAGCTAATACGCTTTTAATCTCTTATGTTATATAGCAAAGAGATTTGAGGCCTATAAAGTGTAACAGACAGATTGGGGCATATTATGAGAGAAAAAATATTAAGTTACATAGAACACAATAGTAGAATCGACCTTGAGGATTTGGCAATGATGCTTGGCACAGAGCAGGCTATGATTGTTAATGAGCTTGAGGCTATGGAAAATGAGCATATAATTTGTGGTTATCCTACACTTATCAATTGGGACAAGGCTTCTGTTGAAAAGGTGTCAGCACTTATCGAGGTGCGTGTTACACCTCAAAGAGGCATGGGATTTGATAAGGTGGCAGAGCGCATTTACAACTACCCAGAGGTAGATGCAGTATATTTGATTTCAGGAAGCTATGATTTCATGGTTTCTATTGAGGGACATACACTTAGAGAGGTTGCTGATTTTGTATCAGCTAAGCTTTCTCCACTTGATTCAGTGCTTTCCACACAGACTAACTTCGTTTTGAAGAAGTACAAGGATCACGGCATAATTATGGCAGAAAAGCATGTTGATGAGAGGGAGAAGGTGAGCTTATGAGAAACCCTCTAAATAAAACAATTACAGAAATTAAACCATCAGGAATTCGTAAGTTTTTTGACATTGTAGCTGAAATGCCAGAGGCTATTTCACTTGGTGTTGGCGAGCCTGATTTTGATACACCATGGAAGGTTAGAGACGAGGCTATCTATTCTCTTGAGAGAGGCCGTACATTCTATACTTCAAACTCTGGTTTAAAGGAACTTAGAATAGAAATCGCAGAATTTCTCAAGCGTCACTATGGTCTTGAGTATGACCCACTTACAGAGATGCTTATGACAGTAGGTGGTTCTGAGGGTATCGATGTGGCACTTCGTGCAATGCTTGATCCAGGTGATGAGGTACTTATTCCGCAGCCATCTTATGTTTCTTATGAGCCATGTACAATTCTTGCTGGAGGTGTTCCAGTGGCTATCAATCTCAAGGAGGAAAATGAATTCCGCCTTAAGCCAGAGGAATTAGAGGCAGCTATTACCGACAAGACTAAGATACTTATCATGCCATTTCCTAACAACCCAACAGGTGCAGTTATGGAGAAGGCAGATCTTGAGCCAATCGTTGAGCTTGTTAAGAAATACGATTTATTTGTTCTCACTGATGAAATCTACGGGGAGCTTACATACACAGGAAGCGGTCATGTATCTATTGCCAGCTTCCCAGGCATGAAAGAGCGCACTATTTACATCAATGGCTTCTCTAAGAGTCATGCTATGACAGGATGGAGACTTGGTTATGTTTGCGCACCACATGTGATTATTCAGCAGATGACTAAGATTCACCAGTTTGCTATTATGTGTGCTCCTACAACTAGCCAGTATGCAGCAGTTACAGCTATCCGTGACTGCGATGAGGATGTGGCTAACATGAGAGAGGAGTACAATGACAGACGTCGTTACCTTCTTAATCGCTTTAAGAAGATGAATGTTAAATGCTTTGAGCCTTACGGTGCATTCTACATTTTCCCTTCAATTGCAGAGTTTGGTATGAGCTCTGAGGAGTTCTGTACACGCCTCTTAAAAGAAAAGGAAGTGGCAGTAGTTCCTGGTACAGCTTTTGGTGAATCTGGTGAGGGCAATGTACGTATATCTTACGCATATTCACTTGAGAACCTTAAAAAAGCCATGGACCGCATCGAAGAATTCATCAACGAACTACGTGGCTAAGGGTTGTGTACAAAATCCTACGTTCACAATCATTAGATATGAAATAATAGAAAGAGTAGCTGGTAGTTCACAATCTCTGAGGTCTCCGGAGAATGACATGTAGTCATCGGAGGAGGCTCTCAGGATTGTGAATGTAACCAGCGTAGGTTTCCAAAATGCTTAATATAGTTTTGCATGAGCCTGAGATTCCTGCGAATACGGGGAATATCGGCCGCACATGCTGTGCCACAGGCACAAGACTTCATTTGATAGAGCCACTTGGTTTTGTCCTTACAGACAAGACTGTAAAGCGTGCTGGAATGGATTATTGGGACAAGCTTGAGGTGTTCCGCTATGATGACTGGGATGACTTCAAGGCTAAGAATCCTGATGCCAAGGTCTACATGGCCACCACAAAGGCTAAAAAGACACACACCCAGGTGAATTATGAGCCAGACTGCTACATAATGTTTGGCAAGGAGAGCGCAGGTATTCCTGAGGAAATCCTTGTAGACAATGAGGAGAATTGTGTTCGTATTCCAATGGGACATGATATTAGATCTCTTAATTTATCCAATTCGGTAGCAGTAATTTTGTATGAGGCTCTGAGACAAAACGACTTCCTCGGCCTTGAGACTGAGGGTAATTTACATAGACTCAACTGGAAGGAATAGTGGGTACCAATGTCAATTATTCGAGCAAAAGAATTAGTTCATGAATATATTAGACGTGATGAAGAGGGCAATGTTGAAGCAATTCAGGTTGCCCTTGATCACGTTAATCTTAATGTAGAGCCAGGTCAGTTTATTTCCATTTTAGGACATAATGGTTCTGGTAAGTCTACTTTCGCTAAGCATATTAATGCGCTTCTTACACCTTCAGAGGGCACACTTTATGTAGATGGCATGAATGTGTCTGATGATGAGTACACATTTGCAGTTCGTCAGACTGCAGGTATGGTTTTCCAGAATCCAGACAATCAGATAATTGCATCTGTAGTAGATGAGGACGTTGCTTTCGGTCCTGAGAACATCGGCGTACCTACTGAACAGATTATTACAAGAGTCGAGAAGGCTCTTAAGATGGTGGGAATGTACAAATACAAGAGTCATTCTCCAAACAAGCTATCAGGCGGTCAAAAGCAGCGTGTAGCTATTGCTGGTGTTATGGCAATGGAGCCAAAGTGTATTATTTTGGATGAGCCAACAGCCATGCTTGACCCAGATGGTAGAGCAGATGTGCTTCAGGCTGTTCATACCCTCAATAAGGAAAAGGGCATTACAGTTATCCTTATTACCCATTACATGGAGGAGGTTGTAGACTCTGATTATGTTTTTGTAATGGAAAAGGGTAAGGTTTTCATGGAGGGCAAGCCTCGTGAAATCTTTAAGGATGTTGATTTGCTTAAGCAGCACAGCCTTGATGTACCACAGGTTACACTGCTTGCACATGAGCTTAGAAAAGCAGGAGTGAACCTTCCTGAATGTGTACTTACTAGAAAAGAATTGCTTGAGGCTTTAAAAGAAAACTATGGCCATCTAATCAGAACTCAGTTAGGAGGAAAGTTAGATTTTCCAGAGAGCCATAAAAAGCAGAATAATCCAGCAGACAATGTGATGATTTTAGATCATGTATCATATAAATACAGCCCAGGAACCAGCTATGAGGTCACAGCCCTAGATGACGTTAGCCTTAATATAAAAGAGGGTGAGTTCATCGGCATTATCGGTCATACTGGCTCTGGCAAGTCCACTCTTGTTCAGCATTTGAATGGACTTATTAAATCTACAGAGGGTTCTATTTATTATCGTGGTCAGGATATCTACGACAAGGATTACGATATTAGAGATCTTCGTACACAGGTAGGTATGGTATTCCAGTATCCTGAACATCAGCTTTTTGAGACTACAGTCTTCAAGGATGTTCAGTTTGGTCCTAAGAATCAGGGCCTTGATGAGAAGGAACAGATTAAAAGAGCCTATGAGGCTCTTGGCTTAGTAGGTCTTCCAGAGGAATTTTATCTGGCATCGCCATTTGAGCTTTCTGGTGGACAAAAGAGACGTGCTGCTATTGCAGGGGTTATTGCAATGAAGCCAGCAGTTCTTATTTTGGATGAGCCAACAGCAGGTCTTGATCCAAAGGGTAGAGATGATATTTTAGGACTCATTTCAGATATGCATGAAAAGCGAGGAGATACAGTTATTTTAGTATCGCATTCCATGGAAGATGTGGCCAATTATGTAGATAGAATCATAGTAATGGACGGTGGCAAGCCGGTATATGATGGCACACCAAAGGAAGTATTTGCTCACTATAAAGAGCTTGAAAAGATAGGCCTTGCAGCGCCACAGGTTACTTATGTGATGAATGATTTAAAGGCTGCAGGTTTTGATGTAAAGACAGACGCCACTACAGTAGAAGAGGCAAAGGAAGAGATTTTATGTTGCGTGAAATAACATTAGGACAATATTATCCAGCAGATTCAGTTCTTCACTCACTTGATCCTAGAGTGAAGCTGTTTTCTACGCTTGTTTTTATAATTACTCTGTTTGCTGCTAACAATGTGGTGTTATTTGCAATTGTTCTTGTGACTTTATTTGGAATTATCCGCATGAGCCATGTACCATTTTCATTTATGGTTAAGGGTCTTAAGTCTATCGTCATGCTTTTGATTATCGCTGGTCTTTTTAACCTATTTTTGACACCGGGAAGGACCTTAGTTTCATTTTGGATTTTTTCTATTTCTGATGTAGGTCTTAAGAATGCAGTATTAATGACTAGTCGTATGATTATTTTAATTATTGGTACATCCATTCTTACACTTACAACAACACCTAATCAGCTGACAGACGGTTTGGAGAAATCGCTTGGATTCCTTAAGAAGGTAGGTGTTCCTGTCCATGAGATTTCTATGATGATGTCTATTGCCCTTAGATTTATTCCTATTTTGATTGAGGAGACAGATAAAATCATGAAGGCACAGATGGCTAGAGGTGCTGACTTTGAAACAGGTGGACTTATTAAAAAGGCCAAGAACATGGTGCCACTTTTAGTACCACTTTTTGTATCAGCTTTTCGTCGTGCCAATGATTTGTCTTACGCTATGGAGGCAAGATGCTATAATGGTGGTGAAGGCAGAACCAAAATGAAGCCACTTAAGTACAGCTCACTTGATCAGAGAGCTTATATTTGTATTGCAGCTTACACCATAGGATTTTTTGTTGTAAAAGGAATTTTGTAGAATGCGAGTAATGATAGTAGTTGCCTATGATGGCAGCGGATATAGTGGCTGGCAGATTCAGCCTAATGGAGTGACAATAGAACAAAAGCTTAATGAGGCCCTTACAGATTTATTGCAAGAGCCTATTTCTATAATGGGAGCTAGCCGTACTGATGCAGGAGTTCATTCTCTTGGCAATGTGGCAGTGTTTGATACTAATTCTAGAATGCCTGCTGACAAAATTAGCTTTGCTCTCAATCAGAGATTGCCTGATGATATTGTGGTACAGTATTCATGTCAGGTTGATGATGATTTTCATCCAAGATATGCCCCTTGTAGAAAGACATACGAGTATAAAATTTTAAATCGTAAAATGCCTGATCCTACAAAGCGCAAGGATACATTCCATTATTACTATGATTTGGATGTGGAAAAGATGAACGAGGCAGCAGCCTATTTGATAGGCCAGCATGATTTTACTTCTTTTTCTTCTGTAAAAGCCCAGGTTAAATCCCGTGTACGCACTATTTATACAGCTAGGGTTTATAAGGAGGACGATGTGATTCACATTCGTCTTACAGGTGACGGTTTCCTTTATAACATGGTTCGCATTATTGCAGGTACCCTTATTAAGGTGGGGGCAGGCGAGATGGATCCAATGTATATGCTTGAAATATTCCGTGGACGCAACCGTGAATTGGCAGGCCCAACAGCCCCCGCCCATGGTTTAACCATGATAGGTATCGAATATGAGTAATATATAAGCCTGTAGTTAACAATCTCTGAGGTCTCTGAAGAATGACGTGTAGTCATCGAAAGAGACTCTCAGGATTGTTAACGTAACAGGCGTAGTATGGTATAAAATATGGCAAAAGCGAAGTATGAATCGATTTATAGAGATTTAAAACTTAAGATAGAAGACGAGGAATATGAGTACCAGAGTATTTTGCCATCGGAGAGTACTTTGGTGGGAGTATATGATTGTTCTAGAAATACGGTAAGACGTGCTCTGGCGCAGCTTGCAGAGATAGGTTATGTTCAGGCTATTAATGGTGTAGGTGTCAGAGTTATCTATCAGCCTTATGACAAGGCCAGCTTTATCATTGGCGGTATCGAGACATTTAAGGAGACTGCCGCTAGAAACAAGCTAAATAGCGACACTGAGGTAGTGATGTTTGCTGAGATAGTGGCAGACGCCAGAGTTGCTAAAAGAACTGGATTTGCTGAGGGGACTGAGCTCTACTACATCCAAAGACTTAGAAAGCTTGATGGCAAGCCATGTATTATGGATATCAATATGTTTGACAAGTCAATTGTCACAGGCATTACTCCTGAGATTGCAGCAAAGTCCATCTATGACTACATCGAAAATGAGCTGAAGATGGAAATAGGCATGAGTAAGCGTAAGATGACAGTTGAGAGAGTCACTGAGGTAGATTCAAAGTACCTAAGCCTTGGGGACTACAATTGTCTTGCGGTTGTTACTAGCCAGACATTTAATGGAATGGGTATTATGTTTGAATATACCCAGTCTCGACATGTGCCTGAGTATTTCTGCTTCATGGACACAGCTGTCCGCAGCGATACAACAAATATATAGACTTATAAAAGTATCTAGCATTGCTAGGTACTTTTTGTGTTTTATGGGATTTTAAAATTATAAGGTAAGAATTTTTTATGAAATATATTGACCTGTTTAAACAGCTGTGATATAAAATAACTATGAGACCTGTTTAAACAGGTTACCGTGTGAAGTATTTATAGAAAAAGGAGATTGTCATGGGAAAATTTACAGAGGAAAGCAAGCAATTACTCGATTTGATTGGCGGAAAGAGTAATATTGCAGCAGTATCACACTGTGTTACGAGAATGAGATTTGCTCTCAATGACCCTGCAAAGGCTGATATTAAGGGGATTGAGAAAATCAAAGGTGTGAAAGGTACATTTACTCAGGCTGGACAGTTCCAGGTTATTATTGGTCAGGAAGTTCAGGAATTCTACAATGATTTCGTTGCAGTAGCAGGAGTAGAGGGAGTTTCTAAGGACCAGGTTAAAAAGGCAGCTAAGAAGAATCAGAATCTTCTTCAGCAGATTATGTCTTCAATCGCAGAAATTTTTGCTCCAATTATTCCAGCTCTTGTAGTCGGAGGTTTGATTTTAGGTTTTAGAAATGTAATTGGTGAAATCGATTTTGGTAATGGCACTATCGTTTCACAGTCACAGTTCTGGGCAGGTGTCCACAGTTTCTTATGGCTTATAGGTGAGGCTATTTTCCATATGTTACCTGTTGGTATCTGCTGGTCAATTACAAAGAAGATGGGTACAACTCAGATTCTTGGTATTGTACTTGGTTGTACACTTGTATCTGGTCAGCTCCTTAACGCTTATGGCGTTGCAGGTGCAGCAGCTGATGCTATTCCAAAGTGGGATTTTGGTTTTGCACAGGTAAACATGATTGGTTATCAGGCACAGGTAATTCCAGCTATTTTAGCAGGCTTTTGCCTTGTGTTCCTTGAGAAGTTCTTTACAAAGATTTGTCCAAAGGTAATATCAATGATTGTTGTGCCATTCTTCTCATTAGTACTTGCAGTTATGGCATCACACTTTATTTTAGGACCTATCGGTTGGAAGATTGGCTCATGGATTTCAGCAGGTGTTCACGCTGGTCTTACAAGCTCAGTTAACTGGTTGTTTGCAGGTGTATTTGGTATGTTCTATGCTCCACTTGTTATCACCGGTCTTCACCATATGACAAATGCAATTGATACACAGCTTGTAGCTGATTTCGGTGGTACAATACTGTGGCCAATGATTGCACTTTCAAACATTGCTCAGGGTTCTGCAGTTTTAGGTATGATTTTCCTTCAGAAGAAGAATACAAAGACTCAGGAAGTTTCTATTCCAGCATGTATCTCATGTTACCTTGGTGTAACAGAGCCTGCTATGTTCGGTGTTAACTTAAAATATGGATTCCCATTCTTTAGCGCCATGATTGGTTCATGTATCGCAGCTATCATTTCTGTAGGTAGCGGCGTTATGGCAAATTCAATTGGTGTAGGTGGTATCCCTGGAATTCTTTCAATCCAGACAAGATATATGCTTATATTTGCTATCTGCATGCTTGTTGCTATTATTGTTCCATTTGTGCTCACAGTTGTTGTTGGCAAGAAGAGACTTACAACAGAAGATATATACGGAGAGAGTGAAGATGAGGAAACAGAAGAAGTAATAAAGGTTGCTGATGTTGATTTAACAAAAGTTGTAGCTGGTAAGGTTATTCCACTTGAGCAGGTTGAGGATGAGGTTTTCTCTAAGAAGCTTATGGGTGATGGAATTGCAATTATTCCAGATGAAGAAGTAGTTCATGCTCCAGCTGATGGCGTTATTGCAGTTACAATGGATGACAGCAGACACGCTATTGGAATGAAGCTTGATAAGGGGGGAGAGGTATTGATACATGTTGGTATCGATACAGTTCAGATGAACGGCGCTGGTTTTGAATATTTGGTAGAGAAGAATCAGGCAGTAAAGGCCGGCCAGCCACTTCTTAAATTTAGTAAAAAGGAGATTGCAGCAGCAGGCAAGTCTGACACAGTAGTCTGCGTTGTAATGTAAGGCAGTTATAATGTTAGATTTCAAAGATAAAGTTGTTTATCAAATATATCCTAGATCATTTTATGACACCAATGGAGATGGCTTTGGAGATTTAAGGGGTATCACAGCTAAGCTTGATTATCTAAAAGAGCTTGGGGTAGATTTCCTTTGGATTACACCTTTTTTCATTTCTCCTCAGAGGGATAATGGCTATGATATTGCTGATTATCGCCAGATTGATCCACGATTTGGCACTATGGAAGACTTTGAAGAGCTATCAAGTGAGGCTAAGAAACGGGGCATAGGCATAATGCTTGATATGGTCTTTAATCACACTTCCACAGAGCATCAGTGGTTTAAAAAGGCTATTTCTGGGGACGAGAAATACATTAATTACTACAAGTTTGTGGATGGAACAAGAGATTGTCCACCTACAAACTGGGTGTCAAAGTTTGGTGGCAATGCTTGGGAATATGTAGACAGTCTGAATAAATGGTATTTACATTTGTTTGATGTAACTCAGGCAGACCTTAACTGGGACAATCCAGAGGTTAGAGACGAGCTAAAGGATATCATCAGATTTTGGAAGGCAAAGGGTGTTAGCGGATTTAGATTTGATGTAATTAACCTAATATCAAAGCCTGAGAATCTGGAGAATGATTATGAGGGTGATGGTAGAAGATTCTATACTGACGGTCCGCGAGTTCATGAGTTTTTAAAGGAACTGGTGGCAGATACTGGTATAGCTGACATGATAACAGTAGGGGAAATGTCATCTACCACAATAGATAACTGTATCAAGTACTCTAATCCATCAGAAAAAGAGCTTTCCATGGTATTTAGCTTCCATCATCTTAAGGTGGATTACAAAAATGGAAACAAGTGGGAGCTTATGCCTTATGACAAATCTGCTCTTAAAAAGCTGTTTAAGGATTGGCAGGAACAGATGTCAAAGAATGGCGGTTGGAATGCAGTCTTTTGGACTAATCACGACCAGCCTCGCACCATTTCTCGATTTGGTAACGAGGAAAAGTACTGGAAGGAATCGGGCAAGCTTTTTGCCGGTATTATCCACTTTATGAGAGGTACTCCTTATATTTACCAGGGAGAGGAGATTGGAATGTTAAACACTCACTTTACTGACATTAGCCAGTATCGCGATGTGGAAAGCCTGAATTATTTCAAGATTTTGCAGGAGGAAGGGAAGTCTTCTGATGAGGCTCTTGCTATTATTAATGAGCGCTCTAGAGACAACTGCCGTACACCAATGCAGTGGGATTCCTCGGCAAATGATGGATTTACAACAGGCGCACCTTGGATTGAAGTTCCAGAGTATGGCAAGCATATTACTGCAGAGTCCCAGATAAATGATGAGACATCTATCTTTTCATTCTACAAGAAGCTGATTTATCTCAGAAAAGAGTACAAGATTATCTCAGATGGAGAAATCTCATTTGATGAGTGCCCTGAGGAGATAATTAGCTATGAGAGAAAATTAGGGGATAAAGTCCTTAAGGTTGTTGGAAATCTATCTGAAAATGAAATTGATTATAGCTGGTCAGATGAAGGATATGACAGACTGATTGGCAATTATGACAGCGCAGTAAATTCATCTAATGGGCAGGTGAAACTTAGGCCTTATGAGTTTGCTGTATTTAAAAATTTCTAGTATAATGGGGGTGCTTTCGGCACCCTCTTTTTTATTCATTTTCTTGTTGACGAAAGCTAATTCCTATTGTAAAATGTAACGGTTGATGTAGTAAGGTAACTTGCGTCCATTAGCCCGGAGGCGAGTTTTACTATAATTATCCATGCAGGTGCCCGGACATCACCGGCTTGGAGCTTTAGATTTATTTAAGGAGGAATTCTCAATGAATACTTATATGCCAAACCCATCTCAGATTGAGAGAAAATGGTATGTAGTTGACGCTGAGGGCCAGACACTTGGTCGTCTTTCAGCAGAAGTTGCAAAGGTTTTAAGAGGTAAGAATAAGCCAGTCTTCACTCCACACGCTGATTGTGGTGACTATGTTATCGTAGTTAATGCAGAGAAGATTAAGGTTACAGGTAAGAAGCTTGATCAGAAGATTTACTATCATCACTCAGACTATGTTGGTGGTATGAAGGAGACAACTCTTCGTGAGATGCTCAACACACACCCTGATAGAGTAATCGAGCACGCTGTTAAGGGCATGCTTCCAAAGGGACCACTTGGTCGTCAGATGTACACAAAGCTTTTCGTTTACGCTGGACCAGATCATAAGCAGCAGGCACAGAAGCCAGAAGTGCTTACATTTTAATAGGAGGTAGATCATGGCTAAGAATACAACAAAGTATTACGGAACTGGTAGAAGAAAGTCTTCAGTTGCTAGAGTATATCTTGTACCTGGCACAGGTAAGATCACAATAAATAAGAGAGATATCGACGAGTACCTTGGTCTTGAGACATTAAAGGTAGTTGTTCGTCAGCCACTTGTAGCTACAGGCACTGTAGAGAAGTTTGACGTTATCGTTAACGTAAAGGGTGGCGGATACACTGGCCAGGCTGGTGCTATCAGACACGGTATTTCACGTGCACTCCTTGAGGTAGACGCTGAGTACAGACCTACACTTAAGGCTGCTGGATTCCTCACAAGAGATCCACGTATGAAAGAGCGTAAGAAGTACGGTCTCAAGGCTGCGAGAAGAGCGCCACAGTTTTCAAAGAGATAAGGATTGTTGCAAATTGTGCAACTACAAAAATGCTCCGGGAAGCTTGCTTCCTTGGAGCTTTTTTAGTTGCGCAATTTATTACAAGACAAGAAATGATGAGCGTGAAATGCGAAGCATTTCTGCGAATTGTTTCTTGGATTTGCAACAATCCTGTATTTTATTGGAAAACAAGAGATGACGAAATAGCCCGAAGGGCTATGAGTTCAACTCTTGTTTTGCAGGAATCCTTATCTCTTTTCTGCAAATTGTTTCTTGGATTTGCAGCAATCCTGTATTTTATTGGAAAACAAGAAATGATGAGCAAGACACGAAGTGTCTGCGAATGGCATCGCGGAATATAGATATCTGTCCTGGGGTCTTTTTTGTGTGCCGTTGAACAGGATGGTAGATATAGGTATAATTATAAACAGTTGCTACAAAGAAAAAATTTAAGTATTTCTGAATAGATTAACTTATATAATAACTGATTATAAGACAGATGAACTACAGGGAAGGAGATTCGAGAAAAATATGAGCAAAGAGATAAAATGGGCTGTACTGGGAACAGGTGTAATTGCAAATGAAATGGCTGCAGGTCTTCAGAAAATGGGTAAATCTCTTTATGCAGTAGGAAATCGAACCTATGATAAAGCGGTTGCTTTTGCAGAAAAGTATGGTATCGAAAAAGTCTATCCGTCAATCGATGAAATGTTTGCCGATGAAGATGTGGATATTATCTACATAACGACTCCTCATAATACTCATTATGGTTTTATGAAGAAAGCTTTGGAAAATGGTAAACACATCCTGGTTGAAAAATCTATCACTTTGAATTCTTCAGAACTATGCGAAATGATCAGCCTGGCAAATGAAAGAGGCCTTATACTTGCAGAAGCAATGACAATCTGGCACATGCCGATATACAAGGAACTGTGGAAGATCATAGAAAATGGAGAGCTTGGAAAAGTTCAGATGATAACGGTGAACTTTGGAAGCTTCAAAGATTATGATATGAAGAACAGGTTTTTTAATCGAAAATTGGCAGGTGGAGCAATGCTTGATATTGGAGTATATGCCCTAAGCATTGTCCGTAGCTTCATGGAAGAAAAACCCGAAAATCTGATGAGCCAGTGGAAGAGTGCACCGACCGGAGTTGATGAGCAGGCGACTATTCTATTACAAAATGATAAGAATCAGATGGCAACTGTAGCTCTTACCATGCACTCAAAGCAACCTAAACGAGTAATGATAAGTTGTGAAAAGGGCTATATAGAGATAATGGAGTTTCCACGTGCTGATAAAGCGATTATCACAGAAGCCTTAACCGGCGAAAAAAGGAAAATATCAGCAGGGAATACGGCAGATGCTTTGTACTATGAGCTTACAGATATGGAAACAGCAATTACTAGCGGAGATGCTTCTGTTATGAAACTACAGTATTCGATTGATGTAATGGATATTATGACAAGGCTTAGAAATGAATGGGGATTGAAATATCCTGAGGAAGAGTAAATCAGAAGATAATCTTACAAAAGATAGACAAAGATTTAATGAGTAGAAAGTAAAATCAGAGTATTATTTTTGATTGCGGTTATTAAAGTTGCCACCAGCAGCATACAGTAGCCCTTAGTACGAAATCACCATTTTACTTCAGGGGGAATTATGCAAACAAGAGAAGAAGCGTTAACCTACGGCCTTTCATTTCCAGACACATATCAGGATGCACCTTTTCATGATGCCAACTGGCAATTAGTCAGATATAAATATAATAAAAAGGCTTTCCTTTGGACATATGAGAGGGATGGATTTATAAATCTAAATGTCAAGGTGGACCCAGATAGTGCCTACTATTGGCGCAGAATATATGATGCTGTGATTCCTGGATACCATCAAAACAAGGATCATTGGAATACCATTATCCTTGATGGAAGTATCCCTGAGAAGGACATAAAGCTTATGATAGCTGAGAGTTATGATCTTATCTCAGACAGCCCTTCAAAGCGTATATACGAGGCTGTAAAGAAGATTCCAAAGGGCAAGGTGGCGACTTACGGTCAGGTGGCAAGCGTTGCTGGTGATAAAAACATGGCCCGTGCAGTAGGAAATGCCCTTCATAAGAATCCAGATCCTTCTAGTATTCCTTGTCATAGAGTTGTTAACGCTAAGGGTGAGTTGGCAGGACAGTATGCCTTTGGCGCCGCATGGAAACAGGGAGAAATACTTGAATCCGAGGGCGTAGAAGTCATAGATGGTAGAGTTGATTTAAAAAAGTATCAGTGGAAAATGGATTATTAACCTTGAAAATATGATTTATTTTAACTCCAGAGAGAAAGGGTTCTCCCTGGAGTTTTTGTGCTACAGGAAGTTATATGTTATAATGATTGAAAATTTGGACGCGACATTAATTTTGTCTATTAATTGTCGATACAAATTTAAGAGAGAACAATTGTAAAGCTAGGACAGCGAATATTTCAACGGAATGAAGTTGTATTTCTAAAGGAGGATAATTTAATGAGTACAATTCATAATTCCTATGAATATTACGAGGGAAATCAGAGTCTTCTTAGCATGCTAAATAAAAAGAAGACAGGTAACAAGTTAATCAATCAGATTATTGCGGATAACGAAACAGCATATAAAAAGAAGATGGAGTCCATGGGAATCTACACCGATTCCTCTAAGGATAAGTATTCTAACGTAGCAAAGGCCTCTGACAGTTTGCTTGATGCAATTGAAGATGTAACAAAAGAGGAGTTGTATAAGGTTCAAGAGGGTAAGGAATACGATAAGTCTCCTTTACTTAAGAGCATTACAAATTTTGTTACAGCATACAACAACGAAATTACAAGCTTAAATAACTGCGGTGGGGCATTGAATCAGGAATTTGCCAAGGAATTTAAAACTTCCTTTACTGCAAATAAAGATGCTCTAGAAGGGATTGGAATCACTTCAGATGATGATGGTAAGCTTACTATCAATCAGGAAAAATTATCTGGAGCTCCAGGTAATAAGCTTAAGACTGTATTTGGAGATAATTCTGGATATATTAAGTCAGTTACAGCAAGCGTAGATCCAATCAATGATATCTTAGGCAAGGTAAGAGCATTGAGATCTTCAAATTACAATTCTAAAGGTATTATGTTTTAATAATGGACCAGGGGGACGGGGTTAGTGGACCATTTTCAAAATGGTCCACTAACTCCGTCCCCCTGGTTCATTTAGAAAGGAAAATGTATGAGTAAAAATATTGTAGTTTTATTTCCGGGAATTGGCTATCACAACGATAAGCCACTTATGTACTACACAAAAAAGATTGCGAAAAATGCGGACTATGAAATAGTAGAGGTCAGCTATGAATTTGGTGAGCTTCCTAAAGACTTGAAGAAGAATCAGGAGAAAATACAGGAGGCATATGAGGAAGCTTTTAAGCAGGTTGATGAGCAGCTTAAGAATATAGATTTTAAATCATACGATAGGGTTGTATTTGTAGGCAAGAGCATTGGTACGGCTGTAATGGCAAGATACAACATGACCTATGAGTTGGACGTGGATATGATTATCTACACACCGATTCCAGAGACATTTAATTATGTATCAAATTGTGAGGGATTGGTATTTCATGGCAGCGCTGATCCGTTCTGCGATACAGATATGTGCGTTCAGCTGTGCGAAGAATTATCCCTTACCTATGCTGTTGTTCCAGGGGCTAATCATTCCCTTGAAACAGGAGATGTGGCCCTTGATATTAAAAACATAGGACGAGTAATGGGGACAGTTGAGAAATTATTTCTATAAGGCTAATGTACAAGCTGGATAAAAAGGAGGATAATGAATAGGCGACAGTTCATTGATATTTAACATATATATAGTATTCTGATTCAGTAATGGACCACTAACCCCGTCCCCTAGGTTCATTTTGTGGGACTAAATAGGTACACCTCTGTGGGTTATTATTTACACAGTTAATGATGTGTAAGTGATTTATGGAGGTATTACTTATGAAAGGATATGTTGTTTCGGCTGGATATATGGGACTTGTAGATGGTAATTATGAATTGTTTGCCACAGAAGAGGATTACTACGAATACATGGCAGCATAGGTGAGGTAAAACATGATAGTGCAGGTATTATTGGGACTTTTGATTCCATTTGCGGGTACTACAGCAGGTTCGGCCTGCGTAGTATTTATGAAGAACGAATTAAAGGATAAGGTGCAGCGAGCTCTTACTGGATTCGCCAGTGGAGTTATGGTGGCGGCATCTATATGGAGCTTGCTTATACCTGCTATGACACAGTCTGAGGAGAATATGGGCAGATTAGCCTTTATCCCTGCTGTGGTTGGATTTTGGCTTGGTATTCTATTCCTGTTATTGCTTGACTGTGTTATCCCGCATTTGCATATGCATGCAGAAAAGGCTGAGGGCCCTAAAAGCAAGTTAAAGCGCACCACCATGATGGTACTTGCGGTGACACTTCACAACATACCAGAGGGTATGGCTGTTGGTGTTGTTTATGCAGGTGTTATCACTGGTAGTGGCATTGTAACTGTAGGCGGAGCTCTGGCTCTTGCTTTAGGTATCGCCATTCAGAATTTCCCTGAGGGAGCTATTATTTCTATGCCTCTTCATAGCGAGGGCGTTAGTAAGACTAGAGCATTTTTGTACGGTACTTTATCTGGAGCCGTTGAGCCGGTAGGCGCATTTCTCACTATCATAGCAGCAGGGCTTGTAGTTCCTGCTATGCCATATCTTCTCAGCTTTGCAGCTGGAGCTATGATGTATGTAGTAGTAGAGGAATTGATTCCAGAAATGTCATCAGGTGAGCATTCTAATATAGGCGTTATTATGTTTGCAATGGGATTTACTCTTATGATGGCCCTTGATGTGGCATTAGGTTAGTTAAAATATTAATTTAATATCAAATATTAGTTGAAAAATATCCCCCTGTAGAAGTATCTTATATTATAAAGATTTTTACAGGGGGATTTCTTTAATGAAATTAGCAATAATAGGAACAGGTAAAATAGTTCACCAAGCCCTCTTTGCCATAGAGGAACTATCTGAAATTGAAAAGGTGGCAATATATGCTAGAGCACACAGCAAGGAAAAAGCTGATGAGTTGGCTAAGAAGTACGGCATTAAGGAAGTCTATATAGACTACAATGAGCTTTTGGAGAAATCTGATTGTGACACAGTATATATAGGACTTGTAAATAGTGCCCATTTTCAGTATTCAAAAGAGGCTCTTCTGGCAGGGAAAAATGTTATTTTGGAAAAGCCATTTACTGAGACTTTAGAGCAGGCCCTTGAGCTTAAGAAAATTGCTGAGGATAAGGGACTCTTTTTATTAGAGGCAATAACAGTACTTCACAATCCTGTGTTTGATAGGGCAAAAGCGGTACTTGATGAGATAGGTCCTAAAAAGATGTTTATGGCAAACTATTCCCAGTATTCTAGTCGTTATGATGACTATAAAAAGGGCGTGGTGGCTCCTGCCTTTGATCCTGAACTTGGTGGAGGAGCTCTAGGAGATATTAATGTATATAATATTCATTATGCGGTAGCCCTCTTTGGAATGCCAAATTTCGTGGAGTATTTTCCTAATAAGGGATTTAATGGAGTGGACACTTCTGGCATGCTTATTTTGTCCTATGATGGATTTAGCGCCATGTGCACAGGAGCTAAGGACTCAGACAGCCCAAGCTTTGTAACCATACAGGGCGAGGATGGATATATGACAGTAAATGGCAAACCTAATTCAAGTGATAGCCTGACTTTAGTTACCATGAAATCTACAGATGATAAAACACTTGATGCAGCAGGCTCCATTAAAAGGCAAATCCATGAGGAGGAGTTTACAAAACCTGAGATGAGACATAGAATGACTCAGGAATTTATTGATTTTGCAGCAATTATCGATAATAAAAATTTTGATAAGGCAAAAGAATTACTTGAAGAGTCAATTACAGTAGTTAAGGTACTTAAGAAAGCGAGGCAATAATAATGTACGATAAGATATCAAGACTTCTTATGTTTGGGGATTTGAGCGAGGAGAGCATTCTCTATCAAATGGGGAATGTAATAGATAAAGTAGAATCAGGCGACTATAACAAACGTGAAGTGACAAAGGATATTAATGCTGTGTCAAAGCGACTTTTGATGCTTGCTACAGACTATGGCTTTGATGACAATCTCTGGCACAATTATATTGCATTTTACATTATTACAAATGAGAATCCATTTTCTCTTGTGACAGAAAAGACAGATGTAAAGCCAGGCTCTGTAAATTATCTTGTGGAAAATGATTTTAAACTTTTAAAAGAGCTGTTTGATTATGATTTCAGCCCACTAGAAAAGGAGCTTGGTATCGGCTCATTTTCTGTGTTTAACAACTACAGTGCTGTTCACAAGAACGAGCAGATGTACAACCGCAATGTAAGCGAAAAGGTAAGAACCCTCTCAAAGGCACTAGAGGCAGCAGCTGATGAGAAGGAATTCTTTAACGTAATTACGGATTTTTATAAGTCTTACGGCGTAGGCATGTTCGGTCTAAACAAGGCATTTAGACTAGAGGAAGTTGGAAATAACGATATAAAGTTTGTTCCAATCAATAACATGGATGAGGTAGTTCTAGATGATTTGATTGGATATGAGTATCAGAAGCAGCAGCTTGTAGAAAATACTGAGAGCTTTGTGGCTGGCAAGAAGGCCAACAACGTACTTCTCTTTGGAGATAGCGGAACAGGCAAGTCTACAAGCATTAAGGCTATCGTTAATCAGTACTATAATGACGGTCTTAGAATGATTGAGATTTACAAGCATCAGTTTAAGTATTTGTCAAAGATAATAGCTACTATCAAAAATAGAAATTATAAGTTTATTATCTATATGGATGACTTATCATTTGAGGAGCATGAGATAGAGTACAAGTTCCTTAAGGCTGTCATCGAAGGTGGCGTGGAGACTCGCCCTGATAATATTCTCATATATGCCACATCTAATCGTAGACATCTTATTAAGGAAACATGGAATGATAGAAACGATCAGGATAATACAAATGACAGACATCATTCAGATACAGTGGAGGAGAAGCTTTCTCTTGTTAATCGTTTTGGTGTTACAATATGCTACTCAAAGCCTATGCCAAAGGAATACGTGGTAATCGTTACAGAGCTTGCCAAGCGAGCAGGCATCACTATGGATGAGGAGCAGCTTATAGCTGAGGCAAAGCAGTGGGAGCTTAGCCACGGCGGAATATCCGGTCGTACAGCTCAGCAGTTCATAAATCATTTGTTGGGGGCCAATTAGAGAATACTCAGCTTAATCACAGTGGGCATAAACTAAAGGTTTATGCCCACTGCTTTTTTGTTGATGTATAGATAATTTGGGTAATGTTAAAATATTATCAATAAGAGCAATTGATCAACCCGGGACATTGAGAGACGTTGCATATACTGTTAAAATATGCAAAATATAACAAGTGTGGTGCAATAATCGAAAATGATAAATTGATTGCTTTAACTAAAATATCTATTAGTTAAACTGCGTATTAAGGAGAATAATAATGAATTTAGACAAAAAAAGATGGATTATTTTACTGGCAGGATGTTTTATTAATCTATGCCTAGGTTCTATTTATGCATGGAGTATTTTTTCTTCAGCTATGGCTGACTACTTCAACAATTCACTTGGTATGAATGTTACAGCCCTTGATTTAGGTATTGTATATACTATAGCGAACTCAGTTGGACCTATCACAATGATTTCTGGTGGTTGGTTCAATGACAAGATTGGACCAAAGAAAGTTATTCTTGTAGGTGGTATCATGTGGGGACTTGGTATGTTCCTTTCAGGTTTTGCTACAAGCATTAATTTCTTAGTAGTGACATACGGTCTCATTGGTGGTCTTGGACTGGGTATGGCATACGGTAGCACTATTTCAACATGTGTTAAGTTCTTCCCAGATAAGCGTGGACTTATTGGTGGTATTACAACGGCTGTTTATGGATTGGGCTCAGTTATTCTTCCTCCAATCGTAACAAAGGTTGTAGCAAGCACAGATGCAACATTTGCATTTAAGGCAGTAGGTATTGCATTCCTTATTCTTATTGCTGTATCTTGCCTATTCCTTGAGCAGTGTCCTGAAGGCTACAAGCCAGAAGGATGGGAGCCAGCAGTTGCGAAGGCAGGGGCTGCGCCAAAGAATTTAGACTGGAAGGGCATGATTAAGACTCCAGTATTCTATACAATGCTCCTTCTTCTTACATGCGGTGCATTCACAGGTATGATGGTTATTCCAATGGCTTCACCTATCGCTCAGAACATGGTTGGTATGACACCAGCAGCTGCCGCAGCAGCAGTATCTGTATTAGCACTTTTCAATGCTTTCGGTCGTATAGTTGCAGGTACTCTTTCTGACAAGATTGGTCGTATCAATACACTTACACTTGCCTGTGTTTTAGGTGGTGCTGGACTTCTTTGCCTTTACTTTACAGGTGCAGGTTCTGTTGCTCAGTTCTACATAGGCCTTTCTGTAGTAGGTGTTAGCTTTGGTTCATTTATGGGTGTTTATCCTGGATTTACAGCTGATCAGTTTGGACCAAAGAACAATTCGGTAAATTACGGAATCATGTTTATTGGTTTTGCATTAGCAGGTTACTTCGGACCAATGATTATGAAAAACACTGTAGCAAAATATGGTGTTTACCAGAGAGCATTCCTCATTGCATGTGTATTCTCAGTAGTGGGAGTAATTTTCACTATCATTTACAGAGCACTTAATAAGAAAAGCAACTAATTAGATTTATTTAAGCGGGTAGGCAATTGCTTGCCCGCTTTATTCAAACCTTTAAGTTTGTGAATAATTTGTGAAAACCATACAAAAGGAGTTTATAAGAATTTGCTAAAACGTAAAAAATGGAATTTGCATCTTTACAAGTGTAAAGTTTATGGTAAAGTATTCTCATAAACAAACAAGTTCGGATTGTTACTGCAAGGCAGGCAAGACTGAATCGTCCATTACACATAGTCTAGGACTATGATATTATGTAAGGGGATGATTTGGTCATTTTTTATTTTAAGGGAAATTTTTAAAGAGAATCACTAGAATGAAGATTAAAAAGATTTTAAATAATAATGCAGCCTTGGCCTTAGATGACAAGGGGAACGAGATAGTTTATACAGGATGCGGCCTATGTTTTCAGAAGAAAATAGGTGATGAGATAGATGAAGGTAAAATAGAAAAGACTTTTGTCATGGAAAAGCCTAACGAACAGTTCAAGCAGCTTGTTTCAGAGATGCCTTATGAACAGATTCAGGTGGCAGATGAAATCATCAAATACGCTGGTGACATGCTTAATAAGCGTCTTTGCAATAATATTTATATCACTCTTACTGACCATTTAGGATATGCAATAGAACGTGCAAAGACGGGTACTGTTTTAAGAAACAAGCTCCTTTGGGAAATTAAGAATTTCTACAAGACAGAGTACAGCATTGGATGCCATGCTCTTGATATGATAAAGGAAAAGCTTGGTGTTACACTTCCTGATGATGAGGCAGGGTTCTTTGCCCTTCATATCGTAAATGCGGAGCTTGATGGCAACATGCATCACACTCTTGAGACATCAGAGGTGATTAGCGACATAGTTAGTATTGTAAAATACACATTCAATACTACACTTGATGAGAATACGTTATCATACGAGAGATTCATCACTCATTTGAAATACTTCTTACAGCGTGCTGAGAAGAGAGAGTATTATCCAGCTGATAATGTAGACATGTTTAACATGATGATTAAAAAGTTTCCTGAGGCTTACAAATGTGCAATACGCATTAAAAGCTATATGGAATCCAAATTTCCAGAAGAAATTACCGACGAGGAAATGCTTTATTTGGTAGTGCATATTTCTCGAATTACAGATAGAAAATAAATAATGGATAGTTACGGCGTGAGAGCCGGCTAAACCTGTACGAATATATAGAGTAGTTCTATGTCTTTGTGCAGGTTTTTTATTTGAATTTTACAGATCAGTGCGCAGGATCTGGAAAAGATAAAAATTGTTATTTAAAAGAGAGGGTTAAAAAATGGCAAGCAAATATGATGGACTAGCTCGCATTATCATTCAAAATGTAGGCGGAAAAGACAACATCACAAGCATTACACATTGTATTACAAGACTTAGATTTAAACTTAAGGACGAGAGCAAGGCAAATACAGATATCCTTAAGGACACAGACGGAATCGTTACAGTAATCCAGTCTGGCGGACAGTATATGGTAGTTATTGGAAATCACGTACCTCAGGTATTTGATGCAGTAATAAGCGTAGGTCATCTTGAGAATAAATCAGCTCTTGCAGCTGGTGAATCAGATGATGGACCAAAGGAAAAGCAAAATCCCTTTAATGCTTTCATTAGCATTGTAACAAGTGTGTTTACACCTTTCCTTGGCGTTCTTTCTGCATGTGGTATCTTAAAGGGTGTTCTTGCACTTCTTTCTGCAGTGGGTGTTTTAGCAGGAGATAGCAGTACTTATAATTTGCTCTACGCATTAGGCGATGCAGCATTCTATTTCCTTCCACCAATCCTTGGAGTTACAGCTGCTAAGAAGTTTAAGCTTCCAGAGCTTGAGGGATTAGTACTTGGTCTTGCACTTGTATATCCTTACCTTACAGATGGTGCACATGAAATATCTCATTTATTCGGTATTCCTGTAACAATGCCACCATCAGGTAACTATACATCATCAGTTATTCCAATCATTGCAGCAGTAGCTTTTGCTGGATGGTTTGAGAACAAAGTAGTAAAGAAAATTGTTCCAGATACAATAAAGCTTTTCGCTGTTCCACTTTTGACAGTAACTATTACATACTGCTTAACACTTTTCATCATTGGACCAGTTGCAAGTGGTATTGCAAATGTTCTTGGACTTTTCTTCAACACACTTAATGAAATTAGCCCAATTATCATGGGAGCAATCGTAGGATTCTTCTGGCAGATACTTGTTATTTTTGGACTTCATTGGTCACTTGTACCAATCTCACTTTCAAACATGGCTACTACAGGTCAGGATGTTATCCTTGTAGCTATGCTTGGTACAACATTTGCACAGACAGGTGCTTGTATCGGTATTTACCTTAAGACTAGAGATAAGAAGCTTAAGGGACTTGCTCCAGCTGCAATCGTTTCAGGTATGGCTGGTGTTACTGAGCCTGCTATTTATGGTCTTACACTTCCAAAGAAGGCTCCATTCTTTAGAACATGCGTTATCTCAGGTATCGCAGGCGCAGCTCTTTGCACATTAGGCGTAAAGGCTTATCAGTCAGCAGGTATGGGTATTTTCGCATATCCTGCATATGTAAATTCACAGACTAAAGATACATCAGGTATGATTATTGCAATTGTAATTTCACTTCTTTGCTTAGTAGTTGGATGTATTTTAGAGCTTTTATTCTACAAGAATGAATCAAAGGATTCTTCTAAGTCGCTTGAGGCTTCAGCTACAACAAACGGTGAAGTTCTTGTAGCTCCAGTTAAGGGAGAGGTAAAGCCTTTAACAGAAATTGCTGATAAGGTATTTTCATCAGAGGCAATGGGTAAAGGTGTTGCTATTATTCCAGAAGAGGGCAAGGTATATGCGCCAGCTGATGGTACTATCTCAGCATTCTTTAATACAGGTCATGCTATTGGACTTACAACAGTAAACGGTGCACAGGTTATCATCCATGTTGGTATGGATACAGTTCAGCTTGAGGGCAAAGGCTTTGAGCCAAAGGTAAAACAGGGCGATGTAGTTAAGAAGGGTGATTTGCTTCTTGAGTTTGATATGGATTTCATTAAGGAAGCTGGCTACTCAGTAGAGACACCTATTGTTATTACAAATTCAGATGCATACGCAGATATAATTCCTACTGATGCAAAGACAGTTGTTAATGGAAATGATTTGATTACATTGTTATAAATAATCATTTATAATATGCATATAAAGAAATAAGTTAGAAAGAGAGGCACATAATGGGAACATTTAGAGAAGATTTCTTATGGGGAGGCGCTGTAGCCGCTAATCAATTTGAAGGGGCATGGAATGTGGATGGTAAAGGCGCATCTGTTTCAGATATGTGTACAAATGGCAGTCACACAGTTCCAAAGAGACTTACAACAAAAATAGAGGAGGGAACTCTATATCCTTCACATGAGGCTATTGATTTCTATCATCACTATGAGGAAGATATTGCCCTTTTTGCAGAGATGGGATTCAAGGTATTTAGAACATCAATCAACTGGACAAGAATTTTCCCTACAGGAATGGAAAGTGAGCCAAATGAAGCAGGACTTGCATTTTACGACAAGGTATTTGATTGTTGTAAGAAACATGGAATTGAGCCACTTGTTACAATTTCTCATTATGAGCTTCCTTATGCACTTGTTGAGAAATACAATGGTTGGGAAGGCAGAGAGCTAATTGAGTATTTCATGAATTATTGCAAGGCAATCTTTGCAAGATATGAGGGCAAGGTAAAGTACTGGCTTACATTTAATGAAATCAATGCAGGTACAATGCCACTGGGAGCTGTGCTTTCAACTGGTACAGTAAAGGGATACTCAGGTCCTGTTAATGAAGTTCCAGACAAGCCACAGGAGAGATTCCAGGCTCTTCATCATCAGTTTTTAGCATCTGCTCTTGCTGTAAAATATGCTCATGACAATTATCCAGAGTACAAATTAGGAAATATGATTTGTTTTGTTACTTCATATCCAGCTACATGTAATCCAGCTGATATTATTGCAAATCAGGAGCATATGAGAGAGGTTAACTGGTATTGTTCAGATGTGCAGGTACGTGGTGAGTATCCAGCATATGCTAAGAGCATTTGGGATAAGCATGGCATCACAATTAAGATGGAGCCAGGAGATGACAAGATTCTTAAGGAAGGTGCAGTGGACTTCTATACATTCAGCTACTACATGTCAAATATAATCAGTAGTGATCCTAAAGCTGATAAGGGAGATGGCAATCTTATTGCCGGAGGAAGAAATCCATATCTTGAGGCTTCAGATTGGGGATGGCAGATTGACCCACAGGGCCTTAGATATACTCTCAATGAAATCTATGACAGATACAGAATTCCTCTTATGGTTGTTGAAAATGGACTTGGCGCTAGAGACGAAATCGAAGCTGATGGTTCAATAAATGATGACTATAGAATCGACTATTTGAGAAAGCACATCTCAGAGATGAGAGAGGCTGTTAAGGATGGCGTTGACTTGCTTGGTTACACTCCATGGGGATGCATCGATTTAGTTAGTGCATCAACAGGCGAGATGGCTAAGCGCTATGGTTTCATCTATGTTGAGAAATACGATGATGGAACAGGTACACTTGCTCGTAGAAAGAAAAAGTCATTTGACTGGTACAAGCAGGTTATTGCCAGCAACGGAGAAGATTTATAATAATTTTGTAATAAATCCCCTAAAGCTAACTAGTTTTAGGGGACTTTTTTTGCATAATAGGAAATTTACATTACTGAGTTTTTATAGGAAAACTCTAATTTGTAAATATATTTCAAAAATATTACATTTATTGCAATAAACACTTCACAATTAAAAAGAGATGTGTTATTATTTTACATGTACTGATCAGTTACACTAGATTTTGAGACAAAACGAAAGGAATTTGCTAATGCACAACAGAAGTAAGATTTTTGCTTCACTCTTTCTCACTGCAGTATTAGCTTTAGGCTGTGCCCCTAGCAACCAAAAAGTGAAAGCTGCGACAAATAAAATAGTCGTAGGGGCTGATGCACCTACAATTTCAGATGCTATTGATATGGCTGTTTCTGGCGATACTATCGTCGTTCCTGCAGGAAATTATATCGAGCAGCTATATATTGAAACTGATGGAATATCGATTATCGGCGAAGACGGAGCTATCCTAGATGGCTCAACAATAACCCCTAACTCACGCGAAAGCTCGATGATTTGTGTTAATGCTTCAGATGTTTCAATTAGCAATCTGGAAATCAAAGAATTTAAGCTTGATGGACCATCCACATCAATTGTGCCAATAGGAATTGAGGTTGATGGTGGTTCAAGCAACATAACCATTTCTCATTGCAAGATTCACGATATGGGTTGCATTTATAAGAGCGATTCAGATGCCTATAATGCACATGGGATTCTTGTTTCGGCTCCTGTAGATGAACCTATAGATGGGATTACTATTGATGGATGTGAGTTATATAACTTAAGTCTTGGAAATAGTGAATCTCTTGCTATAAACGGTAATGTTTCTAATTTTATAGTTTCAAACAATTATATTCATAATTGCGATAACATTGGCATAGATGCTATTGGCTATGAGCAATCAGAGGAATATGATGAGGCTGATAGAGCGCGAAATGGTGAGATAGTATCCAATATAGTTGAGTACATATCATCAGATCCAGAGGTCAATGTTACCTATGATGACAAATGTGCCGGAGGTATTTATGTTGACGGTGCAAGAGACATTGAAATATACGGAAATAGCGTATCATTCTGTGATATTGGAATAGAGGTGGCTAGTGAGCATGTTGGTACATTCGTAACAGGTATCAATGTGCATGACAATGAGTTGAAAAATAACAATGCGTTTGCCGGAATAAGTTTCGGCGGTTATGATGTATCAAACACGGGGAGTGCGACAAGTTGCGCATTCAAAAATAATATTATAACAAACACCGCAGGAGCTTGTTTCAAAGTGCAATATGCATGCAATTCCTCAAATATTATTTCGGACAACGTATTCGACGCCCAAGGTACAGCTGTTAAGTATCAAGAAATGTACGGCGAGTACAGTGCAGGAAATACGGTTGTAGGAAATAATTAATAAACCTCCCTTATTTTATAACATACAAAAAGTGCTGCCTCGGCAGCACTTTTTTAGTTCTCATATATTCTATCCTAACTTCATGTCGCCAGGTTTTACCCAGCCTAATTTGCTTGCAAATCTATTGAAGAGAGGACAAAGTATTGCTGGAGCAATAAAGCAGATAATGACAAGTCCAGCCCAATCCATTCCAGTGATAGCTGATTTAGAACCAGCAGCTATATCATTAACCCAACCGGTGTAAACACCAATTTGTCCTACAAGTCCACAAGTGCCCATTCCAGAGGCAACAGGGGTTCCATTCATTTCCATTTTAAATACACATGTAGCAAGAGGGCCTGTAATAGCAGAGCAAAGAATAGGTGCAATCCATATTCTAGGGTTTTTAATAATATTTCCCATTTGAAGCATTGAGGTACCTATGCCCTGAGAAATAAGACCACCCCATTTATTCTCCTTAAAACTCATTACAGCAAAACCTACCATCTGTGCACAACATCCGGCAACAGCTGCGCCACCAGCAAGACCTGTAAGGGAAAGAGCGGCACAAATAGCAGCTGATGATATTGGAAGTGTGAGAGCGATTCCCACAATAACAGAAACCAGTATTCCCATGATAAATGGCTGTTTTGTTGTAGCCCACATTACAAGGTCGCCTACATAATTGGCAGCTTTACCAAGAGCTGGCGCCCACCATGCAGAAAGGGCAATACCAATACCGATTGTAACAAGTGGTGTTACAAGAATATCGATTTTAGTTTCCTTTGAAACGGCTTTACCAGCTTCGGCTGAGATGATTGCGACAAATAAAACAGCCAGAGGACCGCCTGCTCCACCTAGGGCATTAGAGGCAAAACCTACTGTTATTAATGAAAATAGCACAAGTGGAGGTGCCTGAAGTGCATAGCCGATAGCAATTGCCATTGCAGGTCCACTCATAGCCATAGCAAGACCGCCCACTGTATAATCAACACCTGCTACGGTAGCAACTGGCTCTATTAGAAATCCAATACCGAGCTGTCCGCCTATAGTATTAATGATGGTTCCGATTAGAAGGGAACAAAAAAGACCTTGGGCCATAGCTCCTAAAGCATCGATTAAGTAACGCTTTACGGAAATTTCAATATTTTTTCTTTTTAAAAATGATTTCATTATTTTTCTCCTATATTTTTGTATAACAATTTTGATTTTATATTATTCGACAGTTAGGCGCAAATATATTTAAAATGTCAGAAAATAGAGGGAGAAATGGCTTTAAAAAATTACAGGTGACAGAAATCCTGCGAGGTGTTATAATAAATGCAAATATTGTGTCAATGATATTTTCTATAACAGGACGATTGGAGAGAGGGGTATGACAATTAAATCTGGCATCAATGCAGCCCAGTATCAGGAGAGTCTCAAGCAAATGAAGACTACAGAGGCTAAGCAGGCAAAAGAAAGTAGGAAACTTACTACAAGTAAACAAGTAAAGGCAGAGACTAAGGAAAAAACTACATCCGACAGTTTAAAAAAGCCTATAAAAGAAGCTGGTAGGTTAAATACTAACAGCAATAGTATTAAAGAAATGGATGCTCTTTCAGCTATGTCAGAGCTGGAAAACTTTGATATCTAATAGAACATTAAATGCTCTCGAATATATGAGATTCGGGAGCTTTTTTGTGCACATCTTTTTTTCACGAAAATTACATATATGACGTTTAAAATAAACCTACTAGTGGTTTCTAAAAGAATTTTAGAAGGAGATTGATTATGGCTGACAAAAAAGTAAAAAGAGGAAGACTTACGATTCATTCTATTTATGTAAAGATTTTGGTACTAGTTGTTGGAAGTATTATCGCTTTCATTATTCTTAATCTTGCATATATTATCCCTAGTGCAAAGAAGACTATAAAGACTGTTAACGAGCATAACATGCAGGATTTAGCTACTCTTTGCGCAGAGCTAGTTGAACAGGAGATAGATGATGTAGGCGTTGAGAATGTTAATTATGAGGGCTTAAAGCCGATTCTTGAGGGAAGAGGTCTTAATGGATTTGAATCTAGTTACATTTACGTAATCAATGAGGAAGGAACTTTCATATATCATAGGAAGCCAGACAAAATTGATACAAAGGTAGCTAATGCGGCTATCAATGAGTTGATTACGCAGATACCATCAGGTAATTATGTAAGCGCTGATATTAGCCATTACACTGATGAAAATGGTGTAGTTAAATATAGTGCATATCAGGTAATTGATTCCACAGGTTGGGTAACAGTCTGCGTTGCGGATGATACAGAAATGATGGCTGAAATCAACCAGATTAGAAATCTTGGCTTGCTATTTTCTTGCATAGTGGGAGTAGTTATTTTCATTATTGGTATTGTATCAGCTCGTGGAATTACTAATCCTATTGCTATTATTACAGAAATAATAGGAAGAGTAGGCAAGCTTGATTTTACTTCTACAGATGCACTGGAGCAGATTGAACACAAAAAAGATGAGACTGGTATTATGGCTCGTGCCGTTGGAGACATGGAGGTCAGTCTTAGAAATATAGTTGAGAGAATAGCAAACACTTCTGTGGATTTAGAGGGACATGCCCTTAGACTTAAGGATATTACTATGGAAATCGATTCTGCCAATGCAGACAACTCAGCTACATCACAAGAACTTGCTGCTAGCATGGAAGAAACCTCAGCTACAACTGACGTAATTAACGAAAGAACAGCTAGAATTAAGGAAAATGCAGATTCAATTGCCGAGGAAGCTAAGACAGGTGTTGAGGATGCAGACAAGATAAAGGCGAAAGCAAAGGAAGTTTATATCGATACCATTGCAGCTAAGGAAAAGACCGAGAAGATTTACGAAGAGATTAATACAGAAGGTCAGGAAGCCCTTGAAAAATCAAAGGCGGTTACAAAGGTTAATGATCTTGCGATTGCCATCCAGGATATTGCAAGCCAGACTAATCTGCTTGCCCTTAATGCATCTATTGAGGCAGCCCGCGCTGGAGAAGCAGGAAAGGGCTTTGCTGTAGTTGCTACAGAAATCGGTGGACTTGCTACTCAGTCAAGCAATACAGTAGCCGGTATTATGGAAATAGTTGCAGAGGTTCAGTCATCTGTTAATTCAATGAACGCTTGTCTTACAAGGACACTTAGCTACATTGAAAATGATATTGCACAAGATTACACTAACTTCCTTAAGATGGCGGATGATTATAAGCTTGATGCAGAAAATTTCTCAGATATTATGTCTAATATTTCTGATAAGATTGATGAGCTTCAGGAATCAACAACTGAGATTTCTCAGTCTGTAGAGGAAATCTCACGAACTGTTGGTGAGGCCGCAGCCGCTGTTACAACAGTAGCTGAGAA
Source organism: Pseudobutyrivibrio sp. AR14 (assembly GCF_900101325.1). Taxonomy (NCBI): domain Bacteria; kingdom Bacillati; phylum Bacillota; class Clostridia; order Lachnospirales; family Lachnospiraceae; genus Pseudobutyrivibrio; species Pseudobutyrivibrio sp. AR14. The sequence continues at coordinate 39,375 of NZ_FMUY01000002.1, forward strand.
GGCAACAGATGTTGCAAACTTATCAGATGGTGTAGTAAAGGTAGTAGGAGAGACAGAGGTAAACTCTGATGAACTGAGAGATATCAAGGATTCTTTCACAATTTAAAAAAATAAAAAACACTGTTGACAAATGCAATTAGATTGTGTACAATTCAATCATAAGATTTGATTGTGCACAATCTTTTGCTTGTTCAGAGTGGAGGTTATCAAATGGAAAGATATGATATCGCTGTTATTGGTACAGGCCCTGCAGGATTAGAGGCAGCCATTACAGCCAAAGTTAGAAATAAATCCGTACTCCTGCTTGGAAGCAAGGGTTCATCAGATAAGGTGGCTAAGGCCCATACAATTCAAAATTATTTAGGATTGCCTGAGGTATCAGGAGATAAGATGGCACAGGCATTTTTAGATCATGCCCAGGGAATGGGCGTTACTATTACAGAGGATAAAGTTAACGCAGTATATTCCATGGGACAGTATTTTGCTATTCAATGTCACGGTGGCGATTATGAGGCGAGCTCAGTTATTATCGCAGCTGGTATGACTGCTATGAAGCCATTTCCAGGTGAAATGGAAAACTTAGGAAGAGGTGTCAGCTATTGCGCAACTTGCGATGCTGCTTTATATAAAGGACGTACAGCAATCATTCTTGCTTATGGCAAGGAGGACGAGGAAGAGGCAGAGTTCTTGGCAGAGCGGGCTGAGAACGTTACATATATTCCTCAGTACGAGTACGATGGTAAGCTTGGTGGCAATATCATAGTTAAAAAGGATATTAAGCCAGTTTCTATAGAGCAGGTAGCTGATGGAATGCAGCTTACAGCAGAGGATGGCACATTTGTGGCCGATGGAATATTTATTCTTAGACAGCAGATTGCACCATCTCAGCTTGTACCAGGACTTGCTATGGATGGCAATCACGTTCAGGTTGATCGTCAGATGGCTACTAATATTCCGGGATTATTTGCAGCTGGAGATATTACAGGTACACCATATCAGTATATTAAGGCAGCTGGAGAGGGAAATGTTGCAGCACTTTCAGCAGTTTCTTATCTTAATAGCCTTAAAAATAAATAACAAAAAATGATTAATAGACAACAAAATTTGATTAATTTTGAAAGGAGTTATACAATGGTAAAGAAGATTACTACAGCAGAATTTAATTCAATGGATAAGTCAGGAGTTTCAGTTTTAGATTTCAATGCTACATGGTGTGGACCATGCAAGATGCTTGCTCCAGTTCTTGAGGAAGTATCTGAGGAGATGGCTGGACAGGCTAATTTCTACAGCATAGATACAGATGAGAATCCAGACTTGGCTAGAGAGTACGGAATCATGAATATTCCAGCACTTGTTGTATTAAAGGATGGACAGAAGGTAGACATGAATGTAGGTTTCGCTCCTAAGGATGCACTTAAGGAATTTGTGTCTAAAAATATATAATCAGAGGTGACTAAGAATGGGCGACAAATTTGATTGCTTAAGAATTTCAAATCAGCTATGCTTTCCACTTTATGCATGCTCAAAGGAGATAGTTAAAAGATACAAGCCATATCTTGATCCCCTTGATCTTACATACACACAGTACATTACTATGATGGTTGTTTGGGAAGAAAAGGAAATCACTGTTAAGGCTCTTGGTGACAAGCTGTTTTTGGACTCAGGTACACTTACACCAGTTCTTAAAAAGCTTGAGCAGAAGGGATATGTTAAGCGTGTCCGTTCAAAGGATGATGAGAGAAATCTGATAATTACTTTGACCAAAGAAGGCGAGGGATTAAAAAAGCAGGCATCAGAGATACCTGCTAAGATGGGTCAGTGTGTTAAGCTTTCTTCAGAAGAGAGTGCACAGCTTTACAATCTCCTCTACAAAGTATTAGGCTGCATGGAGCCAGAGGCTTAGAAATCAAATAAATCGACGTTTTTACGAGCTTGTTCAATGACATCGTCTACAAAAGAGGCGGTGTCATTTTTTATTGTATCCCAATCGATAACTTCAATATTTGAAAAATCAACTCCTGCATTTTCAAATACATCACCCATATTTTCGTCTTTTGAAATGCGTCCCTTTACATATCCTTCTGCAAGGATCTCATTATTTTTCTTAACCTGAATGTCTGAAAGCTCCAGCTTGAATCCTTCTTCTGTATAGTTGAGATATCCATTGCTGTCAATGCTGAAAATATTGCCACCAGAAGTGCTGTAGGTAATATTGTTGATATATGCATTAGTGTAGTTGTTTGTTCCGTCACGCTTGATAGTGCATGTAAATGATTCATCATCTGGAAGAGGTGCATAGATTTCCATGCTATTGCAATCATTTCCGTATATAGCAATATAAGCGCCCTCTGTTTTATAAGAAAGGTCAAAGACGACTTTTCTTGTGTGACACCATTTGTCTAGGAAAAGAGAGCATTTAATATCGTGGTCAGGTGCGTCCACACCTAAAAGCTCCCAGATAAAATCACCTTCTCCCTGAGGAATTGTGATTGCATATTCTTTGGCCTTGGTGCCGTCGGTATCTATAAAAAACTGGTCAGTTTCTTTGATATCAATGCTTCTGACGAAATTCCAGATGTTCATTTTGTTTTCGTGGAACCATTCACGGGTAATATCGTAGTTGAGATTTGGCGCCTTAGGGAAAAGGTCGTCATTTGTATCGAATCCATATGATAATCCCCCTAACATAGGAGCTACTAAATAGACAGTATCATCTTTGGCATAGGCATTTAACATACCCACATTTAAAACTAGGACATTAAGGTCTGATTCGCAGGAAAACTTTTTCTGCTCAGGAGAACGCTGACCCTCTATGGAGCCGCTGATAGAGTAAGGGAAGCCCTTTACTTTTTTGATATAGGCTGAGCCTCTGTAGTTAATATCTGAATTGGTGTAGTTTCTGAATAAATCCTTTAAATCTATACCGTAGGCCAAATAATCAGAGCTAGTAAGGGTAGACTCAGAGAAATCAACAATAGATAGCAAGACTCTTATAGATGGATTGAAATCCATCTGAGCCTTGATAAATAAGAAAAATATAAAAATTATAAGTATTAGTATTTGATGCTTTCTTTTCATAACAAGGATATTATAGTAACTCTATTGGAGTATCGGCAATAGACAATGCGATGGCAGTGTCCATCTCCTGAAGGTGTGTTGCAGCCTCCTTGCTAGATAGAGCAATAGAATTTTCTGCGTATTGAACACAAGCCTGGTGGTATTTTTCATTTTCACCAGAATCCTTATAGATCATCATATAGAAGCGTGTGGCTTGCAGCTTAAGATAAAAATCACTAGCCAATGTGCCGTATGATTCAAGACTCTGAGCTACAGCTTCCGCTTTGTCATATTCTTTCATGCTGCAGAATGTCTCTATAATGAGCTTGATGTCCTCTAGATAGTCGTTGATGGTTATATTGGCACCCTTGATTGATGAAACTAATTCCTCGATATGGTCATAGACATATTTATCGTCTCCGATTTTGTGATGATAACTGGCATTAAGCACAGTGAGGCTCAAATCGTGACTGTGTAAATCGTTTTTCTTGGCAATTTCAGAAGCTCGCTTTATATATGTTTCAGCATCGTTAAAGCGATTCATGTGAAGATATGAATATGCTAGGTTGAGGCATGCAGTTAAATAATTTCTAGGAGAATTATCAAACTCCTCACCATGGTCTTCCAAATCTTGAAGAGCCATTCTTCCATAATTAATTGCACTGTCATAGTCCTCGAGAATCATGTAGCGATTGCATATAGTTGTGTAGAATAAATGCTTGGCGCCCTTTATTCCATTTTTATCAAGAAGTGCGAATGCATCCAGACATTTATAGAGCATCTTGGTATCATATCCCATGATTCCATAGGCAACAGCAAGGCCTCTTAGAGCCAAAATATATTGAACAGTATCGCCCAGTTCCTCATATATACTCTTGGCCATATTTAAGTTGTTTATACCCATCTCTATATTATTAGAACGAACAAGGCTCATGCCCTTGTCGTAATATTCTTTTGCTATTTGCTGTGTACTAGCCATATCTGCCTCCTATTCATAAGAAAGTTACCAAATCTTCAATTCCCACTAATTCTTAATTGTAATTATAACATTATTCACGAAAATTATTTCAAATAAATTGTGACTATTTTCGTAATTTGTTGTTTTAAAAACTCTGACAAATTATAATAAATTTAAAGCGATTCTATCGTTTTATGGGGATAAATAATTATAATTTTGGGGATTAAAAATGAAGAGAACTAGTAGTTTTGTTTACGATATTGTTATAGTAGTAGGTGTGGTTGTGTTTCTTTTTATTTGCGGCCTACTATTATTTGGCGAACAGAGTTTGCCTGATGAGAGAAGCTACACACCGCTTGCAATGGACAGTTATAGCGATGGTTGGCAAAGAAGGCTTTCAGATGGGAGCTTGACTGATATTTCTATTCCAGGCCAATATGAGCCAGAAGAAGACAATATTTTTATTATAGAAAAAACTATCGAAGGTATTACAAGAGATAATGCCTACGTTTCTTTTAATACAGCTAAGCAGGATGTTAATGCCTACGTTGGTGAGGAACTGCGATATAGCTATTCTACAAAGGATACTCGGCCATTTGGTAATAATAGTCCGGGTATTGCCACTTTTATTCCACTTTATCCTGAGGACAATGGTCAGGTACTTAGAATTGAATATATAGGAGATAACAATTATTCAGGAGTTATTGGTGAAATTACTATCGGCCCACAAGCCGGTGTATTTCGTATGGTATTTGATGGTGAGAGATATGTATTGCTGCTCACTTTGTTCTTGCTTGTGCTAGGTATAATAGCCTTTATTATCGGTGTTTCAGTAAAGCTTGCTTATAATAAGACATTGCCTTTGTTTTTTGCAGGATGGGTAATAATCTGTGCATCCATATGGTCATTAGCAGAGACCAATTGCAGGCAATTTTTTGTGCCGAATTATTCTCTTTTATCATATATGACATACCTTAGTCTTATTATGCTTTCCTTTACAATGGCTCTTTATTTTGACCGTTTGCAGGAAGGTCGCTACAGAATGTTTTATATGATTTTAGGTGTACTTGATATGTTTGTAGCGGCTATTGGTTTGTTCTTACAGTTTTTCAATAACACAGATTTAAGCGGAATACTTCCATTTGCATTTATATCCCTTGTACTGACAATGGTTGGATACATTATTACCGTAATCCCGGATGTTATTCAGGGCAGAGTTAAGGAATACATAATGGAGTTTATCGGTATATTAGGCGCGATGGTAGCGGGGCTTATACAGATATATGTTTACATGATAGATAAGCCTATGACTATGAATGGAATGATTCTATTGTTGGGATTATTGTTCTTGATTGTCATGTCTTACCTTAGAGCTCTTAGAGATATTAGACGAATGGAGAGAGATATATTTGCAGCTGTACAGGCTCAAGCTGCAAGCACGGCTTTTCTTACAAGAATGTCTCATGAAATGCGTACGCCAATCAATGCAATACTGGGTATGAATAAGATGATATTGAGGGAAAGCAAGGAGGAGAAAATTCTTGATTATGCAAGGGATGTTAATGGGGCAGGCAATTATTTGCTTGGAATAGTTAATGAGGTCCTTGATTTAGCAAAAGTTAATGCAGGTAAGATTGAGATTGTGCCTGAAGATTACGACCTTTTAGATATGGTTAGAGAATGTTATTCGTTGGTTAGACCAAGGGCAAAGGCCAATCGACTTTCATTTGAAGTGGATATGAGTGATGTGCTTCCAGCAAAACTTAGAGGTGACAAGGAACGGATTATTCAGGTTATTACTAATCTATTGACTAACGCTGTGAAATACACTCCATCAGGTAGAATCACTCTTTCTATTCAAGGTAAGATTTCTGGCGGGCGCCTTATGCTTATTATTATAGTAAGCGATACGGGTATTGGTATTTCAAAGGAAAGCATTCCTTATCTATTTGATTCATTTAATAGAGTTGGAGAATTCCAAAACTATAAAATTGAAGGAACTGGGTTGGGACTTACAATTACTAAACAGCTTATTGATTTGATGGATGGAGAAATATCAGTAGAATCAGAGCCGGGAAAAGGAACCACATTTACAGTGGTTATTCCGCAAGAAATTCGCACAGTAGAGCCTTGTGGTATATTCTCTATGGGACCAAATGGAGATAGGCGAGTAGCAGACCGCTCTGAGGTTTTTGATGTTATAGGGCGAATTCTTGTGGTTGATGATGTGGCTATCAATCTTAGGGTATTCACAATGCTTTTAAGTAACACAGACATTGTGGTGGATACTGCAATTAGTGGGGCAGAGGCATTAGAGAAGGTAAAGAGAACAAAATATGATTTGATATTCATTGATCATTTGATGCCGGGAATGGATGGCCTGGAACTGAAGGATATAATGAGTAGAATGGATGACAACCTTAATAAAGATACGCCACTTATTATGCAAACCGCAAATGCGATAGTTGGCGCAAAAGAAAAATATGAGGCTATGGGATTTGCCGATTATATTGCAAAACCTATTAAGGAAGAAGAGTTGCGTAAACTATTGCGTGAGTATATGATATAAGAAGGGATTACAAGATATAGTAGTTCCTGTGTTATGACTAATTTGAAAAGGAGATTATCATGGGGTTTAATCCAGCAGATTTATTTAGAGTAAAAAGCGCGGCTGCGAAATTTAATGCCAATCATCCTAAGTTGATTCCATTTTTTGGAGCTGCTAAAAACAAGGCTATGACACCAGGTTCAGTCATCGAGATTTCCATTACAGACCCTAACGGAGAGAGGATAGAGACCAATCTTCGTGTACAGGAATCTGATGTTGAGTTTATCAATCTACTCACCGAAATAGCCGCTAAGAACCAATAAAACCGTAAGGAATACGAAAGTCGTATGGCATACGAAAGCCACCATGTAGCTATCAAGCTCTAAGTGTTGTGTAGGTTCACATGTAGTGAACCGGAACAATATCTTAGGCTTGAGAGCGTAACATGGTGGCTATTATTATTATTATTTAAATTCGAAGAATTTGGTATCCAGCTCTGGGTAGGCACGCTTCATAGAAATCGGCGCACCGGATTTGTTTACAAAGCAGTGGCGGGTCTTAGCCATGGCTCTATCTTCACCAGTAGCTTTATCGTATATACGATAGGCTATTTCCATTTCGTGACCATCGTAAGACAAGAGCTTGGTATCGATTACAATTGTTTCATCGAATTTCACATTGCTTCTATATTCTATTGACTGAGAGATGATAGGAGAGCTGATTTCCATATCAAGCATTTGCTTGAATCCAAGGCCCATCTGCTCCATTAGATGCATTCTAGCATCCTCCAACCAGTTTAGATAATTGGATGGATGAATAACTCCCTGTAAATCTGTTTCATGAAATTTGGTGTGATGCTCAAAAGGGGTAATCTCAAGCTGCCTCTTTGCACCAGCAATTTCAATTTCTTGTTTTGACATTTGCTTTACCTCCTGATGAATACTTCTAAATACATTATATCACTATTATTCTTGATGGAATCCTGTTTCTGACATTATTTAGTTACTATTCACAGATATCAAATTAATTTTTTCTTTCCCGCCAAACTTGTTTGTGGGGGAATGAAATTATTTTTTCATATACGGAGATTAGTGGCTTCACCGTCATGAATAATATTAGACAAGAAAGTCAATTTGAGTTTTTGTTGAAGAGGAGGGCCATAAGTGGTAAAATTCTATTTAATTGATAATTATTTAACGAGCGGAGGTTAGTATGGATTTTCAAGCAGAATACAAAAAGAAATTAACTACAGCAGCTGAGGCTGTTAAAGTTGTTAAGAGTGGAGATTGGGTTGATTACGGCTGGTGTACTGGCACAGCTGATGCCCTTGATAAGGCTCTTGCAGCCCGTACAGATGAGCTTAGAGACGTTAAGGTACGTGGTGGTATCGTTATGAAGCTTCCAGCTATTTTTGAGCGTGAGGATGCTGGTGAGCATTTCACATGGAACTCATGGCACATGGGTGGTATCGAGAGAAAGCTTATCGCTAGAGGTTGCGCATTCTATGCACCTGTTAGATATTCTGAGCTTCCAAGATACTATAGAGAGCATATCGAGCCAAACGATGTTCTTATGATTGTTACAGCTCCTATGGATAATCATGGTTATTTCAACTTCGGTCCTAATGCATCACATCTTATGGCTGTAGTTGAGAACTCTAAGCATGTTATTGTTGAGGTTAATAAGAATATGCCTCGTTGCTTAGGTGGTTTCGAAGAGGGCGTTCACATTTCAAAGGTTGACGCTATTGTTGAGGGTGATAATCCAGCTATCCTTGAGATGGGTGGTGCTACAACTCCTACAGAGGTTGATAAGGCAGTTGCTAAGCTTATTGTTGAAGAGATTCCAAATGGTGCTTGCTTACAGCTTGGTATCGGTGGTATGCCTAATACTGTTGGTGCTATGATTGCTGAGTCAGACCTTAAGGATCTTGGTGTTCATACTGAGATGTATGTAGATGCATTTGTTGATATTGCCCGCGCTGGTAAGATTACTGGTGCTAAGAAGAACATTGATAGATTCCGTCAGACATACGCTTTCGGTGCTGGTACAAAGAAGATGTACGATTACATGGATGAGAATCCAGAGCTTATGAGTGCTCCTGTTGATTACACTAATGATATCCGTCAGATTTCTGCACTTGATAACTTCATTTCAATCAACAATGCAGTAGACGTTGACTTATTTGGTCAGATTAACGCTGAGTCAGCTGGAACAAAGCACATCTCTGGTGCAGGCGGACAGCTTGACTTCGTACTTGGTGCTTACCTTTCTAATGGTGGTAAGAGCTTTGTATGTCTCTCATCTACATTTACAACAAAGGATGGCACTGTAAAGAGCCGTATCCGTCCTACACTTGCTGAGGGTTCTATCGTAACAGATACACGTGCTAACACACATTATCTCGTTACAGAGTACGGTAAGGTTTGCCTCAAGGGTCTTTCTACATGGGAGAGAGCAGAGAAGATTATCTCTATTGCTCACCCAGACTTCAGAGACGAGCTTATTAAGGAAGCAGAGAAGATGAACATCTGGAGACGTTCAAACAAATAAATAGAATTATTTGGAGCTTACCTATTCTAGGTAAGCTCCTTTTTGTATTAGCAATAAAAAGGGCTTGGTCAATTGACCAAGCCCTGGCTTATTATAATGATTAATTGTACTGTGGTGTAATTGTTTGTATTGTTCCATCTGAGTTGTACTTAAGCTCACAGTATTTAACACATCTACGATGGTTGATACCCTTTGAGTATTCACAATCGTGATAGAAGAGATACCATTTGCCATGATACTCAACGATTGAATGATGTGTGGTCCATCCAATTACCGGCTCAAGGATAACTCCTTGATAGGTAAATGGACCGAGAGGGTTATCGCTGGTTGCATAAACGATTTTATGTGTTGTACCAGTGGAATAAGAGAAGTAGTATTTACCATTGTATTTATGCATCCATGGACCTTCGAAATATCGTCTATCCTCATCACCGGAGAGAAGAGGAGAGCCGTTTTCGTCAACAATTTGAATATCTACTGGAAGCTGTTCAAACTCGCTCATGTCGTCTTTCATGATTCCACATTTTGGACATACAGCAGGCTCATTCTTTGGTGGTTCGCCACCTTGTGGATCGAACTTGCCAGTTCTGTATTTCTCAAGCTGACCACCCCAGAGACCGCCAAAGTAGATATATACTTTGCCATCATCATCGATGAATGAGCAAGGATCAATACTGAAGCTGCCTTTTATACAATTAGCTCTAGGAGAAAATGGTCCTTCTGGTTTTGTGCTTTCAGCAATTCCCAGCCTGAAATTGCCATCTTTGTCGCGAGCAGGGAAGAATAAGTAATAAGTGTTATTCTTATAAACTGCATCAGGTGCCCACATTTGCTCGCTTACCCATGGTACTTGATTCTGATGTAATACTTCACCATGGTCAATGACCTCATCGCTTTTGTCATCCATTGACAGAACATGATAATCCTGCATTTGATATTCATCACCGTTGTCGTTGTCTTCGCCATCATGTGGAATATCATGTGAAGGGTAGATGTAGATTCTGTCGTTAAATACATGAGCAGATGGATCTGCTGTAAATATGTCTGTAACTAATGGTGTGTTTTGCTTTTTCATATATTATCTCTCCAAGTTTTTTATCCTTTAACGGCCCCCGCAGTTAAACCATCTACAATCTGGTTAGAGAATGCACAGTAAACTACGATTGTAGGAATGATTGCGATGATGATAGCTGCGAACATCTGAGTATAGTTTGTATTGTATGGTCCTACGAATTTTGAAAGAGAAACAGGAAGTGTTTTCTTTAAATCGTCAGAAATAAATACCATTGCAAGTAAGAGCTCGTTCCAGTTTGCTACGAAAGTCATAAGACCTGTTACGAATAAACCTGTCTTACCAAGAGGTAAGCATACTCCGTAGAAAATCTGGTAGATAGTAGCACCATCGATACATGCGCTTTCAATCAATTCATTTGGAAGACCCTCAAAGAAACCAACCATAATGAAGATTGTTACAGGAAGTGAGCATGTAACGTATGGAAGAATAAGACCAACTAAACTGTTGTTTAAGCCGAAGCTTGAAAAACGAGAGAATAGTGGTATTAAAACGCAGTGTACAGGAATCATCATTCCAAGAAGGAAATAAGTAAGAGAAAGTCTAGCAAATTTCCAACGAAGACGAGCGATACCAAAAGCTGCCATTGATCCAATTAACATACTTAAGATCAATGATATTGTACATACTAAGAATGAATTTAATGTTGCGATACCAAGCTTTCCAGCTGTCCATGCAAATGTAAAGTTAGCAAATGATGGCGACTGTGGAAGCGAGAATGGAGCAACCATAAGTTCATGGTTATTGTCTTTAAAAGCTACAATTAAAACCCAAAGTAATGGAGCAAGGTAAATAACTGCCATTATAATTAGGAATAAATATATAATAATTCGTATTGGTTTAATCTTTCTCATAATATTGAAACTCCTTACATTTCGTATTGCTCTGTCTTTACTACCTTGTTGATGAATGCTGTTACAAGGAGGCAAAGAATTAATAATACGACACCGATTGCACTTGCATAGCCATATTTGCTATACTTGAAACCTTGCTGATAAAGATGAGTTGCAAGGACTTCAGTTCTGTGGTTTGGTCCACCTTCTGTCATGTTGAATACCAAATCAAAGAACTTTAAAGAACCGATAGCATTAAGTGACATTGCAGTTGCTACCATAGGACGGATAAGTGGAAGAGTGATGTATCTAAAACTCTTAGCCTTGCTACATCCGTCAATGTAACTTGCTTCGTAAAGTGATTTGCTGATACCAGAAATCTGAGCCATGTAAAGCATCATAGACTGACCAACATACTGCCATAAGGCAACGAATGCGATTACCCACATTGGAAGAACAATGAAACCTTTAGTATCCATTAACCATAAAGGTCCATTTTTAACGAAGTCTTGTACGCCAAGTGTCTCAATAAGCTTGTTGATACCAAACTTTGGACTGAAAATGAACATCCATAAGAGACCTAAAGCAGCAGAAGAAAGAACGCATGGTAAGTAAATAATATTCTTAAACAAGTTTCTTCCTTTATCTATATTTGTAAGAAGGCCTGCAAGGAACAAGCCCATAATAAGCTGAGTTACACATGAAAATACTAAAAAGAAAAATGAATTTTTTAAAGCAATCCAAAATGTATCATCCTTTAACAAGTCTGCATAGTTTTTTAAACCTATGAACTTTGGACCAGTAATAGATGTAGCCTTGTATTCACAGAGTGAATAGTAGATAGACTGACAAATTGGAACAAAAAGTATAAGAGTAAATAATAATAAACCAGGTGCCATAAAGACGATTATGGCCTTTTTATTTCTAAGTAATTTATCCATAACACTACTTTCCTTAAAACTAATTAATAGGGGTTTTGAAAAATATAGGGGCGCCGGCGAAAGCGCCCCCTATCACTAAAGAATAGATGAGAAAGAGATACTATCTGCAGTTTTCGTTGTAATATTCTTCCATGTCTTTAGCTGCTTCAGCAGGAGTTGTATCTCCAAGGAATACTGAAACCATTAAGTCATCGAAGTGAGCGCCTGTCTCAGTTGTAGGCATTGACTCATTGTAGAAACCGAATGTACCCTTTGCATTTGCAAATACATCCATTACGTATGAAAGCTGTGCAGGTGCCTTAGCAGCATCGTACTCAACACTTGTTACAGGAATCTTTCCACCAACTTCTGCTGTGTACTTCTGAGCTGTGTCATCTGTGAAGTACTTAAGAAGTGCGATACAAGCCTCTGGGCACTTTGTATCCTTGCTTACGCAAAGTGAATCAGACTTAGCAATGAGTCTCTGGCAACCAGGGAACTGGAATACACCACACTTAGACTCGAAGTCTGGGTTCTCACCGTTGATCTGACCAATTGCCCATGAACCCTGGATAAGGATAGCAGCTTCTTCGTTGTAGAAGTTTGCTGTAGCAACGTCATTTGTATCACCCTGAGCTGTTGGCTGGAAGTACTTAGAAAGCTTTAAGAGGTTCTCACAAGCCTTCTCAAGCTTGCCATCTTCCCATGAAGCTGAACCATCTGCAAGTGCTGCAAGGTCTACGCCTTCTTCTTCACAAAGGTAACCAGCTACCATAGATAAGCACCATGATGTACCAGCTGAGATTGTGATTGGTGTATAACCCTTAGCTTCAAGCTTATCGCAAGCATCAAGTAACTCGTCGAAGTTTGTAGGAACTGTAGCGCCAGCATCCTCGAACATCTCTGTGTTGTAGAAGCAGCAAGCAGCAGCTGTGTTAAGTGGGATAGCATATACTGATCCGTCATATGTCTGCTGTGTGAATACTGCATCGCTTGTGAATGTGTTCTTCCATCCATCAGTAGCAAGTGCATCATCAAGGTTCATGCAAAGACCATCTGCTGGAGCAACTCCATCAGGAATTACATAATCTGAAAGCTGTGGTCCTGGGCTACAGATGAATACGTCTGGTGCGTTACCACCCTGAATCTCTGCGTTAAGCTTTGTGTAATACTCTTCAAGGTTTGTTGTAACTACGTTAACGTGATACTGACCTTCGTAGTCTTTGTTGAATCTTTCGATTGTCTCCTTGTATCCGAGAGAAATCAAATCTTGTGTTGCATCAAGATCATCCCAGAACATCCAAGTGATTTCCTGAACACCATCAGCTGTTGTTCCTGATCCTGATCCGTTGCTTCCGCCGCAACCTGTTAATAATGAAGCGGCCATGAAAGCAGATAACGTAGTAGCTAAAATCTTTCTTTTCATATTACCTTCTCCTCCAAAGTATTTTTGTTTTTGTGCTCGATTACCCTTTCCCTTGAGCACGTTGTATCTTATGTTTTAAATTTAGCACACAGTTTAATCACAATCTTTAGAATTGTTGTTTCTTGATTATCAATTATTGCTATTGTTTATAACCCAACCATAGTGGGATTGTTTAATATTTCTAAATAATATGGTCTAAAAATAGCGATAATTACTAAAATCAAACGATTTAGTTTTAATTTTTCGAAAAATAGGCTTGATTTTTTCGTCAATTAGAGCAAAAATTATGACTAGTGATTATTGCTAATTATTGCTCGAAAGGGGGAGTAAAATGATTGAATCCTTAGATGGAATTTTTGAAACCGTCAATTATAAGCAAAGCACCACTTTGAAGCTTTATGATAATACAGAGTTTGAAGACTATCCTATGCATTGGCATCCAGCTATCGAAATAATAATGCCAACTGAGAATGGATATAAGCTTACTTTTTCTAATTCAGAAGCAAAGCTAAGAGAGGGAGACATCTGTGTGGTATGTCCTGGATGTGTTCATTCTATAGAAGCACCTGAGACTGGAAGAAGAGTAATTTTTCAGCCAAGCACAGATATCTTAAGGTCTATGAGAGATATTGAAACTCTTATTTCATTTATGTCGCCATACACGGTTATTACACCAGAAGAATATCCAGATATATATGGAAGACTAAAAACTCTCTTAACTGATATTAGAGATGAATATATGGCAGGTATGCCTTTTGCAGAGGTAAATATATATAGTAAGCTTCTGGAAATGTTTGTGCTGATTGGACAGAGATTTTCTATCAATAACAATGAGCACAAGGATGATTCATACGGCGTCAAAGGCGAGTATGCATTTGTATTTATGGATATTTGCGATTACATTAATTCACATTGTTCTGAGGACTTAAAACTAGATGATATTGCTGATATGAGTGGCTTTAGCAAATATTATTTTGAGAGGTTGTTTAAGCAATTCGCTGGAACGAGCTTCTATAAATATGTTAATCAAAAAAGAATTGCTAAGGCACAAGAGCTTTTAATTGAGCCAGGAAATTCCGTTACTGATGTGGCTCTTAATTGCGGTTTTACATCTATATCATCTTTTATAAGAATGTTTAAATTACAGAAGGGGTGCACACCTACTGAGTTTAAAAATATGTATTGGGGTATAAGAAGGGGAGCACAGAATAATAATGATTAGATTTTCAGTTGCAGAAATTTTTGGAAATGGAATGGTTTTGCAGCGCAATAAACCAATCCATATCTTTGGCCAGGCTGAAGAGGGGGATCGAGTTAGAGTTAGTATTTATGATTATCATGGAAGATTGATAGATGAAATCAATTCTGTAAGTGATCGATTGGAAAAATGGCAGGTTACCCTCGCTTCAATGGAAGCCTCTAAGGATAACAAAATTGTAGTTGAAAATACTAGCAGTCAGGAAAAAATAGTTATTAGCAATGTTAGTGTTGGAGAAGTTTGGTTGGCTGGAGGTCAGTCTAACATGGAATTCTTCAACAAGTACGACAAAGATTGGGAGAGAACAAAAAATCTTCCTAAAAATGATTCAATCCATTTTTACAATGTGCCACAGCGAGCCTTTGAGGGGCATGTGACACACAATGGAGAAGGCAGAGATGGATACGGCAAATGGCTTAATGACAAGGATCAGGGCTATGAAAATTTTTCTGCTCCAGCCTACAGTTTTGCCAGAAGAATACAAGAAAAGCTCCAAGTTCCTGTTGGAATTATTGGATGCAACTGGGGTGGCACAACAGCGGTTGCCTGGGTACCAGAAAATGTGCTTCAGACCAAGGAACTTAAATACTATCTAGACGAATATGAAGAGGCATTAAAGGCATACAGCAAAAAGGAAATGAAGACAATAAGCCTACTTGCCTGGGAAAAGATAGACACACCTTCTGATTACAAGATATTTGAGCCATTGCTTTATGGCCTCGATAGAGAAGAGCAGCTTGAATACATGGAGAAAAATGGGGATGGTCCTGTTGTTCCTCTTGGACCATACAATGAAAATCGTCCAGCTGGTCTCTATGAAACTATGCTTCAAAAGGTGATTCCATACACAATAGCCGGAGCTCTTTGGTATCAGGGTGAATCTGACAGTGGAGACCGTGCCAAAACCTATGACCTGCTTTTGAGCAGTCTTATTACGGCTTGGCGCAAGGCCTGGGACGATGAATTTCCATTTATCCTAGTTCAGTTAGCACCCTTCGGCGAATGGCTAGCGTGCACAAATGATGACTACTCTCTTGTTCGCCAAAAACAGCAGCATGTAGCAGATACAGTAGAAAATGTATATATGACAAGCATAATGGATATAGGAAGCTACTATGATATTCATCCAAAGGAAAAGATGGAAGTAGGCCGAAGACTTGCACTTTTAGCGCTCAGTCACGTATACAATATGATTCCTGCAGAGCAGGCTGAGAATCCTAGGTTTGAAAAAGGCAACGTAAGTGGAAATACCATTACATTGACCTTTAAAAATGCCGAAAACTTAAGCGTTTTTGACAAAAGCGATATAGCAATCTCAATTGATGACGAAAATACTATTCCTGAAGAAGTGACCGCTGAGAACAATACCGTCACCCTCACTACTACTAAGGAAATTTCGCCTGATGCGAAAGTGATTGTCTCATTTGGATGGGCTGACTACGCCGTAATCAACATCAAAAATGAACAAGGCCTTCCTATAGCACCATTTAAGACTACTCTTTGCAACTAGGGCCACCTATTGAGTGTTGATGGACAATTCGCATATTTGCTATAATGGTTAGTATCTAGTTGAGGAGAACGGGAGGGTTATTATGATTAGAGATGGTAAAATCTGGATGGCGAATAACGAAAAAGGCGAGCCTGTTTATTTGTTGCCAAAGATGGCTAATAGACATGGGCTTATTGCAGGTGCCACAGGAACAGGAAAGACAATCACTTTAAAGGTTATGGCTGAGAGCTTTTCGGATATGGGAGTGCCTGTATTTTTAGCCGATGTTAAGGGCGATATTGCAGGTATGCTTTGTCCTGGAGTGGATAGCGAAAATATGCAAAATCGCATCAAGAAATTTGGCCTTGATGAATTTGGATTTAACTACCACAATTACCCAACAACACTTTGGGATGTGTTCGGTAAAAATGGTATTCAGCTTAGGACTACTATTACTGAGATGGGGCCTACACTTTTGGCTCGTATTCTAGATTTGAATGATACTCAGACTGATATCCTTACAATTGTTTATAAGATTGCAGATGATAATAATTTGGCTCTTATTGATACAAAGGATTTGAAGTCTATGCTTAATTATGTCTCTGAGAATAACGGAGAGTTTGCTGCTGAGTATGGCAATATTAATAAGCAAAGTATCGGTGCTATTATGCGTGCCCTTGTATCTCTTGAGCTTGCTGGGGGAGAGACTTTCTTTGGTGAGCCAGCTATTGATATAAGAGATTGGTTCTCAACAGGAGAGCAGGGCAGAGGAATGATTCATATTCTCGATAGCCAGAGCCTTATTAATAATGGAACACTTTATTCTATGTTCCTCCTATATATGTTGTCTGAGCTCTTTGAGATAATGCCTGAGGTTGGCGATCTTGAAAAGCCAAAGATGGTATTCTTCTTTGATGAGGCTCATCTATTGTTTAAGGATACACCTAAGCATTTGCTTGAAAAGATTGAGCAGGTGGTTAAGCTTATCCGTTCAAAGGGTATCGGCGTTTATTTTGTTACACAAAATCCTAGAGATATTCCAGATGGCGTTTTGGCTCAGCTTGGAAATAAAGTTCAGCACGCCCTTCATGCATATTCTCCGGCAGAGCAAAAGGCAGTTAAGGCTGCAGCTGATTCCTTTAGAGAGAATCCTGCATTTAAGACAGCTGATGTGATAGAAGAGCTTGGTACAGGCGAGGCTGTAGTGTCATTTTTAATGGAGGATGGTACACCAAGTATTGTTGAAAAGGTTGCTATTCTTCCTCCGCAGTCACTTATGGGTGGCATCGATGATTCTGTGAGAGATTCGTCTATAAAGGGAAGCATTCTTTATACTAAATATGCTAATGCCGTGGACCCTGAGTCTGCTTATGAGCTTCTTCTTAGAATGGGAGTAGAAAAGGCAAAAGCTGAGGCTGAGGCCAAGGAAGCTGCAGAGGCTGCTAAGCTAGAGGCTAAGGAGCAGGCTGCGAAAGAGAAGGCCGAGCAGCGTGAGAAGGAAAAAGAGGCTAACAGAAAGAGACGTGCGGCTAAATCAGTTGGAACTACTGTAGCGGGTACTGTTGGTCGTGAGGTTGGCAAGACTTTCGGCAAGAAATTTGGCAAGTTTGGTCAGACTCTTGGAGGCAATACAGGAGCCCAGCTTTTTAGAGGTTTACTTAATACACTTCTCAAGTAATTTGACTATAAGTCCCATGATTGTTAAAATGGACTGCGAGTATTAACTCGGGAGAATTATTTGTCATGGGAAATAGACGTAGAACTAATCGACATAGAAGAAGATATAGAAGAAGAAAAAATACCTATAGGCTTTTCGTGCCCTTCGCAGTACTTCTCGTAGTGTGCTTGGGCGTGGGGGCCTATTTTTATTACAATTATAAGTCTAGGGTATATGAAAAGTGCGTAGTTGAGCTTGGAACAGAGGTGAAGGCTACAGACTTTTTAAAGGACCCTGAGAAGTCAGCTGAATTTACAGACGACACCGTATTTTCCACAGATAAAGCGGGAACATATTCAGTAAGAATCAAATCAGATCATTTTACCTATAAATGTGAACTTGAGGTGACTGATACGGTGGCACCTACTCTTACTACTAAGGACTTGACCCGTACAAAAGAGGAGGCCCCATCGGCATCGGATTTTGTGGATGATGTGTTTGACCTTTCAGGAGATGTTAATATCTATTACGGTCAGGCTGTAGATGTGGACAGCTACGGAACAAAGAACGTAACTATTGTTGCAGAGGATTCTTCTGGCAATCGCACTGAGGCTGATGCTGTGCTTAACATAGTTGAGGAGTATGATATCGAGCCACCTGTAATAGAAGGCCAGCTTGATAAAATAGTATATGTTGGCGATGGAGTCAGCTTTAAAAATGGAATAGTTGTTAAAGATAATGTAGATACAGATATTCAGGTTGAGGTAGATAGCAGTCAGGTAGATGTTTATACACCAGGTGAATATACAGTTATCTATACTGCAACCGATTCCATGGGTAATGTTGATTTGGCTGAGGGCGTAATCACAGTAATAGAGCAGATTTATTCAGAAGAAGAGGTATATGCTCTTGCCGATGAGGTCCTTAATGAGATTATCGATGATAGCATGTCTGACTATGATAAGGCTCATGCGATTTACGTTTGGGTGCAGGGCAATATTGGATACAGTGAGAGCGATGACAGCGGAGATTGGCTAAAGGGCGCATATGATGGTCTGAAGAATCGTCATGGTGACTGCTACAATTTCTTTGCTGTCAGCAAGGTGCTGCTTACTAGAGCGGGAATTAAGAATGCAGACATTGAGATTATTCCGACTGCAACGCGTCATCATTATTGGAATGTGGTAGATTGCGGCGAAGGATGGCGTCATTTTGATACTACTCCTAGAACGGATAAATCTTTTAAGGGATTTTATATTACAGATGAGGAATTGATGGCTTATTCAGAACAGCACTATCGTTCTCATAATTATGATAGAGAAAGATTTCCATACTTTAATTAGTCCATGCCTTGGATGTTTACGGGTTTAATGATATGAAAAAATTAGGAATTATAGGCGGCCTTGGGCCAATGGCTACTGCATATT
Organism: Pseudobutyrivibrio sp. AR14; assembly: GCF_900101325.1. Classification (NCBI taxonomy): domain Bacteria; kingdom Bacillati; phylum Bacillota; class Clostridia; order Lachnospirales; family Lachnospiraceae; genus Pseudobutyrivibrio; species Pseudobutyrivibrio sp. AR14. Next base: position 58,573 of record NZ_FMUY01000002.1, read on the forward strand.
TTATGCAACGTATAATTGAGCTTACTGATGCCGCAAGCGATCAAGAAAATATTGAGATGGTGGTATATAACTGTCCATCTATTCCAGATAGAACAGGATATATTCTTGGCAGAAACAAGGAGAATCCCCTTCCAAAGATTCTGGAATTAGCCCATGAGTTAGAGAGGCAGAATGTGGATTACATTGCAATTCCATGTATCACTGCCCATTATTTCCACCCAGATATTGCAAAGGCAGTTTTTGTTCCGGTGGGAAATGGAATAAAAGAAACTGCTGAATATCTGGTTTCAGCTGGGGTCAAAAAGGTAGGTATCATGGCTACCGATGGCACTGTGCAGATGCATCTTTTTGATTCTGTGTTCAAGGATTTTGATATACAGTGTGTTTACCCTGATGTAGAATGTCAAAAGCTGGTTATGAGCATTATCTATGATGATGTTAAGGCTGGTCGCAAGGTAAATATGGAAGAGTTTTACACAGTTAAGGAGCAGCTGTTTGAGGCTGGCGCTGAGGTTATAATTCTTGGTTGCACTGAGCTTTCTATATTAAAGAGAGATTATGAGGTAGGGCCTAGAGTTCTTGATATAATTGATGTACTTGCAGCGGATTGTGTAAATAAATGTGCTGTGGCAAGGCCAGAATGTCAGAGCCTTATTACTAAATAAGCTTATTTTTTGGGCATAGCCCTATTTATATATGAGGTGATTTAAATGCAAAACAATGTACTAGATTATCTGAACGACAGCTTAAAAAGAGTTCCAGATAAAATCGCATATGCGGATGATGAGGTAGAGCTTTCATTTGCAGATGTAAAAAGAATTATGGATTCTGTGGGAACAGGATTGTTAAATAAGGGTTGCAGCAGAGAGCCTGTAATCGTATTTATGAAGAAAAGTCCAAATACAATTGCTACATTTTTTGGAGTAATAAATGCGGGCTGTTACTACGTTCCAATTGATAGCGAGATGCCAGCTACTAGAATTAATCTGATTTTAGATAATTGTAAGCCAAAGGTTATTATCTGCGATGATAGCACAGTAGAGATTGCAAAGGGATTTGATTATCAGGCGGATATTGTTTTATTCTCTGAGATTAGCCAGACTGCAGCAGATGATGAGGCTTTAGCACTTGTTAGGAAAAAGGCAATAGATACTGACCCTATTTATATTGTATTTACATCAGGTTCTACTGGCGTACCAAAGGGTGTGTGTGCATGCCACCGCTCAGTTATTGATTACATTGAACAATTGTCTGAGACACTTGGATTTAATGAAGATACTATATTTGGTAACCAGACACCACTTTATTTTGACGCTTGCTTAAAAGAGCTTTATCCAACACTTAAATTTGGTGCTACCACATACTTGATTCCACATTCATATTTTATGTTCCCAATCAAGTTGGTGGAATATATTAATGAACATAATATCAATACAGTATGTTGGGTTGTATCAGCACTTACAATGATTAGCGCTTTCGCTACATTTGATACAGTGGTACCACATACACTTAGGACAATAGCATTCGGTAGTGAGGTCTTTCCTATCAAGCAGTTTAGACTTTGGAGAGCTGCAGTGCCTGAGGCTAAGTTCTTTAATCTCTACGGCCCTACAGAGGGTACAGGAATGTGCTGCTACTTCCCTGTAGATAGAGATTTTGCAGATGATGAGGTTATCCCTGTAGGATTTCCATTTAAGAACACTGAGATTCTTTTGCTTAAGGATGACAATACACTTGCCGCTGAAGGTGAGGAAGGTGAGATTTGCATTAGAGGAACTTCTGTTACACTTGGTTATTACAACAACCCTGAAAAGACAAGTGAGTCGTATGTACAGAATCCTTTAAATAAAAATTATCCTGAGATTATTTATAGAACAGGAGACATAGGACATCTCAATGAGAGAGGAGAACTTATTTTCCATTCTCGTAAGGATTTCCAGATTAAGCACATGGGACACAGAATTGAGCTTGGAGAAATAGAAGCCAATGTAAATCTTGTTCCAGAGATTAAGCTTTCTGGTTGTATTTATGCTAAGGAGCAGGGCAAAATTGTTCTCTATTATGTAGGTGACATTACAGAGGGAGACTTAATCAAGGCCTTAAAGACAAAGCTTCCACGCTATATGCTTCCTAACAAGGTAAACCGCCTAGAAGAGATGCCATTTACAGCCAACGGAAAAATCGACCGCGTACGCTTGACCCAAATGTACGAAAACCGTTAGTCCGCTGGTTACGCCTACAAGCCTTAGAGTCTCTCCGCTCATCTATAACACGATTCGCTAAAGAGACCTAAGAGCTTGATGTCTACCAGCTCAATTAATACAGCTAATTTACAAAAAAACTTTGGAAAGCTATACCGTATACGAAGGAGGATAATACGATGAATGAATTATTAGAGATTTTAGGGGATTTACATCCCGAGGTGGATTTTACAACAGCTACAAATTTAGTAGACGGAGGAATCCTTGATTCCTTTGATATCGTGTCTCTTATCTCAGAGATTAATGAGGAGTTTGATGTAACAATTGGTGCAGCAGAGCTTACTCCAGAGAATTTTAATTCTGCAGAGGCAATTTACGAACTCATCAAGACAAAGTTAGACGACGAGGATTAATAGATGTTATTTACAAGCTATGAATTCTTAGGATTTCTGCTAGTAGTTTTTGTAATGTATTACTTATTGCCAGGAAGGGCCCAGTGGTCCTTCCTGCTTATTGCGAGTTATGCATTCTATTTTATGGCAGATCCTAGGTATCTTATTTTTATAATGATTACTACTGCAAGTACCTTCCTTGCGGCAAAGTCCATTTCTGATCACAAAGCATCTTTTGATGTTTGGTTCAAGGAACATAAAAAGGAAATGGAAAAGGAAGAGAAAAAGGCTGCAAAAGCCAAGGAACATTCCCTTGAGAAAAAGATTTTCCTTTGCTGCCTTTTGTTCAACCTAGGTATTCTTGCAGTTACAAAATACACCAATTTTACTATTTTAAATATCAATTCACTGCTTAGTGCTTTTGGCAGGGCGGATGGGCTTTCCTTTGTGAATTTGGTTATTCCAATGGGTATATCCTTCTACACGTTCCAGTCTATGGGATATTTGATTGACGTTTATAATGGCAAATTCGAGGCTCAGAAGAATCCTTTGAAGTTTGCCCTTTTCGTATCATTCTTCCCTCAGCTTGTACAGGGACCTATCAGTAGATATGCTGATTTAAGCCAGACTCTATATGAGGAGCATAGATTTGATTGGAAGACTGTTTCGTTTGGTTTAGAGCGAATTCTTTGGGGCTTTTTCAAGAAGCTTGTTATTGCAGATAGAATTCTAGTACCTGTAAAGGCGATTATTGCCGATACTGATGCTTACTCAGGATTTTATGTTTTTGCGGGAGCTATGTTCTATGCCTTAGAGTTATACTGTGATTTCACTGGTGGAATCGACATCACCATTGGTGTGGCTGAGACTATGGGAATCAAAGTTACTGAAAACTTTATTCGTCCATACTTCTCAAAGAACATCAAAGAATATTGGAATCGCTGGCATATTACAATGGGTACATGGTTTACGGATTATATTTTCTATCCGATTTCAGCCAGCCAGTTTATGATGAAGCTTTCTAAGAAATCAAGAGCTCGTCTTGGAAACAATCTAGGTAAGAGAGTTCCTGTATATCTTTCAAGTTTTATCGTATGGTTTACAACAGGTATCTGGCACGGAGCTAGCTGGAACTTTATTGTATGGGGACTTGGCAACTTTGTAGTTATCATGATTTCTCAGGAGCTTGAGCCATTCTATAGATGGTTCCACAGCAAGGTAAATGTGGCAGGTACATTTGGCTGGAGATTATTCCAGGTTATTCGAACTGTACTTATTATGTCATCACTTCGTATGTTTGACTGTTATAGAGATGTGCCTCTCACAATTAAAATGTTTGGTAGCATCTTTACAGATACACATTTATGGCAGTTTAATCCGGAAGCATTTGTTGCAATGGGACTTACTATCGATGATTACATTGTAGTTTTTGTTGGACTAATTGTTCTTGTGACAGTCAGCCTCCTTCAGAGAAGTGGCTCTGTACGAGAGAAGATTGCCGCTACGGCTGGGCCAGTTAGATTCATTATTTGGTATGTTCTTTTCATGGCTACATTGATTTTCGGAGCTTACGGAATTGGTTATTCTGCAAGCCAGTTTATATATAATCAGTTTTAGAGGTGTTTGATGAAAAAATTATTGGCAATAGTTCTTACTATCGTAATTACGATATCTGGACTATGGTTTGCAACTAGATTATTTATGCCAAAATACATGCATGGTATTTTGGAAGGAGCCATGATTGGTGAATACTACGATGATCCAACAGACCACAATGTCGTTTTCATCGGAGATTGTGAGTTATACGAGAATATTTCACCAGTTTACCTATGGGAGAATTTTGGAATTAATTCGTATATACGTGGTAGTGCACAGCAGTTAATATGGCAGTCATATTATTTGGCAGAGGAGACAGTAGAGAGAGAACATCCTGATGTGATAGTCTTCAACGTCCTTTCTATGAAATACAATACTCCTCAGAATGAAGCCTACAACAGAATGACTTTAGATGGTATGAAGTGGAGCAGTAGCAAGGTTGATTCCATAAAAGCTTCTATGACTGAGGAAGAGAGTATGATTGAGTACATGTTCCCTCTTCTTAGATATCACAGCCGCTGGAGTGATTTAAATGCGGATGATTTTAAGTATCTTTTCCACAGAGACAAGGTTACATTTAATGGCTACTATATGCGTGTGGATGAGAAGCCTGCAGATGATAACATTCCAAAGGGAAGACCTATAATCGATTATCAATTTGGTGATACTGCATACCAGTATTTAGACAAGTTGACAAAACTTTGCAAGGACAATGATATTGAACTGATTCTTGTGAAGGCTCCAAGTCTTTTCCCATACTGGTATCCACAGTGGGATAAGCAGATAGAAGACTATGCAGCTGCAAATGACTTGACTTACTTTAATTTCCTTGATTATCAAGATAGTATTGGACTTGACTGGGACAAGGATACTTATGATGGAGGACTTCATTTGAATCTTTCGGGTGCAGAAAAGCTATCTGAGTACTTTGGTCAAATCCTTTCTAATGATTTCAATGTCCCTGACCGTAGAGGCGAGGAGGATCTTGAGAAATATTGGGATGGTGTAATTGAAAGATATGATGCGGAAATTCAGCGTCAGACTACTAATTTAGAAAAGTATGGTTCAGTACATGGACCAGATGGAGAGTAGGAATACCCATGAAATTTGTAATTCAAAGAGTAAATGAAGCATCTGTAAAGGTGGATGGCAACATAATTGGTCAGATTAATAAGGGCTTTTTAGTGCTTATTGGCGTAGGTCAGGATGATACAAAAGAAATCGCCGACAAGATGGTAAAAAAGCTATTGGGACTTCGTATATTCGATGATGAGAATGACAAGATTAATCTTTCTCTTACAGATGTTGGCGGTGAATTGTTGTTGATTTCCCAGTTTACTCTTTATGCAAATTGTAAGAAGGGATATCGTCCATCTTTTATAGAGGCAGGTGCCCCTGATATGGCAAATGACATGTATGAATACATTATTTCTCAGTGTCGTGCTGCAGGCTTTCATGTGGAGACAGGAGAGTTTGGAGCAGACATGAAGGTATCCCTTCAGAATGATGGACCATTTACCATTGTGTTGGATTCCAAGGAAATCTGCTAGGGGATTAATGATATGAATTCGTAAAAACGAATGGATGATTGAAAACAGGAGGTAAAGAGTATGATAATTGCGATGGCAAATGACCACGCTGGTACACAAATGAAAGAGGAGATTAAGGCTTATCTTATCAAAGAAGGATACCAAGTAGAGGACTTTGGAACCTATGATGAGAATAGCTGTGATTTATCTGATTTTGTTTATCCTGCAGCTCTTGCAGTAGCAAAGGGTGAATGCGATAGAGGAATATTCTGCGATGGGGTAGGCTATGGAAGCGCATTAATTGCAAATAAGATTAATGGTTGCTACGCAGCGGTATGTCAGGATCCTCTTTGTGCAACACTTGCTAGAGAACATACAGATTCCAATATCCTTTGCCTTGGAGCAAAAATTATTGGAGGTCTTATGGCTATGGAAGTGGTAAAGACATGGCTTAAGACAGAACCACTTATGGAAGAAAAATATCGTCGCCGTGTTCAGAAGGTTTGCGACATCAATGATAAGCACTGTGTGCCTATTGTATAATGATAAAGTAATAACAAAAGAGACATCCTAAAAGGATGTCTCTTTTTTATTATTCTTTAATCTACAATTCTGTCTTCGATTGGGATGTACTTCTTGTGCTGACATACTGTCATGTATGCTGGACGCATGATTTTGCCCTTGTGGCAGATTTCTTCCATGCGGTGAGCACTCCAACCTGCGATACGTGCAATGGCAAAGATAGGAGTAAATAATTCTCCAGGAATGCCAAGCATTTGATAAACAAATCCTGAGTAAAAGTCTACGTTTGGTGAAACACCCTTGTAGATTTTTCTCTCTTCAGCGATGATCTTTGGAGCAAGCTTAGCAACTAGCTCGTATAGATTGTATTCCTTTTCCATGCCCTTTTCCTTAGCAAGATCCTCTACGAAAGAGTGGAATGTAAGAGCACGAGGATCGGATACTGAATAAATAGCGTGGCCCATACCATAGATAAGACCGGCATTGTCAAATGCCTCGCCGTGGAGGAGAGCACGAAGATAAGCTGAAACTTCTTCCTCGTCTTCCCAATCCTTAAGGTGGGCTTTCATGTCCTCAAACATCTTGACAACTTTTATATTGGCACCGCCGTGCTTAGGTCCCTTGAGGGAACCAAGTGCTGCAGCGATAGCAGCGTATGTGTCTGTACCTGATGATGAAACAAGGTGAGTAGTGAATGTAGAGTTGTTACCGCCACCGTGCTCCATATGTAAAATCAATGCCACATCAAGGAGCTTAGCCTCAAGTGGAGTGAATTTGCTGTCTGGTCGTAAGCAGTGCAAAATATTCTCTGCTGTAGAATAATCAGGTCTTGGCTGATGGATAATCAGCGAGTTCTCATTGTAGTAGTAATCGTATGCTGCGTAGCTATAAACTGAAAGCAGTGGGAAATTAGCAATCAGCTGTAAGCACTGTCTAAGTACATTTGGCTCAGATGTGTCATCAGCATAGTCATCGTATGAGTAAAGTGCAAGAACTGATCTAGCAAGTGAGTTCATCATATCCTGAGATGGACTCTTCATAATCATATCGCGAACAAAATTTGGTGGTAAAGATCGATAGCTTGCAAGTATGTCTTTGAACTCCTCTAATTGATCGACAGTAGGAAGGTTACCAAAAAGTAAAAGGTAAGCACATTCCTCGAATCCGAAGTGCTGCTCCTTTGGAAGATTCTTAACTAGGTCTCGTACATTGTAGCCGCGATAGAAGAGCTGACCATCACAAGGAACTTCTTTTCCATCTACGAATTTCTTTGAGTTAACTTCAGATATCTCAGTGATACCAACCAGAACACCCTTACCATTTAGATCACGAAGACCTCTTTTTACATCGTAAGTAGTGTAAAGCTCTGGATCTATATATGATGATTTCTTGGAGAGCTCAGCAAGCTTTTCCAATTCAGGAGTAATCTCGCTATAATTTTCAATTACCATTAAAACATTGTCCTCCTTCAAGTGGTTATTGCAATTAAACATTATAAAGTCTAAGTATAATTGTTTTACACTTTAGCGTGCTAAATTGCAATTTAATGTATAGTAACATAAATATATGTAATTATACAAGTAAAATTGTGCCATTTTTAAGTGGAGGATTGCAAGTTATTTGGGCAAATTTTAGAAAAAGTTTATACTTGGCAATTTGCTCAAAAAAGGCCACTAAAATTGTACGAATAGGAAAACAATTTTTCGTTGATTTCGTTGACAATAAAATAACGAATATATAAAATGTTATTTAGCGAAAATTAGTTTATAGCCCCTTGTTACATGGGGTTAGCTACTAAAATTAAATAAATTTAGAAAAGTGAGGTAAGACAAGATGGCTAATGTTGATTTAACAAAGTATGGCATCACAGGAACAACTAACATCATCCACAATCCTTCTTACGAGGAACTCTACAAGGCAGAGCTCGACGCTAAGAACGAGGGGTATGAGGTTGGTCAGGAGACAGAACTTGGCGCTGTTAACGTAATGACAGGTATCTATACAGGACGTTCTCCTAAAGATAAGTACATCGTTATGGATGAGAATTCTAAGGATACTGTATGGTGGACAACAGAGGGATATCCAAACGATAACCATCCAATGTCTGAGGATGTTTGGGCTAAGGTTAAGGAACTTGCTAAGAAGGAGCTTTCAAACAAGGACCTTTATGTAGTAGATCTTTTCTGCGGTGCTAACAAAGATACACGTATGGCAGTTCGTTTCATCGTTGAGGTTGCTTGGCAGGCTCACTTTGTTGAGAATATGTTTATTAAGCCTTCAGCAGAAGAGCTTGCAAACTTCGAGCCAGATTTCGTAGTTTACAATGCATCTAAGGCTAAGGTTGAGAACTACAAGGAGCTCGGACTTAACTCTGAGACATGTGTAGCTTTCAATATTACATCTCGTGAGCAGGTTATCATTAACACATGGTACGGCGGAGAGATGAAGAAGGGTATGTTCTCTATGATGAACTACTTCCTTCCACTTAAGGGTATGGCTTCAATGCACTGCTCAGCTAACTGCGATATGGATGGAAAGCATACAGCTATCTTCTTCGGTCTTTCTGGTACAGGTAAGACTACACTTTCTACAGATCCTAAGCGTCGTCTTATCGGTGATGATGAGCACGGCTGGGATGATAACGGCGTATTCAACTTCGAAGGTGGTTGCTACGCAAAGGTTATCGGTCTTGATAAGGAATCTGAGCCAGATATCTACAACGCAATCAGAAGAGATGCTCTTCTTGAGAACGTAACAGTTGATGGCGCTGGTAAGATTGACTTTGATGATAAGAGCGTTACAGAGAACACTCGTGTATCTTACCCAATCAATCACATTAACAACATTGCAGCTGAGGTAAATGGTGTTTCAGCAGGTCCAGATGCAGAGAATGTTATCTTCCTTTCAGCAGATGCATTCGGAGTACTTCCTCCAGTATCTATCCTTACACCAGAGCAGACAAAGTACTACTTCCTTTCAGGATTTACTGCTAAGCTTGCTGGTACAGAGAGAGGTATCACAGAGCCTACTCCTACATTCTCAGCTTGCTTCGGTCAGGCATTCCTTGAGCTTCACCCAACAAAGTATGCTGAGGAGCTCGTTAAGAAGATGGAGAAGTCTGGTGCAAAGGCTTACCTTGTTAATACAGGTTGGAACGGAACAGGAAAGAGAATCACAATTAAGGATACAAGAGGTATCATCGATGCTATCCTTTCTGGTGACATCAAGAATGCTCCTACAAAGACAATTCCAATGTTCAACTTCGAAGTTCCTACAGAGCTTCCAGGTGTAGATCCTAAGATTCTTGATCCTAGAGATACATACGCTAACGCTTCTGAGTGGGAAGAGAAGGCAAAGGATCTTGCTGCTAGATTCAACAAGAACTTTGTTAAGTACACATCTAACGAGGCTGGTAAGGCACTTGTTTCTGCAGGTCCACAACTCTAAAATAGTGTAATTATTACCCATCTTGTGACTAAAGTTACAAGATGGGTTTTTAATTGTAATACTATACTTAAGCATAACAATGTTGAAAAAATGTTCTTTATTTAAACACATTTATGGTGTAATATAATTTCAGGTACAAGATACCGACTTTTTCCTAACCTGGGATGTACGATTTAACTTATCCTTTTTGAACCTACATTTACTTTAAACGGAATGCCTATATTTCTAGTTGGCTGTCAGGCCTCCTTTGCAGTGGAAGACAAAAGATTAGTTGCGGCGATCCACCTAGCTAGAGCTAGGAGTCAATTGATAGGCCCGGCATTTTGGGTTAGGTTTTATTATTCAAAGTAGTAAAAAGTAAGGGTTATCTATTTTCCAAATTTATTTGGGAGATAGATAGCCCTTATTTTTTACTAACTTAGATAAGTTCTGCCCATTCCATGAGTAACGGCTACGTTACGAATGGAATGGGCAGACTTTGAATAATAAAACCACGAATGGGTTGGGCGATTTTGAATAATAAAAAACATGAATAATAAAACCATGAACATGAATAATAAAAAATCTAACTCTTTAATATACTCGCTGATTTTGGTAGAATCTGAGATTGAGGAGATTATTATTTATGTGGACTTTTTTAGGTTACGGTAAAACATATCTTGATAAGTGTGGAAGAGATAACATTGGTGCTTATGCGGCTCAGACTGCATATTTTATGATTATGTCATCTATTCCTTTTATGATGCTCTTGGTATATATAGCAGGATTTGTCCCTCCTATTAAGGAGTACATGAATGAGCTTGTTTATAATGTGCTGCCAGATTCTATTGAGCCATATATGCTTAGAGTCTATGCCATGATTACACAGGCATCTGTTGGAATGATTTCTATTGCTGTTGTTATGGCTATTTGGGCTTCTGGTAAGGCTTTTCAGAATCTTATGGTAGGTCTTAATCAGGTTAATAAAATCGAGGAGACCCGCAACTGGTTAGGTCGTAGATTTAGAGCGATTATTTATACTATGATTATTCTCAGCGTTATTGTAGTAATCATGTTTATGATGGTCTTTACTCAGCAGCTTCAATATTATGCTAAGAATTATTATGGCTTTCTTGCTTATGTGGTTGGTATAAGACCGCTGTTTAGAGGTGTATTTGTATTTGTTTTCTTGGTTATTGTATTTACATTTTTGTTTACAGTGCTACCTAATAAGCATCTGTCATTTTTTAGTCAGTTGCCAGGTGGATTCATCTGTGCGGTAAGCTGGTACGTATTTAGCTTACTTTTGGCTGGATGGGTGAGAGTGTTCAACAACTTTTCTATGTATGGAGCACTGGCTACCATGATGTTGTTTATGTTCTGGCTATATTTCTGTATGTACTTTATGCTGATGGCGGCGGAGGCCAATGTTTTCTTTTCTGATGCCTTTGGTTTGGCATGGGAAAAGCACAAGAAGAACCTGAGCATGAAGCGTCGTGCAAAGTGGAAAAATTAAACCTATTGTGATAGAATGTGTGGGTTATGTTAGTAAAAGATTTTGATTATGAACTTCCTGAGGAACTTATCGCTCAGGATCCTTTGGAAAAAAGAAGCAATTCAAGATTAATGGTCTTGGATAAAAATACGGGAGAGATTTCTCATCGTCATTTCTATGATATCAAGGAATATCTTAAGCCAGGTGATTGCCTGGTTATCAATAATACTCGAGTTATTCCAGCAAGATTATACGGAGCTAGAGTTGGTTCTGGTGGAAAGGTAGAGATTCTTCTTTTAAAGAGAATCAGTGATAATAGATGGGAGTGCTTGGTTAAGCCTGGTAAAAAGGCTAGACCGGGTATGGAGATTTCTTTTGGAGACGGTCTTTTGATTGGAAAGATTGTAGATATCGTTGACGAGGGGAATCGTATCATTGAGTTTAGCTATGACGGCATCTTTGAGGAGATACTTGATAAGCTCGGTGAGATGCCATTGCCACCATATATTACACATAAGCTTAAGGACCGAGATAGATATCAGACTGTATATGCTAAATACGATGGTTCGGCAGCTGCTCCTACAGCAGGCCTTCATTTTACACCAGAGCTTTTGGATGAAGTGAGAGCTATGGGTGTTAAGATTGCAGAGGTAACACTTCATGTGGGGCTTGGCACATTTAGACCTGTTAAGGAAGAAGAAGTTCTAGACCATCACATGCATTCTGAGTACTATGAGCTTACACAGGAGGCATGTGACATCATCAACGAGACTAGGGCAAATGGCGGTCGAGTTATTTCTGTTGGTACTACAAGTACTCGTACTTTGGAGTCGGCAGCAGAGGCTGGCAAGCCACTTTCACCAACGAGCGGATGGACCCAGATATTTATTTATCCAGGTTATGAGTTCAAGGTGATTGATGGACTTATTACCAATTTCCATTTACCACAGTCTACACTTATTATGCTTGTGTCGGCTTTGGCAGGAAGAGAGCATGTTCTTGCAGCTTATAATGAGGCTGTTAAGGAAAGATACAGATTCTTCTCCTTTGGAGATGCTATGCTTATTGCAGATTTAAAATAAGTCCTTTATATATAGCTGTCGTTTTAATTGGCAGATGGCTGTTAAGTGTTGTTTTTACAATACTTAACTGATAAAATTTTAATTTAGTTGAGTAGGTTATTAAGCCTTAATATATGATTTTAGGGAGGAAGCTATGATAGACATCATATCTGAATTGAGCACCAAGTTTGAGACTGAGCTTTCGAATATCAAGAATTCTGAAGAACTTGAGAATATTCGTGTTTCATATCTGGGCAAAAAGGGTAGCGTTACAGCTGCCATGAAGGAAATGGGCAAGCTCTCTGTAGAGGAGAAAAAAGAGTTTGGCCAGAAGATTAACATTCTTAAAAATTCTGTTGCAGACAAAATTGCTGCTAAAAAAGAAGAGTTAGCTGCGCTTGAGCTTCAGCGCGAGATTGACAAGGTTCCTGAGTTTGATATTTCCCTTCCAGAGCAGTTTGATCAGGGAAGCTATCACCCAATTACACTTGTTCAGCGTCAGTGCGAGACAATCTTTAAGTCTATGGGATTTACAGTTGAGGACTATAGCGAGGTTGTTACTGATTATGAGTGCTTTGAGTCAGTAAATATCCCTAAATATCACCCTGCAAGAGATATGCAGGATACATATTATCTTGAGAATGGTCAGCTTCTTAAGTCACAGACTACTGCGGCTCAGAATGCTATCTATAAAAAGTATCGCAAGCAGCTTATTGAAGATGGCACACCAATCAAGGCTATCTTCCCTGGACGTTGCTTTAGAAACGAGGCTACTGATGCATGCCATGAGAACACTTTCTTCCAGATGGAAGGTGTTATGGTTGGTAAGGATATTTCTATTTCCAACCTTATCTACTTTATGAAGACTATGCTTTCAGAAGTATTTAGACGTGATATTAAGGTACGTCTTCGTCCTGGTTTCTTCCCATTTGTGGAGCCTGGTTTCGAGCTTGATATCAACTGCCTTAACTGCGGTGGTAAGGGATGCCCTTCATGCAAGCATTCTGGATGGCTTGAGCTTTGCCCATGCGGTATGGTTCATCCAAAGGTTTTAGAAGAGGGCGGAATTGATCCTGAGAAATATACAGGCTTTGCCTTTGGTCTTGGTCTTACAAGACTTGCAATGATGAAATATGGTATTAAAGACATTCGTGATCTGAACAGCGGTAATCTTAACAGCTTAGCTCAGTTCACAGATGATGAGCAGTAAGGGAGGGCTAGATAGATGTTTATTTCAATGAATTGGATCTCTGATTTTGTTGACCTTAGTGGTCTTGACAAGATGGACCTTATTGCTAAGTTTTCTCTTTCAACAGCAGAGGTTGAGAATGATATTTTCCATAAGGGTGAGGATTTATCAGGTGTTGTAGTTGCTGAGATTAAATCAGTAGAAGAGCACCCAGAATCAAAAAAGCTTCACCTTCTTAAGGTAGATGCCGGCGATGGCAAGCTTACAGACGTTGTCTGCGGAGCACCTAATGTCCGCGTTGGCATGAAGACAGCATTTGCTAAGGTAGGTGCACAGATTGGAGATATTACTATTGCTCCAAGACCACTTGCAGGCTTTGATTCATTTGGTATGTGCTGCTCAGAAAAGGAGATTGGTATCTCTGACAATAATGACGGTATCATGGATATTCTAGAGGATGTGGCAAATGGTACAGACATTAAGGATTTATATGAAATCGATGATATTATCTTCGAAGTAGATAATAAGTCACTTACAAATAGACCAGATCTCTGGGGACATTACGGAATAGCAAGAGAGTTTGCTACAATCGCAAAGCGTCCTCTCAAGGAGCTTCCTACAATTGATTTGAGCCAGTATGACAATCTTGAAAAGATTGATCTTAAGATCGAGGATGAGCTCTGCCAGAGATATTCTTCAATCAAGGTAGAGAATGTTGAGAAGAATGTTGCCCCTATGAATATGCGTATTCGTCTCTACTATTGTGGTATGAGAGGAATCAACCTTCTTACAGACCTTACAAACTATCTTATGCTTGAGATGGGTCAGCCAATGCATGCCTTTGATTCACGCAAGGTTGGTAAGATTCGTATCAAGAGATTTGATAAGCCATTTACATTCACAACACTTGATGGTGTTGAGAGAAATATAGATGAGAACACTCTTATGATTTGCAACGACAACACACCGGTTGCTATTGCAGGTATTATGGGCGGTCTTGATTCTGAAATCGTGGATGACACTACTACACTTACTCTTGAGTCAGCTACATTTAACGCTGCTTCTATTAGAAAGAGTGCAGTTCGTCTTGCTCATCGTACAGATGCATCTGCTCGTTATGAGAAGAGTCTTGATCCTGAGATGACAACTGTTGCTATTGCTCGTTTCATGAAGCTTCTTCTTGAGATTGATCCAGGCGTAAAAGTTGTTTCAGCTCTTACAGATGAGTACGCATTCCACTATCCAAAGGTTGCACTTGATTTCGACAAGGCATTTGTTGATAAGTACACAGGTATCCAGATTACAAATGAGCATATCGTAGATACACTTACAGCTTTAGGATTTGGAGTGACACAGGATGGAGATAATTTCCATGTAGATGTTCCTTCATATCGTGCTACAAAGGATATTAGCTTAAAGGCTGATATCATTGAGGAAATCACACGTATTTACGGATACGACAATTTTGAGCTTTCTACAACTACAGCTCCTCTTTATCCAGTTCGTATGGCTGAGGACAAGAATGTAGAAGATAGAATCAAAGATATTCTTGTAAAGAGATTCAGAATACATGAGGTTCACTCTTATGTATGGCAGTACGCTGATGAGTACAAGAAGCTTGGTATGGAAGTAGAGGACAATATCAAACTTGCCAACTCTACTAACCCTAATATTGAGACTCTTAGAAACTCAATTATTCCTACACAGCTTTGCCAGGTTAATTACAACACAGGCTATGCTACTGACTTCGGTATATTCGAGGTTGGTCATGTAGTTGAGGGAATTAAAGCTGACGGTCTTTGCGATGAGAAGAAAAAGCTTTGTATTACACTTTTCTCTAAGACAAAGTCTCTTGAGACTCTTTACTTAGAGCTTAGAGATATGATTGCTGAGGTGGTTGATGATATTAGACATAAGCCACTTGCTTACAAGAAGCTTGAGGCTAAGCACTCATATGAGCATCCAAAGAATCTTAACGCTATTGTTTTAGATGAGACAGTGATTGGTAAGCTTGGGGTGGCACATCCACTTGTTTCTAAAAAAATCGATAAAAAGGCTTCTATCGTATTTGCTGAAATTGATATCGAAAGCCTTGCAAACATTGTAGCTGAGCCAATTAAGTATGTTGAGCCTTCAAAATATCCATCAATTGAAGTGGATTTATCATTTGTAGCAGAGAAATTTTCTGAAATAAATGATACAATAAAGGAGAGTGCTGAATCTATTCTTAGAAAAGTTGGCGTTGCCGATATATATAATGATGGAAACAGCAAGTCAATAACAGTAAGACTTCTATTCGGTGATGACGAGCGTACTCTTACTCACGAGGAAGTTCAGACTGTAGTTGATAAAATTATTGAAAAGCTTAAGAATAAGGGTATAAATCTTAAGGCTTAATTACAATTATTTGTATTGGGAGGCGGAGCATGGAAGAGAAGAGAAAAAATAAGCGTCTGGATATTGATGTAAAGGTTGAAATCGAACGTATCGATGAGGCCAATATCACAACTGTAAAGTACATGGAGGTTGAGGTTACTAATATATCTAAGACAGGATTGGCTTTTAGAGTACCAGATGTTGAGTTTGAAGTTGGGGCATGTTTTGATGCTAGAATTCAAATTTGGACCAAAGAGACAATCGACACAATCTTCAAGGTCGTTCGTGTGAACAAGCTTGAGAATGATGTTTATGAATACGGATGTATTTTCGTAGGCATGACTGACACAGACGCATTAAAAATCGAGATCTATCAGCTCTTTAATGATGTAGAGTAGTTGTAATGAGGGAGAGTAGTTAAGTGGATACTAGTATTATTTTCCCACATCTTCATATCACATTGAATAACGTTGAAAAAGGATTCCATATTGGATCCTTTTTCATTGCTTTTTACGGAGTAATTATTGCAATTGGTATGCTTGTGGGCGTTTCATTTATATTAAAAGAAGCTAAGCGTGTTGGATTTGATGAGGATGGCTTTTTAGACATTTGCATTATCACAATTATAGTTGGCGTAATTGGCGCTAGATTGTATTATGTGATTTTTGCATGGGATTACTACAAGGCTAACCCTTTGAGTGCTTTTAATATCAGGCAGGGAGGACTTGCTATTTACGGCGGCATTCTTGCGGGTATTGCCAGCGTAATGGTTCTTTGCAAGTTAAAAAAGCTTAAGTTCCTAGCTGTAGCAGACGTTGCAATATTTGGCGTGATTATTGGCCAGATATGTGGTCGCTGGGGTAATTTCTTTAATAGAGAGGCTTTTGGAGCCTATACAGATGGACCTTTTGCAATGTTGCTTCCACTTAATGCTATTCGTTCTTTGGATGATACTACAGCAGAGATGATGGAGCATATCACTTCCATTAACGGAGTGGATTTTATTTCTGTTCATCCTACCTTTTTATATGAGTCACTATGGAATTTGGGACTTTTAATATTCCTTCTATTCCTTAGAAAGAAAAAGAAGTTTGATGGTCAGATATTTATTTTGTATTTGATTATTTACGGCGCAGGACGTTTCTGGATTGAGGGACTTAGAACAGACCAGCTTAAGCTTTGGGCTACGGGGCTTCCAGTTTCACAGCTCTTGGCTGGATTATTAGTTGTTTTAGGCACAGCTCTTTATGTGTATTTTATTAAGAGTGGAGCAGAGGTTTCAACGGTGAATCATGAGGGAGCTAAAACTGAAAAAATAGACCAAGAGACAGAAAAAGAACAAGAAAATTAACAATAAATTGTATTTTTTTAAATACAATCCAAGACATCGGTTATTCCGATGTCTTTTTTTGTGTCCTTTTTTAAGTTCCACCACTATATTTTGGGGAATGCCCACCACTTGCCTCCACAGGCAAAAAACATTGATTTTTCACGGGTTTAGGGGTTGTCATCAGCAGCAAAAAGGTTTAAAATGTAGTTAAAAGTGGAGGAAAGTGGTAGAAAAGTGTCACAAAGTGGTGGAAAGGAGGAGTGAGTCTCATGTTCATGGGAGAATACAGTCACAATTTAGACGCGAAGAATCGTCTTATTATGCCTGCTAAGTTTCGTGAGCAGTTAGGAGAGCACTTCGTAGCCACTAAGGGACTTGATGGATGCCTTTTCGTTTATCCACTTAGTGAATGGCAGACTATCGAGGAGAAATTCAGAGAGATACCACTTACCACAAAGGACGCTAGAAAGTTCTCACGTTTCTTCTTTGCAGGAGCTGCAGAATGTGACATCGATAAGCAGGGCAGAGTTCTTATTCCTGGAAACTTAAAAGAGTATGCAGGGATAGATAAGGAAGTTGTTTCTGTAGGTGTTCTCAATCGAATTGAGATTTGGTCTAAGGAAAGATGGACCACAGAGGGCACTTATGATGACATGGATGAGATAGCCGAGCACATGGCTGAGTTAGGTTTAGGAATTTAAATGGAGTTTAATCATTATTCAGTTCTCTTAAATGAGACAATCGACAATCTGAATATTAAACCTGATGGCATATATGTAGATGGTACGTTGGGAGGCGGTGGTCATTCATATGAGATTGCCAGCCGACTTACCACAGGCCACCTATATGGATTTGATCAGGACACTGACGCATTAAAGGCCGCAGGAGAGCGACTAGCACCTTTTGGCGATACCGTCACAGAGATTCATAGCAATTATGAATTCATGAAAGAGCGCTTAGCTGAGCTTGGTGTTAGCAAGGTGGATGGAATAATGCTTGACCTTGGGGTATCTAGTTTCCAGCTTGACGAGGCGGAGCGAGGTTTTACATACAGAGTCGATGATGCTCCACTTGATATGAGAATGGACAAGGACAATCCAAAGACAGCAGCTGATATAGTTAACAACTATTCCCCAGAGGATTTGGTAAGAGTCCTTTATACATACGGAGAAGAAAAGTTTTCCAAGCAGATTGTTAAAAATATTGTTAAGGAAAGACAGAAGGCTCCAATCCTTACAGCAGGACAGCTTAACAAGATAATAGCAGATAGCATTCCTAAGAAAGCTCAGGTAGGGCAGGGACATCCTTCCAAGAGAACCTATCAGGCACTTAGAATTGAGCTCAATCGAGAACTTACAGTTCTTGAGGATCATATAGATGACATGATTGATTTGTTAAATCCAGGCGGCAGGTTATGTATTATCACCTTCCATTCACTGGAGGACAGAATCACAAAGGTAGCATTTAAAAGAAATGAAGACCCATGTACATGCCCAAAGAATTTTCCGGTATGTGTATGTGGAAAGAAATCAAAAGGCAAGGTAATTACTAGAAAGCCAATCTTGCCAAGTGAAGAAGAACTTGCAGTGAATTCACGATCAAAGAGTGCAAAGCTCAGAGTATTTGAGCGAGGAACACTTTAAAAGCAATTCTTCTAGGGACTAGTTTTGGTACGCAATGTTTTAGGAGTTTTATTATGCAGGAATTACAGACTTATTATTACAATCAGGGAAATGCAGTTAGAAAAGAAGAAATTTATGTGCGTCCTACAAGAAGTCTGCCTACAAGAGAGCAGCGCGAGCGTGAAAAGAGAGAAGAAGCTTTAAGACGCCAGAAAATTACAGATAGAAAAAGAGCAGCTGCCCTTAGAAAGAATAGACTCTTGACTGGATATATGATTGTTGCAGTAATAGCTACAGTTTCTATGTTGGTCGGATATGTTGCCCTTCAGACTAATGTTTCTACTAGAATGGACCACGTGGCAGAGCTTGAAAGCCAGCTATCAAAGGTTAATGCAGACAACAAAGCAGCAGAAAGTAGAATAGCTACAACAACAAATCTTTCAGAAATTAAGGATAAAGCCATAAATGAACTTGGAATGGTGTATGCAACTAGCAACCAAATAGTGTATTATAGTGTAGATGGTTCTGACTACATGAGTCAGTATCATGACATTCCATAGAATTGAGTGGGAGTTATGGCTGATAATAATAATCGAAGAAGGATAAAACCGAATAATAAAATTATGAAAAGAATGCAACGCAAGCTCTGGCTGGTATTTGGAGTTGTTTGTATTCTTTTTGTTATTCTTATAGGTCGCGTAATGTTTATCCAATATACAAGCGGAGATAAGTACGAAAAAATAATACTTGCTCAGCAGCATTACGATAGTACCATTATACCTTTCCAGCGAGGCGACATAATTGATGCTAGGGGCACGGTGCTTGCTACATCGGTAGATGTATATAACGTAGTCCTAGATAGCAAGGTGCTTAATGCAAAGGAGAGCAAGAAGCCTGGTACAATCGCAGCTACAGTTAAGCTTGTTACAGAGTGTTTCGAGGAAATCGACGAGGATAAGATTAAAAAGCAGTTATCTGACAATCCAAATTCTCAGTACTTTATTCTTGCAAAAAAGGTTTCCTATGAAGAAATGGCTAAATTCGAGGAGCTAAAAGAAGATGATAGCCATAAGGGTAGCATTTTTGGGATTTGGTTTGAAAAAGAGTATATTAGACAGTATCCATACGGCACCCTTGCTGCCGCTACAATTGGTTACGCCAGTGGTGGTAACGTAGGTGTCATTGGCCTTGAAAATAAATATTCCAACGTTCTTAATGGTGTTAACGGTAGAACATACGGATATCTTAACTCAGACAGTAACTTGGAACAGACCACAATTGATGCTACTAATGGATATAATATTGTTCTTTCATTAGATGTTAATATCCAGACCATTGCTGAAAAGGCTGTTGCGGACTGGAATCAAAAGACAATGGAAGAGTGGAATTCTGAGCATCCTGATGAGCCAGAGGCTTTTGGCTCGTTACATACAGCTGTACTTATTATGAATCCTAATTCAGGAGAGATATTAGCTATGGCTCAGTATCCATCTTTTGATTTAAACAATCCTAGAGATTTGAGCACTTACTATTCCGAGGAGGAAATAAGTGCCATGACTGAGGATGAGAAGATGGATAAGCTTAATCAGATATGGCAGAATTTCTGTATAACCTATACATACGAGCCGGGTTCTACATTTAAGCCATTTACAGTTGCAATGGGGCTGGAGACAGGAGCTTTAAATGGAGATGAGACCTACTTCTGTGATGGAGGTGAGATGGTTCCTGGATATGATAAGGTTATCCACTGTGTTAAAAAGACTGGTCATGGACAGGAGACTATAGCCGATGCTCTTTCCAATTCTTGCAATGATGCTTTGATGCAGATGTCCTATGTTATAGGTGGTGAGAATTTTACTAATTACCAGTCAATTTTTGGATTTGGTCAAAAGACAGGCATTGATCTTACAGGAGAGGCTAGTACCGTTGGTCTTATTTATGGTTTGGATAAAATGTCAACGGTTAACTTAGCAACTAATTCATTTGGACAGAACTTTAATACAACCATGATTCAGTTGGGTACGGGCTTTTGTTCACTTGTAAATGGAGGATATTTATACGAGCCTCATTTAGTTACTAAAGTCACAGATTCAAGTGGAAATACAATCCAAGAGATTGAACCTACCATTTTAAAACGTACTATCTCGGATGAGACTGGAGATATGCTGAAGGGTTATTTGGAATATGTTGTATCTGATGGTACTGGTAAGACCTCTGGTGTTCCAGGGTACAGAATCGGTGGTAAGACAGGTACTGCGGAGAAATTACCTCGTGGGAACCACAAATATTTAGTTTCATTTATTGGATTTGCACCTGTTGATGACCCTCAGGTTGTCGTATATGTAGTTGTTGATGAGCCAGGTGTTGGTGCTATTGGAAATAACCAGGCTCACAGTAGTTTCGCTCAGGAAATCTGCCATGAGATATTTAAGCAGATTTTGCCATATATGGGAGTTGAGTCTTCCCTTTCAGAAGAGGAGGAGGCAGAGGCTGCAGCCAGTCTTACAGAGCAGGCTCAGGCGCCTGTTGAGGAGGCCACAGACGATACACCTGAGACAGAGGCTCCTGAAGCTAATCCGGAGGCAGTTCCAGAGCCAGATGTTCAAGAATAAAATAATTAATAAGAATATGTAGTCTTAGACTACTGGAAATTGGAGTTATATTATGTTACAAGTTTTTTTACCTATGTTGGTTTCGTTTGTTATAGTTTGTGTTATTTCACCTTTTGTTATTCCTGTTCTTCGCAGATTAAAAATGGGAAATACTGAAAGAGAGTATATCAAGGAGCACAAGCTTAAAAATGGTACACCATCTATGGGTGGCATAATGATTCTTATAGGATTTGCAGTTGTAGGATTTTACTATGCAGCTGATTGCAAGGAGATTTATCCAATTCTTTTCCTTACATTAGGATTTGGTATCCTTGGCTTTATCGATGATTTCTTGAAGGCTATCAAGAAGAGCTCTGATGGTCTCAAGGCTTGGCAGAAGATGGCGGGACAGCTTCTTCTTACAACAGGCTTTGCTGTATATATGATAAAGTTTTCAAATATTTCTATGGAGCTTAGAATTCCTTGTACTAGAGCGTTTGTAGATATAGGATGGCTTAGCGTTCCACTTTTGTTTTTAGCAGTACTTGGAACAGTTAATGGTTCTAATTTTACAGATGGACTTGATGGACTTGCTACATCTGTAACTCTTGCTATTGCAGGTTTCTGGGGTGTTGTTTCCTTAACACTTGGTTCAGGTATTACTCCGGCTATCGCTGGAATGATGGGCGCTCTTTTTGGATTTTTAATGTTTAACGTTCATCCTGCAAAGATTTTCATGGGAGATACAGGCTCCCTTGCATTAGGCGGATTTGTAGTAAGTACAGCTTACGTTTTACAGATGCCTATATTTATTATTTTAGTTGCACTTATCTACCTTGTAGAGGTTCTCTCTGTTATTTTGCAAGTAGGATACTTCAAGATGACAGGAGGAAAGCGTATTTTTAGAATGGCACCTATCCATCATCACTACGAGCTTGGCGGATGGTCTGAGGTCAAGGTGGTTGCAGTGTTTACAACAGTGACAATTTTCTTATGCGTGTTTGCTTATTACCTAGTTTAAAAGAGTGGGGATAGAGTTTATGGCTAAAGACAGAGAGCTTGCTGCATACAGGCAGGAGGCTAGGCAGAGAAAGAAAATTAAAAAACTTTTGAATTTCGATTATACATTGCTATTAATCGTTATCTTTATTCTGGCTTTTGGACTAGTTATGCTTTATAGTACCTCAGCTTATGCTGCATCTCTTAAAATGGGCAATTCTGTTTTTTATCTTAAAAAGCAGGCGAGCGCCGCGGCTTTAGGTTTTGTTGGCATGTTTTTTTCTACTAAAATCGACTATAGAAGATGGTCAGCCCTTGTGTGGCCAATCTACTTAGGAGCCACAGCACTTTGTATCCTTGTTATTTTTGCAGGTACAACTATCAATGATTCCACTAGATGGCTGCGTATTGGTGGTGTTTCATTTCAGCCATCAGAGCTTGCTAAGGTGGCAGTTATTTTGCTTATTGCAAGTATCATTGACCGTGCACCTAAGGCCCAGAGGACATTTCAGGGCTCTATTATGACAATAGCGCTTGTTATTCCAATATTTACTATTGTCGCATATAGTAACCTTTCTACAGCTGTTATTATTTTAGGTATTGCATTCGTAATGGTATTTATTGCATCTCCTAAGTATGGGTATTTTGTGGGACTTGCAGCTGCAGGTTTTTCCCTTATTGTAGTTTATATCGCTTTTGAGAGTTACCGAGCAGGTCGAATTGGTGCTTGGCTTCATCCAGAAGATTTTATTGATAGCAACGGATTCCAGATATTACAGGGATTATATGCTATCGGTAGCGGCGGACTTTTCGGCAAGGGACTTGGCGGTAGTATGCAAAAATACATCGTGCCTGAGGCTCAAAATGATATGATATTTTCTATTATTTGCGAGGAGCTTGGAGTATTTGGCGCAGTATGTATCATATTGCTTTATATTCTTATGCTTTATAGATTGCTTTATATTGCTAACCATGCAAAGGATATGTTTGGTTCATATATTTGCGTGGGGATCATGGCACATATTGCCCTTCAGGTAGTCCTAAATATCGCCGTTGTTACAAATTCGATTCCAAATACAGGCGTTACTTTGCCACTTATCAGTTATGGTGGTACGTCAGTTGCTATTTTGCTTACAGAACTAGGATTAGCTCTTAGTGTTTCTAAGAACATGGAGTTTGAGGAGGATGAGGATGTCTAGGCGCAAAAAAAAGCGTAGAAATAAAGGCTTTGTGCTTGCCATAATTGAATTTGTTCTCGCGATTGTAATACTAGTGGCGATTATAGGCGTTTCGGCATATTTTCTTTGTCCTCTTAAGAAAGTTACTGTTGAAGGAACGGATCTTTATACTTCTGAGGAAGTCTCTGATTACATTTTAGATGATGAGTATTCAACAAATACAATTTATGTTTTCCTGAAAAATAAGCTTTTTCCTAAGGGAGATGCAGAGTTTATTGAAAAATTTGATGTGCAGATTACTGGCATGCATTCTATTAATATTGTCTGCAAGGAAAAGGCAATTTTAGGATATATGACTCAGGATGACGGCAAATACGTCTATTTTAACTACGATGGAAAAATAGCGGAGATTAGTGAGACCTACATTGAACGTGGCTACATGAAAATCGAGGGCGTTACCTGTGATGAGCCCAAGGTGGGGGATAAGCTTTCTATTGGTTCGGATCAGGTAGGCTATCTGACATCTCTAATTAAAATATTAAAGAAGAATTCTCTGATGCCTAATGTGATTTCTTACGACGAAAATAATCACATTACACTTGTATATGACACTTATAATATTTCTCTTGGTAATCGCTCTTATCTAGAGGAGAAGATTGAGCGAGTGATGCTGATTCTTCCTAAGATAGAAGGATTGCAAGGTACACTACATCTAGAGAATTATTCAAATCAAAATACAGATATTGTATTTGAAAAAGATACTGAGGCTGAGCAATAAAATCATATTTTTGATAAAAAACGGTTGCGTAATAGGTCGAAAAACTATAATATTATAATAGTATTTTGTATAAGAGGCGGAGAGTATCTCTTCGTAGCTCTGTTTTTGGTATTAGAGATTTTTCGACCTCCCTTAGAGGTTTAATAAAAAGGAGGATATGGTTTTGATTAACATTACGACTGACGAGACAGGTGCTCCTGTCAGAATCATTGTTGTAGGCGTCGGCGGAGCTGGCAACAATGCAGTAAAGCGTATGGTTGAAGAGGGTATTGGGGGAGTTGAGTTTATTGGAATCAACACTGATAAGCAGGCACTTGATTTATGCAAGGCGCCTACTCTTTTAGCTATAGGCGAGAAAACTACAGGTGGAAAGGGCGCAGGTGCTAACCCTGAGGTAGGCCAGAAGTCTGCTGAGGAGAGCGCAGAGGATATTTCTGCAGCTATTAAGGGCGCTGATATGGTATTCATCACATGTGGTATGGGTGGTGGTACTGGTACAGGTGCTGCTCCAGTTGTAGCTAGAATCGCTAAGGAACAGGGTATCCTTACTGTAGGTATTGTTACTAAGCCTTTCCAGTTCGAAGGAAAGCCTCGTATGAACAATGCACTTAACGGTATTGAGAGACTTAAGGAGAGTGTAGATACACTTATCGTTATCCCTAACCAGAAGCTTGTTGAGATTTGTAACAAGTCTATGGGCATCGGTGAGAGCTTTAGAATGGCTGATCAGGTTCTTCACCAGTCTGTACAGGGTATCACAGATCTTATTACTAAGAATTCACTTATTAACCTTGACTTCGCTGATGTTCAGACAGTTATGAAGGACAAGGGATTAGCACATGTAGGTATCGGTTCAGCTAAGGGCGATGAGAAGGCACTTGAGGCTGTTAAGGCTGCTGTTGCTTCTCCACTCCTTGAGACAAGCATTCAGGGTGCTACTGATGTTATCGTTAACATCTGTGGTGATGTTGGACTTAACGATGCTAATGAGGCTACATCATACGTTCAGGATATGACTGGCGCTGATGCTAACATCATTCTTGGTATCACAGTTGATGAGAATATGGACGACGAAGTATCTGTTACAGTTATTGCAACAGGACTTGGAGAGCCAGCTGCTACACCAGCAGGTTCATTCCGTTCATCTACAGGTATGTTATACAATTCACAGCCTAAGCCAAGCGGAGCAGATATGCTTGCAGGTATGAGAAATGCAGCTCCAGCTAGTCAGGCAGGTGTTACTAATACACCACCAGTTGTTAACAGACCAGTTACTCCAAATCCAGTTCAGAGACCAGTTACTCCTACAGCACCTACAGAGAGCAGCGTACCTGAGCTTAACATCAAAATGCCAGACTTCATGAGCTCAATCAAAAAGTAATTTAATCAAAAATTATGGCACCGCATTAGCGGTGCCTTTTTAAATGTCAAATATAGTTATTGCTTGCCTTCAGCTTTTGCCATAAACTTCTCATTGTTTATAATGAATCTCTCATGTGTACCCATACCAACCATACCGTTTTCATCTGAGCAAACAACTTCAAAAGTAAGTCTTCTTCCATCAATCTCAATCAAAGTGGCTTCGCACGCAACAGTTTTTCCAATGGCACTAGGTGCCGTATGGCTCACATTAACCTTAGTTCCTACAGAACCAAGTCCCTCTTCAAGCTCTGGCTGAATCATCTTCCAGCAAGTCTCCTCCATCAAAGAAATCATGGCAGGAGTAGCAAAAACCTCCAGGGCCCCACTAGTAAAAGCTTTTGCAGTATTATCAATTGTCACAACAGTCTCGGCTGACCCCTTCATTCCAATTTCCAACATAATAGAATCTCCTTAATCGTATTTTATATAAACTCATTATAAAACCTTACGAAAAAAATAAAACCCATGTTTCCACATTTATCCACTTTTCGTTGCCAGCCCACCTGCTGCCTTTCTAATCAAGGACCTGGGCTGCCGGCAGGTGGAGGCGGGGAAGATAAAGTGGATGGGAGATTGTGGAAACATGGGTTTTGTGTTATAATTTCTCTCCGTGAGTTTGTATAAAATATTGTGATTATTTATAGATGGAGGATACGATGAAAGAGATTCTTATGCAGATTAAGGAGGTTGTAGTTGACGGCTTTAAGGCTGCGGGCTATGACGAGAAGTACGGTATGGTTTCGCTTTCCAATAGACCAGACCTTTGCCAGTTCCAGTGTAATGGTGCTATGGCAGCTGCCAAGGAATACAAGAAGGCTCCTATTGCTATTGCAAATGAAGTAGTGGAGAAGCTTTCTGCTAATTCTATGTTTTCTAAGTGTGAGGCATGTCCTCCAGGATTTATTAATATGAATTTGTCGGATGAATTCATTTCTGATTTCGTTTCGGCTATGGCTGATGATAGTGAGCGCTTTGGAGTAGACAAAGTTTCTTCACCTAAAAAGGTTATGATTGATTATGGCGGACCAAATGTAGCTAAGCCACTTCATGTTGGTCACCTTCGTTCAGCTATTATTGGTGAGTCAATTAAGCGTACAGCTCGTTTTATGGGTGATGAGGTTATCGGTGATGTGCATCTTGGTGACTGGGGTCTTCAGATGGGCCTTATCATTACGGAGTTAAAGCTTCGTAAGCCTGAGCTTGTATATTTTGATGAGAATTATGATGGCGAGTATCCAACAGAGGCTCCATTTACTATTTCTGAGCTTGAGGAGATTTATCCATGTGCTTCTGGTAAGTCTAAGGAAGATGAGGCTTATAAGGAGGCTGCATTAAAGGCTACCTTTGAGCTTCAGCACGGCAGAAGAGGATATCAGGCGCTTTTATCTCATATCCTTAATGTTTCTGTTAATGACTTGAAACGTAATTATGAGAAGCTTGATGTTACCTTTGATTTGTGGAAGGGTGAGTCAGATGCTCAGCCTTACATTCCTGATATGGTTCAGAAGATGAAGGACGATGGGTTCGCTTATATTTCGGAGGGCGCACTTGTTGTAGATGTTAAGGAAGAGACTGATACAAAAGAGGTTCCACCTTGTATGATTCTTAAGTCAGATGGAGCTTCACTATACAATACAACAGATCTTGCTACTATGGTTTGGAGAATGAAGGATTACAATCCAGATTCTATCGTATACGTAGTAGATAAGAGACAGGAGCTTTACTTTACACAGGTATTTAGATGTGCAAAGAAGACAGGTATTGTTCCTGATTCTACTAATCTTTACTTCGTAGGTTTTGGTACTATGAATGGTAAGGATGGTAAGCCATTTAAGACACGTCAGGGTGGCGTTATGAGACTTGAGTATCTTCTTCAGGAAGTTGAGGACAAGATGCTTGAGAAGATTAAAGAAAATGGCACAATGAATGATGAGGATGCTGCGAAGACAGCAGCTATTGTTGGTCTTTCAGCTGTTAAATATGGCGACCTTTCTAACCAGGCTTCAAAGGATTACATCTTTGATATTGATAGATTTACATCCGCTGAGGGTAATACAGGTCCATATATCCTTTATACAATTGTTAGATGTAAGTCAATTCTTACAAAGGCAGGAGTAAGCAGCTTCGATGGAGCGATTCTTCCTGCACACTCAGATTCAGAGAGAGCCCTTCAGCTCGAACTTACTAAGTTTATGGCTGCTCTTTCTTCAGCATATGAAGAGATGGCTCCTCACAAGATTTGTGCTTACATTTACGATTTAGCAAATGCTTTCAACAGATTTTACCATGATACTAAGATTTTGGCTGAAGAGGATGAAGCTGTTAAGGCTAGCTACTTGAAGCTCTTATGGCTTACAAGAGGTGTGCTTGAAAAGGCTATCGAACTTCTCGGCTTTAATGCACCGGAGCGTATGTAAATGGATACATCTTTTTTACCAATTGATTTTATTAATCGCATGGAGCAGGACCTTGGTCCTGACTTCCATGCGTTTTTGCGTTCTTATGAGAAGAGCAAAATATCAGCCCTTCGATTTAATCCTATTAAGGCAGATGACAAAGCTATAGAAAAAATTAAGGATATGCTGACAGGCCCTGTTAAGTGGAGCCCTAATGGCTATTACTATGATGATGAAAATAGCCGTCCTGGAGTACATCCTTATCACCATGGCGGAATTTATTATATTCAGGATGCATCGGCTCAGCTTCCAGTAGAGATGCTTGCGCCAAAGCCAGGGGATTTTTGTCTTGATCTTTGCGCAGCGCCAGGAGGCAAGTCCACCCAGATAGCAGGCTATTTGAATGGACAGGGAATACTTGTATCCAACGAGCCAATGAAAAATCGCGCTAAGATTCTATCTGAGAATGTGGAAAGACTTGGTATTAGAAATGCCATTGTCACTTCTGAATATCCAGATAAGCTAGCTACAAAATTCCCAGAGTATTTCGATAAGATTATGGTCGATGCCCCATGTTCAGGAGAGGGCATGTTTAGAAAGAATCATGATGCTTGCGCTGAGTGGTCTCTTGAATCTGTTGAGATGTGCGCAGCTCGCCAGGCTGAGATTTTGGATAGAGCCTATGAAATGCTTATACCAGGAGGTCGAATCTGTTATAGTACCTGCACTTTTGCGAAGCTGGAGGATGAGGAAGCTGTTGCTTCCTTCATTAGTCGTCACCCAGATATGACTCTCATCGAAGAAAAGAGACTTTGGCCTCATGAGGTAGAGGGAGAGGGTCACTATGCGGCTTTACTTGAAAAAGCTGATCCTGAAAATAGGGCAGAGGACTGTAAAGCTGAACGAGAGACCTTTAGCTTTAAGAAAATTAATGATAAAATATTAAATGACTATTTAATATTTATTAAGGACACATTGGTGGACAAATGGCGGGATAATTTGCTACTTCTTGGCGACTTACTTTACATGCTGCCAGATAGTTGTCCTGATTTTGAGGGACTTCATGTGTTAAGAGGAGGCTTATTTCTCGGCACTCTCAAGAAAAACAGATTTGAGCCAAGTCATGCTCTGGCACTTGCACTAAAAGCTGATGAGGTAAAGCGCAGCTTTAATGTTTCTTCAGATAGCAAAGAAATCGAGGACTATCTTAAGGGCCAGTTATTAATGGGAGATGTGTCAGACGGATGGACACTTATTACAGTGGACGGATATTCTATTGGTTGGGGTAAGACCGTAAAAGGTCAGATTAAAAATCATTATCCAAAAGGGTTGAGGAAAGTATGATACATAGGATATACAAGTATAAGCAACAAATATACGAATACATTATGTTTACCATAGCTTCTATCGTGATGGTAATCGGTATTTACTTCTTTAAATTCCCGAATCACTTTTCATTTGGTGGAGTCAGTGGTCTTTCTATTGTGCTGTCTGAGCTTTTGCCTCAGACACCTGGTTACATTAACCTGGTTATAAACATTGTTCTGTTAATCTTAGGATTTGTAGTTTTTGGCAAGAATTTTGGAGTAAAAACTACCTATATTACATTGCTCGTATCCTTTGGACCAAGCATCTTAGAGCATATTCAACCAATGGATGGACCTCTTACAAATCAGCCAGTACTTGAGCTTATGTTTGCAATTGCACTTCCTGCATTTGCCTCTGCAGTATTTTTCAATCTTGGTGCATCATCAGGTGGTACTGATATTGTAGCCATGATTCTCAAGAAATACACCAAAGTAGATATAGGTACAGCGCTATTCATGTCTGACGTATTTATCGTAATCAGTGCATGCCTAGTATTCAACGTAGAGACAGGTCTCTTTTCTCTAGTAGGCCTTCTTGCCAAGTCTCTAGTTGTTGATGAGACCATTGAAAACATTAATCTTGCCAAATACTTTACTATTATATGTAACGACCCAGAGCCTATCGTAAACTTCATCATGAAAGACCTAGGCAAGGGTGCCACAGTCTACAAGGCTGTAGGTGCATACGGCCACCAGGAAAAGACCGTAGTACTCACCATATTAAAAAGACAACAGGCTGTTGAGCTTAAAAATTTTATCCGCAGAAATCAGCCTAGCGCATTTATTGCCATCACAAACAGCAGCGAGATCATAGGCAAAGGATTCCGAGGCTATAATTAAATGGCGCTGGGCTTCACAGCAAATCCAATTCTGTAAAGCTAGGCCCTGGCCCCCTGCCCTCGGAGGCGGGGAAGGAGGTTTGACAGAGGGGTATAAATGTGCTAAGTTGTTGCTGAATTTAATAGTTTCATATGGATTAGGTGCCCATGGAGAGCATGGGTGAAAAGGGAATCTGGTGAGAATCCAGAGCGAAGCCGTCACTGTGTTAGGGAGTCTGCTTTCATGTCACTGAGTAATTGGGAAGAGAGAGCGGATGTTGATCGAAGTCAGGAGACCTGCCTATTCTTTATAATTAAAGATTTGCGGACTTTCGAATCTTAATTCATGTTTTTGTGAATTAGGGTCGCTTTATGCGATCCTTTTGATTTATATGTCCGCGAGAAAATGGAGGAAATGAAAGACATGAAGAAGAAACTAGCTTTGGGCTTAGCACTTGTTATGAGTGCAAGTATGGCATTTTCAGCTTGTGGACAAAAGGCTGATACAGCAGCAAATGAGGATGCTACAGAAGAGGTAGTAGAGACAACTGAGGAGGATGCAGATCAGGTGGCAGCAGATAATTGTGCAGCGCTTATTGATGCTATTTATGTTCAGGAGCGTACAGATGAGACAGATGCTCAGTGTGCAGCTGCAAAAGAGGCATGGGATGCCCTTACAGATGCGCAGAAGGAGCTTGTAGAAGGTGAGAATGCAGATCCAGATTACTTTGGTAGAGATACAGGTGATGCAAGCCAGGATGATCCTTTAAATCAGGATGAGATTGGTGAGAATGAGATTCTTGTTGTAAGTTTTGGTACTTCATTTAACACAAGCCGTGTTCAGGATATCGGTGGTATTGAGAAGGCTGTTGCAGAGGCTAATCCAGATTGGTCAGTACGTCGTGCTTTTACATCACAGATTATCATTAATCATATTCAGGCACGTGACAATGAGAAGATTGATAACGTAGAGCAGGCTCTTGATAGAGCAGTTGCAAATGGTGTTAAGAATCTTGTTGTTCAGCCTACACATCTTATGCATGGTGCAGAGTATGATGATCTTGTAGAGGCAGTTGAGGCATACGCTGATAACTTTGATTCTGTAGAGATTGCTGAGCCACTTCTTGGTGAGGTAGGTGCAGATGCTGCAGAGACAAATTCTGATAAGGAAACAGTTGCTAAGGCTGTTGTTGACCAAGCAGTTTCTGAGACAGAGTATGATTCTTTAGATGCTGCAGCTGAAGAGGGCGTTGCATTTGTATTCATGGGACATGGTACAAGCCATACAGCTAAGGTTACATATTCTCAGATGCAGACACAGATGAATGACCTTGGTTATGATAATGTATTTATTGGTACAGTTGAGGGCGAGCCTGAGGAGACAGCTTGTGAGAATGTTATTGCAGCTGTAAAGGATGCAGGTTATACAAAGGTTGTAATCCGCCCACTTATGGTTGTTGCTGGCGATCATGCTAACAACGATATGGCTGGTGATGAGGATGACTCATGGAAGTCAATGTTCCTTGCAGATGGCAGCTTTGAGTCAGTAGAGTGCCAGATTGCTGGTCTTGGTGAGATTGAGGCTGTTCAGAAGGTTTATGTAGCTCACACAGCTGATGCAATCAAATAATAGAGTTAAAGCAGCTTAATTGTTTTGACATAAAAATTCATGCAGGCTTAGCCTGCATGAATCTATATTACTTACGGAGATTTTTTAATAATGAAAAAGAAGATTTTTAGTTTAGTTCTTGTGGCAGCTATGGCGTTGTCAGTAGTTGCTTGTGGCGATAAGGCTAAGGAGCCAGCTGTTGCTGAGTCAGAAGTAGCTGCAGAGGCTGAGGCAGAAGTCGCAGAGCCAGAAGAGGCTCCTGCTGATGTTGAAGACGCAGAAGTTGCAAAGCTTGATTTAGAAGATGGTGAATACACTGTTGAGTTTACAACTGACAGTAGCATGTTCCATGTTAATGAGACTCTTGATGACAAGGCTACCCTTACTGTTAAGGATGGTGTTGGAACAGTTCATATCACTCTTGCAGGAACAGGCATCATTAATCTTTATGTGGGTCTTGCTGCAGATGCAGAATCTGATGAGGCTAACTGGCTTAACTATACAGAGGATGAGGTCACCTATGATGATGGAATGACTGAGACAGTATATGGTTTTGATGTGCCAGTTCCAGTTTTAAATGAGGAGTATGATGTGGCGCTCTTAGGTTCAAAGGGCACATGGTACGATCATAAAGTAAAGGTTACATATGAAGCGAACTAAAATACTTAAAGCTGCAGTGCTGCTGGCTTGCTTAGCAGCCTGCGGCTTTTTTATTAAACAAATATTTTTTAAAACTGAAAACAAGATTTCTGATGGTATTTATTCTTGTTATGTGAATCTTGAGGGAGGAAGCGGCAAGGCTACAGTTAATTCTCCAGCTAATGTTACTATTGAGTCAGGAGATAAAAAGGTAGAGCTTGTTTGGTCCAGCCCTAACTACGATTACATGATTGTAGATGATAATCGCTATGACAATGAGGCAGCTGTTGGTGAGAATTCCGTATTTACCATACCATTTGAAAACTTTGATGAGCCATTTAAGGTCATCGGTGATACTACAGCTATGAGTACACCTCATGAGATTGAGTACACTATTACGGTTATCAGTCCAGAGGTTAATCACATAGTTGATGCTATCACTACAAATTCCGGTGTGGAGGATGCAGGAGAGGTAACACTTGGTGACCTAGAATATGTGTCATCTATGCCCCTTGATTATGCCAAAGAATATTCAGTTTCCTATTATGAGGATGAGGCGGGGGACAAATATACTCTCATCACTATAGGCAAGGAGGGCAGCCGCCAATATTTCATGATTAGTGAAAGTGGCAAAAAGCCTTCTGGAGTTTCTGATAATGTTACCTTACTTGAAAATTTGGATAAGACATATCTTGTTTCTACCTCTGTTATGGATTTAATGGCTTCCATTGATGGCCTTGATAATATTAGGTTTTCAGGAACAGATGAGGCTGATTGGTATATTAAAGAAGCAAAAGAAAAGATGAGTTCAGGTGATATTCTCTATGCTGGCAAATATTCTGCCCCTGATTACGAGCTTTTAATATCAGAAAAATGTAATTTTGCCATCGAAAATACCATGATTTACCACAATCCAGAAGTGAAAGAAAAGTTAGAAAGTCTTGGAATATCTGTTATGGTGGAACGCTCTAGCTATGAGACTAATCCTTTAGGACGATTGGAATGGATAAAGCTTTATGGCCTCTTGTACGGTAAAGAGGATGAGGCAAATACAGCTTTTGAAGAGCAGAAGGCAAGGGCAAAAGCTATTTCAGAGGTGGAGAGCACGGGGCTAAAGGTGGCAGTTTTTTCAATAGACTCAAACGGCATGATTTCTATTAGAAAGCCAGGAGACTACATCACATCTATGATAGAGATGGCAGGCGGTAGCTATGTGCCTGCGAATATTTCAGTTTCAGAAGATAACGCACTTTCCACTATGAAAATTACTATGGAAGATTTTTATGTGGAAGCTGTTGATGCTGATGTATTGATTTACAACAGTACAATTGAAGGTGAAATTAAATCCATAGATGAGCTTATAAAAAAGTCTGAAGTTCTTAAGGATTTTAAGGCTGTAAAGTCCGGAAATGTTTATTGCCTTTCTAAAGGCTATTTTCAACAAAGCTCTGATGTGGCAGAATTTATAGAAGATGTACACATTATTTTAACTGGGGAGAGTGGCTCCCTTCAACACCTTTTCAAACTTAAGGAGTAAAATAGTGGAGAATAATAGTAGAAAGTTTATAACCATAATGGCAGTTATGTTTATCCTTCTTGTAGGGCTTTTCTTTGTTTGCCTAGGTTGGGGAAGTGCAGATATCACCTTAAAGGAAATATTTGTTTCTTTATTAAATCCAGGTGATGTGCATCTTGGAAGAATAGTAGTGTCTATTAGATTGCCTAGAATAACTGCAGCTATCCTACTTGGTGGAGCCCTTTCGGTTTCAGGCTTTTTACTTCAAATATTCTTTGGAAATCCAATTGCAGGACCTTATGTGC
The DNA here is from genome assembly GCF_900101325.1 of Pseudobutyrivibrio sp. AR14. Taxonomy (NCBI): domain Bacteria; kingdom Bacillati; phylum Bacillota; class Clostridia; order Lachnospirales; family Lachnospiraceae; genus Pseudobutyrivibrio; species Pseudobutyrivibrio sp. AR14. The sequence continues at coordinate 92,930 of NZ_FMUY01000002.1, forward strand.
TAGGTATTTCATCAGGGGCCAAACTCATTGTTGCTCTTGTTATGGTATTCATGCTTAGCCAGGGAAGATATATAAGCGCCCTTGGAATGGTAGCTGCGGCCTTCATAGGTTCATTGATTGCCATGGGGATAGTAATGCTTTTATCCAACAAGGTAAAGAATATGTCGTTGCTTGTAGTTTGCGGTGTTATGATCGGTTATCTTTGTTCTGCAATTACAGAATTTATTATCGCATTTGCGGATGATACAAATATTGTGAACCTTCACAACTGGTCCCTTGGAAGCTTTTCAGGAATCAGTTGGGAAGATGTTGCAATTTCCGCAATCATTGTGATTGTCACTTTGATTTTTTCATTTGTGCTCTCAAAGCCTATTGGTGCTTATCAGTTAGGAGAGAGCTATGCTAGAAATATGGGAGTAAATATAAAGCATCTTCGAATTCTTTTGATTTTACTTTCTAGCATTCTATCAGCCACTGTTACAGCTTTTGCTGGGCCTATTTCTTTTGTAGGAATAGCAGTGCCACATATTATGAGAACAATTTTGAAAACATCAAGGCCAATTGTTATGATTCCAGGTTGCTTTTTCGGAGGAGCTATAATTACACTTTTATGTGATGGAATTGCAAGAAGTGCTTTTTCACCGAGAGAGATTAGTATCAGTGCTGTTACGGCAATAGGCCTGTCGCCTATAGTTATTTATCTACTTATTAAACGTAAAGAGGTTTCACATGGTTAGTAGCATAGATTTAGAATCTTTGGTAGTGGGTTATAAGAGCCCAGTAATTGAAAATGTTAATCTAACTGTGAATTCTGGAGAAATAGTTGCCCTTATAGGTCCAAATGGCGCCGGTAAATCTACTGTTTTAAAAACAATTACAAGACAGATTAGGAAGATGGATGGCAAGATTGTTATTTTGGGCGAGGATGAGGAAGACATTTCAGAAGATAATTTAGCTAAAAAGCTTTCTATGGTTTCTACTGAAAGAATCCACCCAGAGCTTATGAGTTGCTTTGATGTAGTATCTACCGGTAGATATCCCTATACTGGTCGACTTGGGATTTTATCCAAGAACGATATAGAGATTGTAAAACAAGCAATTGATTTGGTTGGAGCAGGTGAGGTGGCTGACAAGGATTTCTCCAAGGTAAGTGATGGCCAAAGGCAGAGAGTAATGCTGGCTCGAGCTATTTGTCAGGAGCCTGAGATTTTGATTCTTGATGAGCCTACTTCATTTCTTGATATACAGTTCAAGATAGATATTTTATCTGTAATAAAAAATCTTGCAAAGGAGAAAAACATTGCAGTTTTAATGTCTATTCACGAGCTGGAATTTGTTCCTGCTGTTGCAGATAAAGTAGTTGCAGTGTCAGATGGAAAAGTATTTAAAATCGGTGCACCAGATGAGATTTTAACAGGAGAAAATCTTGCTGCACTTTATCATATGTCACTTGATGAAAGTAATATGCTTGCAACAGGTTTGATTGATTATTCTAATTCATTAAAGAGAGTATTATGTCAAAAGTAATTATGATTCAAGGCACCATGTCAAATGTAGGCAAAAGCCTGCTGGTTGGTGGCCTTTGTAGAGTTTTAAAACAGGATGGTTTTAAGGTGGCTCCCTTTAAATCACAAAATATGGCTCTTAATTCATTTGTCACCAAGGATGGATTGGAACTTGGTAGGGCTCAGGCTATGCAGGCAGAGTGCGCCGGTGTGGAGCCTAGTGTCTATATGAATCCGATTTTGCTGAAACCTACCAATGATATTGGCAGCCAGGTGATTGTAAATGGCGAGGCCATTGGAAATATGTCTGCAAGGGATTACTTTGCCTACAAGAAAAAGCTGATTCCTGACATTCTTCAGGCCTATCATAAATTAGAAGAATGGGCGGATGTAATTGTAATCGAAGGAGCTGGCTCTCCAGCTGAGATTAATCTAAAGTCGGATGATATAGTTAATATGGGTATGGCAAAGCTTGTAGATGCTCCGGTTCTCCTTGTTGGAGATATTGATAGAGGCGGAGTGTTTGCTCAGCTTTTAGGTACATTAGAGCTTTTGGAGCCTGATGAGAGGGCTAGAGTAAAGGGCTTGATAATAAATAAGTTTAGAGGAGACAAGAGCCTTCTTGATTCAGGAATAGATATGCTTGAGGAGAGAGGACATGTGCCTGTTGTTGGAACTATTCCATACGCTCATCTGATGATAGATGATGAGGATAGCCTTAGTGAAAGACTTGGAAATGAATTTGATTATGGGCAGGACGTAAATAGGGTTGAGATTGCCGTGGTGCGTTTACCACGTATTTCAAATTTTACAGATGTAGCACCTTTCGAGAGTATCCCTGGTGTGAGTGTTTCTTTTGCTTCAAATCCAAGGGACCTTGAAGGGGCAGATATGGTAATTATCCCTGGCAGTAAAAACACTATCGGTGATATGAACTGGCTTAGGACATCAGGTTTTGAACCGGCAATAAAAAGATTTGCTATGGACAAACCTGTGATAGGAATCTGTGGTGGATTCCAGATGATGGGACAGGAGATTTCAGATCCAGAGGGAATTGAAAATGAGAATATAGACAATATTCTTGGTCTTGATTTGTTCCCTATTAAAACAGAGCTTCAGTCTATGAAGCATCGAAGTCAGACTGAGGATTGCTTTGATGATATGACAGGAGTTTTTCAGAGTTTATCTAATGAAGAGTTTGTTGGATATGAGATTCATAATGGAAGCAGTGAACTTTTTGTATCTGATGACAGAGATTATGATGGACTTCTAGTAGAACGAGATGACGAAGGACAGATTATTCTTCTGCAAAAGGACAATCTCTTTGGTACATATGTACATGGGATTTTTGATAATGAGGACATCGCCTTTAAGCTTGTTAGTCAGTTGGCAAAAAATAAGGGCGTAAGTATAGGTGATACCGCTTTTGATTATCAGGCATTTAAGGATGGAGAGTATGATAAGCTGGCAGACATTGTTAGAGAGAATCTAGATATGTCACTTATCAGAAATCTTCTTGATTTGCCTACCAAATAATTTAATCAGATGAGGATAATATGAAAATAGATTTTATTCTTCCTTCAGAAATAGAAAAGCGAAGCTTTGAGATTATTTCGGAAGAGCTTAGTAAAATGGGAATTTCCATTCCTGAAGAACAGGAGCCAATTACAAAAAGAGTCATTCATACCAGTGCAGATTTTGATTATGCATCAACTATGACATATTCTGATGGGGCCATAGCAAGAGCTAAGGAGCTTATTAAAAATGGGGCGCACATTGTGACGGATACCAATATGGCTCTTTCAGGAATTAACAAGAAAAAGTTGGCTGAGTATGGCGGTCAGGTACATTGTTTTATGGCTGATGAGGATGTGGCAAAAGAAGCCAAGGAAAGACAGGTTACTAGGGCCACTGTTTCTATGGAAAGAGCGGCAGCTCTTGATGTACCAGTTATATTTGCAATTGGCAATGCTCCAACAGCTCTAATCCAACTTCATGAGATGATGGAATCAGGAAAATTCACACCTGAGTTTGTCATAGGAGTTCCTGTTGGATTTGTAAATGTGGTGGCAGCAAAGGAACTATTTTTAAATTCCAATGTACCTTTTATTATTAATAAAGGCAGAAAAGGTGGTAGCAATATAGCGGCAGCTATCGTAAATGCGATACTTTATAACATAGATAAATAGGAGCTTTTCATGAGAAAGGGGTTTACAACTGGAAGCTGTTCAGCGGCAGCAGCAAAAGCGGCAGCCTATATGCTTCTGACCGGTCAGGAAAAACTTAATATAGAAATTGAAACTCCTGCTGGAGTGATGTTTGCTGCGAAAATAGTTGACATCATTAGAGAGGAAAGACAGGTTACTTGCGCTGTTATAAAGGATGGAGGAGACGATCCGGATGTTACAACAGGTGCACATGTGACTGCCACTGTTTCTATAGCAGAAGACACCCTTGAACAATCATTTAATGAGCCTTCTGTTTTTATAGATGGAGGGGTGGGAGTTGGTAGAGTTACTTTGCCAGGACTTGATCAACCAGTTGGAAATGCAGCTATTAACAGTGTCCCACGAGAGATGATTGAAAAGGAAGTTATGGAGGTATGTAAGCTTCTAGACTTTAATGGCAAGCTAAATGTGGTGATTTCCGTTCCAGAGGGAGTGGAACTTGCCAGCAAGACATTTAACCCTCGTCTTGGTATAACAGATGGAATATCAATTCTTGGCACCACAGGAATAGTGGAGCCTATGAGTAACAAGGCTATTATAGACACCATTAATGTAGAGCTTTCTCAAAAGAAGGCCTTAGGTTTTAAATACGCTGCGGTTACTCCTGGCAACTATGGACTTAAGTTTATGAAGGACACCTTCGACTATGATTTGGAAGCTAGCGTTAAGTGCTCCAATTTTATTGGAGAGACAGTTGATAGAGTTATTGAGCTTGGCTTTGAAGGAATGATAATAACCGGCCATATAGGAAAGTTGATAAAGGTTGCCGGAGGTATTATGAATACCCATTCCCATGAGGCAGATGCCAGAATGGAGATTTTGGCATCCCAGGTGGTTAGAGCAGGAGGGGATACAGACTTAGCTAGAAAAGTACTTGATTGCCTTAATACTGAAGAGGCGCTTAATCTCATAAAAGAAGCTCATTTACTGAAGCAGACAATGGATATTGTACTAGAAAAGATTGTGTTCTATTTGAATTTTAGAGCTGGAAGTAAAATCAAAATCGAATGTATTTTATATTCCAATGAATTTGGTATATTAGCACAGTCTCATGGGGCATTAAATATGTTAAAATGTTTACATGAGTGATTGAGTATAAAATAGGGGTGGGGGTTATGAGTTTTAAGTCTAGATTCAGAAGGTTTAAGCTACATCTGTATCTAAATATAATACTTGGAATAGGATGTTTTATTTTCCTTTTAAACGCCTTTATCTATAGGCGTAGTTTTCTATGGCTTTTTGGTGTGCTTTTTGTAGTATCTCTTATTGCACTTATTATTTCTGAAACCAATAGAAGAAAGAATGCATTAGGATTACTTGAAAATGTAGACGAGCAACTTATACCTTTTATACGACTTTTTGACAGATATAATAGAAGACTTATTAACTGGAGCTTAGTAGCTTTTGGGTGGGTGTTTTCATTTGGATTTTCACTTATTTCCATTGGCATCAACTCAAAGCCTTTTGAGTTTCTGGAAAAGATAAATATTAATCTGATAGTCTTTGAAGTAATAGCTTTTTTCATTATCAAGAATTACACATTAGTAGGATGGTTTTCTAAGAACCACAATTTTGAAAATGCTGGGGCTCTTAGAAAGCTTCACAAGAGAGCTATTATTCTCTCTTTAATTTATTGGCTAGTTGCTAGCGGCATATACTATTACTTTGAAGAAGTCTTTGTTATAGACAGTGCACCGTTTTTCAGCGGTCTATACATTTTTATAGCGCTCGTCTTTAACCTCTTTAAGTTAAACCAGTTTACCCATTCAAAGAAAAAATATAACAGGTTGGTTGTTGCAATGATTTTAATTGTTGCAATAGTTGTAGGTGGCTACAGTTTCCTGTCTAGAGATATTTGGCTTACTCAGCCATACATTAATCATGTTCCTAATATTTACGATGGACACAGTGAGATAACTTATGATGAGCGCACAGGTATTTATACCATTACTAAGGAAAGTGGAGACTTTAAAATACTTCAGCTCACAGACATACATTTGGGAGGAAGCTTTCTTTCCTATGACAAAGACCTAAAGGCTTTGGACACTATATTCCAGCTTTTGGAGGAGACTAGGCCAGATCTTGTAATAGTAACAGGTGATTTGGTTTTCCCTATAGGATATGCTTCATTTTCATTTAATAACACTGCACCAGTTCAGCAGTTTGCAGCCTTTATGAGAAATACTGGAATACCATGGGCATTTACCTATGGCAATCATGATACAGAAAGCTATGCTGCATCATCCAAGAAAGATTTGAACGAGTTGTATAAATCCCTGTCTTGGTATACAAGCAAGAATCTTTTGTACCCATATGTGCAGCCTGATATTACAGGAAGAAACAACCAGCTTATTGAACTTAAGAATCAGGATGGTTCGTTGGCACAGGCGCTGTTTCTAATAGATTCTAACGCCTATACAGGTGAGGGTATCAGCAGTGAGTATGACTATATTCATGATGACCAAGTGGAGTGGTACAAAAATCAAGTTCTAGCATTAGAAGATGAAGAAGGAGACATAGTGCCATCTATGATATTTATCCACATCCCTCTTCAGGAATATGCAACTGCAGCAGATTTGTACAATGCTAGAAGCGACGAAGTGACTTATTATTTTGGAAGCAATAAAGAATCTAAAGTAGGTAAGGTGTCATGTTCTAAGTATCCTAGTAAACTATTTGATACAGCAAAGGAACTTAAAAGCACCGAAGCAATTTTCTGTGGCCATGACCACTATAACAATATGTCCCTTGAGTATCAGGGAATTAGGCTTACTTATGGAATGAGTATTGATTATTTGGCTATGTCAGGAATAGCAAGAGATACAGAACAAAGAGGTGCTACTCTTATAACAATCCATGATGATGGTGAATGGGATATTGAGCAGGTGCCTTTTGGAAATAAAAGTTTTACTTTTTTTGATGACTTTAAAAGGATGGGACAGAGAAAATGATTACATTTGTGGGAGCAGGTTGCGGTGCAGCAGATTTGATTACAGTTAGGGGCATGCGACTATTAACTAGGGCGGATACAATTATTTACACAGGCTCCTTAGTTAACGAGGAGCTTTTAGGATACGCCAAAGATTCTTGCTTTTGTTATGACAGTTCTAAGATGACCTTAGATGAGGTTATGGACGTTATGATAAAAGGGGATGAGAAGCAGGAAGAAATCGTAAGACTTCACACAGGTGATCCTAGCCTATATGGAGCCATTCAGGAGCAGATGCACATACTAGATGAGCATGGAATACGGTATGAGACTTGTCCAGGAGTCAGTGCTTGCTTTGGTGCAGCAGCTAGTCTTAATTTGGAGTATACCCTTCCTGATATCAGCCAGTCTCTTATTATTACTAGAATGGCAGGGAGGACAGCAGTACCAGAAAAAGAATCTATAGAGAGCTTTGCAAAACATGGAGCTACAATGGCTATTTATTTGAGCTCAGGTATGTTAGAAGAGCTTCAAGAGAGACTGATTGCAGGTGGATATTCTCCTAGTACAAAGGCAGCTATTGTTTATAAAGCTTCTTGGCCAGATGAGAAAAAGTTTATATGTACAGTAGGCACGCTAGCTAAGACTGGTGCTGAAAATGGTATTAATAGATTTGCAGTTATTTTAGTGGGGGATGTAATAGGAAAAGCGGGTTATTCTCTATCAAAGTTGTATGATCCGTATTTTGAAACGGGATATAGAAAGAGTTATGAAAAGTAAAAAAATTATTAGGGTTGCATATTTTACAGATACAGGAAAAGAGCTGGCATTAAAACTATTTGATGATTGGGATAAGGCTATTCCAGAATATAGAAATGAGCAGTTGTCACTTAATGATTGGGTACAGGATTCCTTTGAAAACCATTTGCCTATTTTATTTATAGGAGCTGTTGGAATAGCTGTTAGAGCTATAGCACCATTTGTAAATAACAAGCTTAAAGATTCCGCTGTAGTAGTTACAGACGAGCTTGGGCTAAATGTTATTCCTATTTTGTCAGGTCATTTTGGAGGAGCTAATGACTGGGCTAGGGCTATCGCTGAAAAGATAGATTCCAATCCAGTAATCACCACTGCTACAGATATTAATAACGTATTTGCGGTAGATGTTTTCGCCAGAGAAAATGGATTTAAAATTAAAAATAAAGAAATGATTAAAGTGGTCTCCACTAAGGCACTTAAGGGAGAAAAGCTTAATGCCATAGAGACACAGGAATACCTTGATATTGATGGATTGTGGCTGGTGCCAAAGAGGCTGACACTTGGAATTGGATGTAAAAAGGGCAAGACCTTTAAAGAGCTTTTTGAGTTTGTTACAAGTGTATATGATGAGGAATATCTATATGATAATCTGTATGCCATTTCATCAATTGATGTAAAGGCATCAGAGATTGGGCTTATTAAGCTGGCCCAGTACTTTGGAGTTCCTTTTATGACTTATTCTGCTGATGAGCTTTTGGCAGTAGAGGGAGATTTTAATGAATCTGATTTTGTAAAAGAAAATGTAGGCGTAGGAAATGTTTGTGAGAGGTCTGCACTGCTTGCAGCAGGCGAAGAATCCACAATCATTAAAGAGAAAAAAGCATTTGATGGAATGACACTTGCAGCAGCAAGACGAGAAAAAGTAGTTATAGATTGGTAGAAAAAATGGCAGGAAAGATATACATAGTTGGCATGGGGCCAGGATTTAAATCAATGATGACAGAGGATGCATTTAATGCAATGGAGAAAGCTGATGTTATCGTTGGATATACAGTATATATAGATTTGGTTAAGGAACATTTTCCTAACAAGGAATTCTTTACCACTCCTATGAAAAAAGAAATTGAGCGATGCAGAGCATGTTTTGATTTTGCCCTTGAAGGGAAGACGGTTGCATTTATTTGCAGCGGCGATGCAGGCATATATGGTATGGCGGCGCCTATGTATGAGCTTTTACCTGAATATATGAATAGTTCTTCTGATTTTACAGAGGACAATCTCATAGTGATTCCTGGCGTTACATCGGCAATTTCTGGGGCAGCAGTTTTAGGTGCTCCTATTAATCATGATTTTTGCCTTATAAGCCTTAGCGATTTACTTACACCTTGGGAAGTGATTGAAAAGAGATTAAAGGCAGCGGTTATGGGAGATTTTTCTATTGTTTTATACAATCCTTCCAGCAAAAAAAGGCATGATTATCTTGAGAAAGCCTGCGATATTTTAATGGAGGCAGGTGCAAGTAAAGACAGGGCCTGTGGCTATGTGGAAAACATTGGAAGAGTGGGGCAGAACTCTCATGTTTGTACCCTTTTAGAGTTAAAAAGTACTCAGGTTAATATGTTTACAACTGTATTTGTTGGAAACTCAAATACAAGAATAATATCAGATAAGCTTGTAACACCTAGAGGTTATAAAATATGAATAAAGTAATTATATTTGGTGGAACTACAGAAGGAAGGCGTTTGGCTCAGACCTTGGCTAAAAAGGAAATTTTTTGCGTATACTGTGTTGCTACAGATTATGGCAAGGACCCTATAGAAGAGTCTGAGTATATTGAGGTGCGAACAGGACGACTGGACTCAACAGCTATGGTTGAGATGTTTGAGTGTGAGCAGCCAGATGGAATCATTGATGCCACTCATCCTTTCGCGACAGCAGTGAAGACTGAGATTGAGGACGCCTTATTTAGATACATAACTGTTCCATTTTATCGCCTCTTGCGAGCAGAAGATAATGTGGATGTTAGTGGGTGCACTTTTTTTGACTCGGCACTTGATGTGGCTAGAGCCCTTGAAAATACCACTGGCAAGGTGTTTCTTACTACAGGAAGTAAGGAGCTTCCAGTTTTCTGTCAGAGTGAGTCTCTAAGAGAGCGAATAATAGCTCGAGTTATCCCTAATATAGAGAGTCTTGAAATCTGTAAGGAGCAGGGGCTAAAAGGAAGCCAGATTATAGCTATGCAGGGTCCTTTTTCAAAGGCTATGAATGTGGCTTTTTTAAAAGAATCTGGCGCCAGCATTCTTGTTTTAAAAGAGGGCGGTCAGGCTTCTGGGGAGGCCGAGCGTATAGAGGCAGCAGGAGCCCTTGGAATAAAATGCTTTGTTATTAGAAGGCCACAGGAAAAGGTGGAAGGCCTTACCTTTGACCAGGTGAGAGACAAGCTGTTTAATCTATTTAGGATAGATTATTCTGATGATTTAGAAGAGACAGATGAAGTGACAGCGGCCATGCCAGAGCAGGGCTTCGACAATAAAATCAACGTGATTCTTGCAGGTTTTGGAATGGGACCTGCCAGCCAGACTAGAGAGGTACTTGAGGCAATAGAGGAGGCCGACTATATTTTTGGCGCTCCTAGAATGCTTGTTGGCTTTGATTCTAAGGCTAAAAAGTACCCACATTATTTGGCAGAGGATATTGTTCCAATTCTTCAACAGATTACTATTGATTTAAAATATGGCACCAAAAATGTGGTAATACTTCTTTCGGGAGACACTGGTTTTTACAGCGGTGCAGCAAAACTTGGAAAGGCACTTGATGAGCTTAATTTCTGCAAGACCAGGATTCTTCCGGGCATTTCATCAATTAGTGCAATTGCTGCTAGAGCCAAGGAAAATTGGCAGGATGGAGAGATTCTTAGCACACATGGAATAAAGGAATCTACTTGGAAGCTGCAGGTTTTAAATGGAGCTCTTCACAACAAAAAGACTTTTGTGATTACCTCTGGTGCCAAGGATGTACGCATCATAGGTGAGATGCTTGTATCTGCTGAAAAAGAGTATGGTATCAGATTCAAAATATTTGTAGGCACCAATCTCTACACGGATGAAAGGGTAGAGTGGCTTACAGCAGATAAATGTGCAAGCTTTAATAGAGATGGACTTGTTACCATTTTGATAAAAAATGATAATGTTATTCCAAAAATTCTGGCTCCATCTCTTTTGGATAGCCAGTTTATTAGAGACAAGGTTCCAATGTCCAAAGAGGAAATCAGAGCTCTTTCTGTATGTAAATTGCAGCCAACAAAGAATTCTGTGATTTATGATATTGGAAGTGGAAGTGGCTCTGTGGCTGTGGAATTGGCACTTTTGGATCCATCAGTAAAGGTTTTTGCAGTTGAGATAAAGCCAGAAGCATGCAGTCTTATCAAGAAAAATATTGAGAAATTTAGTGCTTCCAATATAGAGCTTGTTGAGGGAGCTGCTCCTGATGTTATAAGAGATTTGCCAGCGCCTACTCATGTATTTATTGGTGGCAGTGGTGGAAGACTTGAGGATATTTTATCTGAACTTATAAGTAGAAATACGCATATACGAATTGTAATTAATGCTGTGACATTAGAGACAATCAGTGAAATAAATAATGTATTAAAGAAATTTGAAATCGACGATGCGGATATTGTCCAAGTGACAGTTAGCAAGTCAAAGAAGGCTGGAGAATACTCTCTTATGCAGGGACAAAATCCAGTATACATCGTTTCTTTTGGGGTTAATTAGATGAATTGCTATAGAATAATGCTTGCTGCCAATAAAAGCGGCAGTGGAAAAACTACTATTACATGTGGACTGCTTGGGGCACTTAAGGAGAGGGGACTTAATCCTTGCAGCTTTAAATGCGGACCAGATTATATTGATCCAATGTTTCATAGAAATGTGCTTGGTATTCCATCAGGCAATCTCGATACGTTTTTTACAGAGGATGATGTTACAAGGGAATTATTTGAAAATGAATTCTCTGGTGATATAGCTGTTATAGAAGGTGTTATGGGCCTTTTTGATGGCATAGGCGGAGTGGAGCTTACTGGTTCATCTTATGATTTGGCTAGAGTTTTAAAGACACCTATTATTCTTGTTATAGATGCCAAGGGAGCAGGCCGCTCAGTCTTGGCAGAGATTAGAGGTTTTCTTGATTATGACCGTGAGCATCTTATAAAGGGCGTTATCCTAAATAGAACTAGCAAGGCATTTGGAGTAAAGCTTGCTGACCTCATAGAAGAGGAATTACATATTAAGTGCTTTGGAACTGTTGCTGAAGAAAAAAATGTGGAGTTATCTTCTCGACATTTGGGACTATATCTTCCTCAGGAGATTGATGATATAAATAAAAAACTTGAGAAGCAGACGAATCTTGTTTTAGATGGGGTGGATATTGATGGAATAATTGAACTATCAAAGACTGTTCCAGAGATTAAGGCTGCTTCAAAAATTTTTGTACAGCCATCTAAGGCTAGCGATAATAAACTTCGTCTTGGAGTAGCTAGAGATGAGGCATTCTGTTTTTATTACAGAGAAAATCTTGCAATGCTTCAGGCAAGAGGTGTGGAGCTTGTAGAGTTTTCACCTTTGAGAGACCATCATTTACCAGAAAATATATCAGGAATTCTTCTTGGGGGAGGATATCCAGAAAACTATTTGTCTGCTCTACAGGGAAATACTCAGATAAAAGCAGAGATAAAAAAAGCCATGGATAGAGGTATTCCAATGCTAGCAGAGTGCGGTGGCTTTATGTATCTTTTAGATAATATTAAAAATGAACAGGACAAGACCTACAATATGATAGGTGCCATAAATGGTAGTGCTTACTGGACTGGAAAGCTTGTGAGATTCGGCTATGTTACTATAGAAGCTGAGGGCTTTGAAATTAAGGGACATGAGTTCCACTATTATGACACAGATAATAATGGCTCATCATTTACAGCGAAAAAGCCTACTGGAAACAGAAGCTGGCAATGTATTCACAAAGTTGGACCATCCTATATTGGATTCCCTCATTTGTATTATCCATCAGCACCAGTATTTGTAGATAAATTTGTGGAGGCTATGAAAAACTATGGCGGAAACTAGATATTTATTTGATGATATTTTAGAGAATAAGCTTTCTGTGGAGCCTCTAGATAATGAGGCCTATGAAAAAGTTAAATCAGAGTGGGACAGAGTATCAAAGCCAATTAATAGCTTTGGTGCTTTAGAGGATTTGCATTCTAAAATCGCCGCTATTCAAGGGTTTGAAGCTCCTGATTTATCCCACATGAGACTTATTGTTTGCTGCGGTGATCACGGCATAGTGGAGGAGGGTGTTACCCAAACTAGTCAGGAGGTTACTAGAATCTGCGCCACCAATATAGGCAAGGGGCTTACTACAGCAGGTACTATGGCTAGACATCTAGGTATTGATATAATGGCAGTAGATGTGGGTATCAATTATGAAAAGGAAGTCCCATATACTTTAAACAGAAGAGTGAAGTATGGTACTTGCAATTTTCTTAAGCAGCCTGCTATGTCTGTAGAGGAATTCTCTCGTGCAGTACAGGTGGGGATGGACCTTGTTAAGGAGAGTAAGGAACAGGGATATACAGCACTTTTACTTGGCGAGATGGGCATTGGCAATACCACATCAGCTGCGGTTGTTTCTGGATATTTGCTGGATTTAAATGCCGAGCAGGTTACAGGACGTGGCGCAGGTCTTGATGACGAAGGATTTAGCAGAAAGCGTGCTGTTGTTTCTATGGCCCTTTCAAAATATTCTGGTCTTTCTCCTGTTGAGATATGTGCTAATTTTGGCGGTTTAGAGCTTGCTGCAATGACAGGGGTTGTCATTGGTGGAGGTCTTTATAAGGTGCCGATTATAATCGATGGCATGCTGACTCAGGTGTCAGCCCTTGTTGCAGAGCGCTTACTTGAAAATGTTAAGGACTATTTAATTCCTTCTCACATCAGCAAGGAGCCAGTTGCTATAAAGCTTGCAAGCAAGCTAAATCTTCCAACTGTTCTGGAGGCCAATATGGCAGTGGGAGAGGGGGTTGGAGCCGTTATGATGGCTCAGATTCTTAGACTTACAGATACAGTATTTCATGATGCGCTTAAATTCGGTGAGTCCGGTGTAGAGCAGTATGAGAAATTTGAATAACTATGATTACATTAATTTACGGTGGTAGTAGCAGCGGCAAATCTTCTTATGCAGAGGATTACGTATGCAAATCAAATTACAAAAATAGATATTATCTTGCTACGATGGTTCCCTATGACGAAGAATCAAAAGAGAGAGTGAAGCGTCATAGAGACCTTAGAGCGGGAAAGGATTTTGTCACCTTAGAGCATTCTGTTGATATTACAGATGCTATACCAGAGGTATTAACGGTGGATTCAGGAGACTTTTCTACTGATAGTCGGTTGTCGCAGGAGGACATTATTCTTCTTGAGTGTATGTCCAATCTGGTAGCCAATGAGATGTTTAGAGATGGGCAGGTTTTTCCTTCAGATTATTGCATCAAAAAGATAATGGAGGATGTTAAGGAGCTTCATCAAAAGGTAAAAAATATAGTTATTGTCACTAACAATGTTTTTGAAGATAGCGCAGAATATGATGAGGGGACAAAGGACTATCTGAGGGCATTGGGGAAGATTAACCAAAAAATCTCAGCCCTTGCTGATGAGGTATATGAAGTAGTTGTAGGAATAGCTATTCCCATAAAAGAAAAAGGTAGAGTGTTATGAGTATTATAAAGTCAATTATTGTGGCCGTTTCCATGTATTCTAGGATTCCAATGCCACGTTTTAACTGGAATAGCAAGGATATGAAATATCATTTGATATTTTTCCCTTGGGTAGGCGCTGTCATAGGAGCCCTAGAGTATGGATGGCAAAAGCTTTCATATGAGTTTAATATTTCTTATATCGTATTTACGTTAATAGCATTGGTTATTCCTGTTATCGTAACCGGTGGATTTCATGTAGATGGATATATGGATACAAGCGATGCACTGGCTTCCTGGGGTGACAAGGAAAAGCGCCTTGAGATACTTAAGGATTCTCATGTTGGTGCATTTGCAGTTATTAGGTTAATTACTCTTGGAATAATCCTATTTTCTGCCATATATTCCATGGATGAGCTTGGATTTACTGCCTGGACATTTACCTTTTTTATTTCCAGAGCAATAAGTGGAATTTGTGTTATCAAATACAAAAAGGGCAAGAATGAGGGCATATTAAATACAAGTGCTCAGACTGCAGATGAAAAAAAGGTAGTATTTTTCTTGGCGCTACAATTTATTCTGTGGGCATTGATGGCAGGAGCCTTTTTTCAGTTTTATTGGACGGCAGTACTTGTGGCGCTTGTTATTTCAGTTGTTTATTATGTTTTTACCGCATATACGAAATTCGGCGGAATCACAGGGGATCTGGCCGGATGGTTTGTATGCATTGCTGAAACTCTGATGGCAGTGGCTATAGCTATATTTTCTAAACTGGGGTAAATTATGATTCTTATTATAGGTGGAAGTTATCAAGGTAAAACTGCATACGCAAGAGCTAATTTTCCTGAATACAGGTATCTCAATCAGCTTCATCTTTTTGTAAAAAAGAGACTTGATGAAGGTAAAAAGCCAGATGCAATAATGGCAGAGATATTAGATATCATAAAAGAAGGAGAATGGGCAATAATCTCAGATGAGATTGGTAACGGTGTAGTACCACTAGAGCCAGATGACAGAAGATGGCGTGAAATTACTGGAAGTATTCTTACTGCTTTAGCTAAGGAAGCTACAGAGGTGCACAGGGTAGTTTGTGGTATAGGACAGAGGATAAAATGATAGACAAAACAATCACTTTGATTCGCCATGGGAAAACAAGCGGTAATTATGAGAAACGGTATGTAGGAATAACCGACGAGCAGATGACCATGGAGGGAGAGAGGGAAATCCATATCAGAAAGTATCCAGAGGCAGATATAGTTTTTTCTAGTCCTCTTGTACGCTGTGTCCGCACAGCTAAAATTATTTATCCAGGTAAGGATATTATCTTGATAGATGATTTGAGAGAAACTGATTTTGGATTATTCGAAGGGAAAAATTACAAGGAGCTTTCCGGTAATCCAGACTATCAGGCATGGATTGATGGGGGAGGCGTAGATGCTTTTCCAGGTGGGGAAAGCAGAGAGGATGCTAGTAAGCGTTCACTTAGAGGTTTTTACAGCATTATTCAGCAGGCCGCTGACTATACTAATGTTTCTGTTATTTGTCATGGCGGAACTATTATGGCAATTTTAAGCCAGCTTTTTGGCGGAGATTATTATTCATATCATATAGAAAATAGTGAGGGATTTATATTTGATTTATCATCTGACGGCGTTTATAGCGGGCTTCATCCTAGATCTTTTCTTAGGTGATCCAATTGGCTGGCCTCATCCAATAAGATGGATTGGGTCTATGATAGGCTCTCTTTCGGATTCATTTTTAAAAAGAGCAGATAGAAGTCTTGATATAGAAACTATTCCAAGGCGAAAAAGAATTATGGGAGTGTGGCTGGTGGTTATTGTAATTACAGTGACTGCAGCTACATCTTTTTTAATACTTCACTTCGCATACACGGTATATTCATTTTTAGGAGTTATAATAGAATCTGTAATGACATACTATTGTCTTGCAGCTAAGTCTCTTTGGGTGGAGAGTATGAAAGTATCTACCGCCCTTGAAAAAGAGGGATTGCAGTCAGGCCGCAGCGCAGTATCTATGATTGTAGGTCGTGACACGGCTGAGCTTACAGAAAAGGGTGTTATTAAGGCTGCTGTTGAGACTGTTGCAGAAAATACATCAGATGGTGTTATAGCACCTATGATTTATCTAGTAATTGGAGGCCCTGTACTTGGACTTGTATACAAGGCAATCAACACCATGGATTCCATGGTGGGATATAAAAATGACAAGTATATGGACTTTGGCAAGGCAGCTGCAAAACTGGATGATGTAGTTAATTACATTCCATCTAGACTAAGCGCAATACTTATGATTGTTAGTTGCCTGTTTCTTGGACATAATTACAGTGCCATATATGCATTTAAAATTTTCAGAAGAGATAGATACAATCATGCAAGCCCAAATTCTGCACAGACAGAGAGCGCATGCGCTGGAGCACTTGGTCTTAGGCTTGCAGGACCAGCCAGTTATTTTGGCAAAATAGTAGATAAAAAGTATATAGGTGACAGTGTGAGAAATATAGAGCTTGCAGATATAAAACGAGCTAATATTTTGATGGTTGCCACAGCGGCACTCTGTGAACTTATATGTGCTGCGATTATGGTACTTATTGTTTTATGAAAGGTGTGTTGACATGCACGGTGGAGACATTTATAGAAACAACATACAATTCGATTTCTCTGTAAACATTAATCCAATGGGGGTTCCTCAGGAAGTTCAGTGGGTTTTGACAGAGGCTGCTCTTCATGCAAATAAATATCCTGATATTATCCATGAGAGACTGATTATGGATACTGCTGATATTTATTCAGTGGCAGAGGACCAGATTGTATATGGCAATGGAGCATCGGAGATAATTATGGCCATTTGTCATGGATTACAGCCCAAGAAAACAATGCTTGTGGCTCCAGGATTTTTGGGATATAGCAATTGTCTAATGGGAGCTTGTCCAAAGTGCCAGATTGTGTATCATTATCTGCAAGAAGATAATGATTTTCAGCTTCATCACAATATTGTTGAGCAGATATTAGTTGAAAAACCTCAGGTTCTATTTCTTACTAATCCTAACAATCCAAATGGGGCGTTAATAGACAAGGAACTACTGGATGACATAATTGAGGCTGCCAGTACGGTTAATACCACGGTTATTGTGGATGAGTGTTTCTTGCCTCTTACAGGCCATGAAAAGGAAATGTCCCTTATATATAAGCTTGATAAATATAGCAATGTAATTATTCTTAGGGCATTTACTAAGACATTTGCAATTCCTGGTGTGCGAGTAGGATATGCAATCTGTACCAAAAAAGCTCAGGCCGATTTGCTTAAAAAGCAACTTCCGGAGTGGAATCTTTCGATTTTTGCCCAGATGGCTGGAGCAGAGTGCCTAAAGCATTTTGATTATATTGATGAGGCAGTAAAACTTATCAGATGGGAACGAGACTTTTTGCAGGATGAGCTTAAAAAGTTATCTCTTAAGACATTTTCATCAGATGCCAATTTTATTTTGTTTAAATCTAAAAACTATGATTTGGCAAAGGAGCTTTTGGAGTATAAAATAATGATTAGAGACTGTAGTGATTACGTAGGTCTCGACAAGGGCTTTTACCGAATAGCCGTCAAGCAACACAATGAAAATGAGGGATTGATTTTAGCTTTGGGAGATATAGTTGGAAAATAGACTGGTTTTTCACATCGATGTAAATAGTGCATTTGTATCATGGTCCGCAGTAGAGCAGCTTGCTCTAGGCGGGCCTGATTTGCGTGAAGTCCCATCTATTGTTGGTGGTGATCCTAACACACGTACAGGAATTGTGGCAGCCAAATCTATACCAGCTAAAAAATACGGAATAGTTACTGGAGAGCCTGTTAGTGCCGCAGTTAGAAAGTGCCCTAATTTAGTAATAGCTAGGTCCAATTTTGACTGGTATGTAAAATGCTCCAGAGCATTTAAGGCCATATGTCAGGAGTATACCCCTACAATGCAGTCCTTTTCTATTGATGAAGTGTTTTTAGATATGACTGGTATGGGTAAAATTTATCCAGACCCAATAGCTACAGCCTATGAAATCAAGGATAGAATTTATAGAGAGCTTGGTTTTACTGTAAATGTAGGAGTGGCGCCTAACAAACTTTTGGCAAAGATGGCCAGTGATTTTGAAAAGCCCAATAAGGTTCATACTTTGTTTATGGAGGAAATTCCTGAAAAGATGTGGCCGTTGCCGGTGGGAGAGCTTTTTACATGTGGAAAGTCATCTGCTTTAAAACTAAAGAGCCTTAATATCGATACTATAGGTCAGCTTGCAAAGACTCCTATGGAGCAACTTCAGATGATTTTTTCTGAGAGAGGCGCACTTCATTTTCATAATTATGCTAATGGAGTAGATGATTCTCCTGTTCTTGATGAAAGAGAGGATGCAAAAGGCTATTCTGCAGAGACTACTGTGGAGGAGGACTTGGTTGATTTAGATTCAATCCTTCAGGTAATACTTGCCCAGGCTGATATAGTGGCAGCTAGGATGCGAGCTGATGGAGGTAAATGCAGATGTATTGGAGTTACCTTTAGGAATCTTGATTTTGTTAACAAATCCCATCAGATTAAGCTTAAGGAATCTACGGATGTAACAGATGTTATTTTTAGGACAGCCAAGGAGCTTATTAAGGAAAGCTGGCATGGTGAGGCACTTCGATTAGTGGGGCTTTCTCTTTCAGATATAGATAGAGATGGCTTTGAGCAGATTTCGCTTTTTGAGGATCCTGACAAGGAAAAGAGAAAGGCACTTGATGCTTCCCTAGATTCTATTAGAGGAAGATTTGGTAATAGTGCTGTACAAAGAGCTAGCACTTTAAATACCTCAGACCGCATAAATAAGCGCTTTAAAGCTGAGCAGGAAAATGATAGAATTAAAAAGTAATATTTAGGCATAAGTTACATTGACGGTATCTTAATAATGTTATATTATTACGAGGACTTTTTAATACACAGGATACTCGTAACGAGATTTGGGAGATATATATGATTACCGTAAGGACTAGAAGAAAGTCGTTTATGACCCAAGAACAATTAGCGGGAAGGCACGAAGAAGAGTTTATCCTTTCATTAGGACAGAATTTTTTGGCCTTTGTTGATAGATATTCAGATTCAGATGATTATGAAACATCAAAGCTATATTCAACTGTTGAGAATCTAGTTAAGGAAAATGATGTGGAGGGCATCAGAAAGATACTTGCTTCCATTCAGGTTTTTGGCACATACGACAAGGTTTCAAAGATAACAACTAAATATAAAAATATAACTACAGCAGTAGGTCTTACATACAATGGGACAGTTTATTTTGAGAATCCAGATGAGAAGAATGAACTGGAGCAGATAATTACTCGTACCTGTTCACTTTGCTCACCAGATGGGGATGAGCAGTTAGGTAATTTACTTGCATAATGTTATTAAAATTTAATGCCAGCATTTACGCTGGCATTTTTTATTTATGGATAAATATATTTTTCCAAGCTTCTTTTAGTCGGCTTATGCAATCGCTGATATCTTCGATTGGAATTTTGCTAAATCCCAGGAATATACTATTGCTTGGACATGAGTACTCTTCGTGCCAAAACAGCATTGAGTCGTACACTCTAACTCCTTGTTCAAGTGCCTTTTCAATAAGAGTGTCTTTATCTATTTCTTCTGGAAATTCAATTAAAAAGTATTGTCCGCTGACATTTGGTGTGATAGCAAGTGGCAGTGAAAATGAACTGAATCCATCTTTAAATGCTTCAAATCTTTTTTTGAAAACATAATTCATTTTGCGGACTAAGCGATCGTAATCCCCAGAAGAAAGCAAATCTGCAAGGGCTATTTGATTAATTAAATTTACTGTACTGTTGTAGTTCTCAAATTTTCCTAAGAAATCTTCTGTAATATTCTGTGGTAGAACAATGTAGCCCATTCTAAATGATGGGGCAAGAATTTTTGAAAAAGTTCCTAGGTAGATTACTTTTTCATAGTAGTCGATAGCCTTCAGTGCAGGTATTGGCTTCTGGTAATATCGCAGTTCACTGTCATAATCATCCTCAATGATAAAGGTATTATTTTCCTTAGCATATTTAAGTAATTCATATCTGCGTTCTAAGGACATGCACATCCCTAGTGGAAACTGATGGGATGGGGTAGTGTAGATGAAATCGAAGTGCTTTTTGTGGTGGGTTTCATTAATTAATAGCCCATCATTGTCTACTTCGCCATATAAAATATCACAGTTGTTCTTTTGAAAGATTTCTTTGGCTTTTGGATATGTGGGATTCTCCATTAATACATTGGCTTTGGTATGGCCTTTATAAATGCACAAAAGATCAATGGATTGTTGGAGTCCACTTGTGATAAATATCTGTTCTGGAGAGCATTTTACACCTCGTATGCGTTCCACATATCTGCTGATTTCATTTCTAAGAGAGTAATCCCCCTGAAAGGATTGCAAGGATGTGATTTCTTCTTTTAAAGCTATAGTATCAAGGGCATTTAAATAATGCTTTTTCCAGATTTTTGTTGGAAAAAGATTGTTAGTATAGCTGTTGTTTGTAAGGTCATATTTTATTTTTGGATATTTCTTTGGTGGGGCGATAGATTTGATTTTATTTGTATGGTCCCGTTCATCTTTATTTGCAGATTCAAAAAAATCAAAGGGTAAATCGGCAATAAAAAATCCAGCTGACTGTTTGCTTAATATATAACCCTCTACCGATAGCTGCTGATAGGCTCTGTCCACAGTATTTCTACTTATTTTAAGCAGGTTTGCAAGAGAGCGGGTTCCCATGATTTTTTCTCCTGGTTTCAGATAGCCATGGAGTATATCACTTTTTATTTGCTCATAGATTTGCTCATAAAATGGAGATTTAATATCACTTCGTAATGTAATCATTTCAATCCTCTTTAACTGGCACTAAAAAATAAATATCTACTGGTACTATGCAGCACCTGAGAATTACTATACATTCTATAAAAAACGAGGCGAGGTGGCAAGAGTGACAATACTAAAAGACATAGGAAAAACGCCAGTTGTGAAGTTGGAAAACCCATATGGAGATGGATTCGCAGAAGTATATGTGAAAATGGAAGAGTTTAATCCGGGCGGCAGCATCAAATCACGAGTGGGGTTTCAGATGATTAATGATGCAGAAGTAAATGGATTAATCAAAAAAGGTGACACTTTGATTGAGGCAACAGGAGGAAACACAGGAGTAGGACTTGCAATTGCATCATCGATTAAAGGTTATAATTTAATTCTTGTAGTTCCAGATAATTATAGTGAAAAGAAAATTGCTATGTTAAAAGAATATGGTGCTAAGGTTGTGTTGGCTGATCATAATCTAGGCAATGATTGTCATATACAAGTTGCAGAGCAATTAATGAAAGAAAATCCAGAGTACATTAATTTAAACCAATTTAAAAATGAGTCAAATCCAAAGGCTCATTATTTATATACAGCTGAGGAAATACTTAATCAAGTTGGGAAGAAGATTGATGTTTTCGTTTCTGTAATTGGAAGTGGAGGAACTATTACAGGTGTTTCAAGAAAACTAAAAGAAAGAAATGGTGATATAAGAATAGTTGGTGTACAGCCTAAGGGATGTGACATTATTCATAATAAATATGTTAGACATAAAATCCAGGCTATTGCTGTTGGTAAGGTTGGTACTTTTTTTGATGAATCTTTGATTGATGATATGGCTGATGTTACTTATGAAGAGGTTCAAGAAATCAGAAAGTATTTAAGTGAGAAACAGGGAATATTCGTAGGTTTATCGGCAGGAGCAAATATTTTGGCTGCATTTAACGAAGCAAAGAAATATGATTCATCAAAAGTAATTGTAACGATGGCTCCTGACGGTGGTATTAGTTATTTATAAAAAAACTGGAGGGGTCTAATGATTGCGAGAGAGTCGGTAGAGGAAAAAATATATGATTGTTTAAAATCTATGAATATAGATTTTGAGATGGAGGATGTAAAAAAGGTTTCAGAAGTATGTCTAGAAGATTTGATTACATATGCTAAAAAAGATCCAAGTTGTGGAGGAAATGCTGCAATAGTTTTAGACAGTAATAGATCTTTTTTAGCAGTGATGTTATATAGAGTTGCTAATTTTTACTATTATCAGAAAGGCGATAAAAATAGTGCTATTAAGATTTCAGAATATGCAAAAGTTAATAGCGGTATTGAAATACATCCGGGTGCAAAAATAGGAAAAAGATTTGTGGTGGATCACGGTACTGGCACTGTGATAGGTGAAACAACAGTTATAGGTGATGATTGCTATTTACTTCAAAATGTAATATTAGGCGCACATGTAATAACTGGTCATGTTATGCATGACAGACATCCTAAATTGGGAAATAACGTAGAAATTGGAGCATTTACAAAGGTTCTAGGGAATATTCGAATTGGCAATAATGTAAAGATTTCTCCAAATTGTGTTATTACAAGGGATATTGATGATGATACTAGTATAATTGTTGCTTCATACTATCAAATTGAGAAGAGAAAAAGTGGTTTGAGATATACCGGATACAGAATACTAGATAAAGATATAGTTGTTTATATTGATGGTTTGCAGGCGGAAGGTGTAGATACGGTTAAATATGAAAGCGAGCAGGGCGAAAGCGAAGCAACACAAATAGAAAAAGATAGTATTATACTGCCTTATGCTATAGATAAAAGAAATATAAAACTGAAGATGTACAAAAACAAAGAATGGTTTAATGAACTTATTGTAAATGTATAAATAAGGAGATTTTAAAATGAGAAAGAATGAGACTAAGTATTTTATTTTGATTTTTGTGGCGATATGTTTTTTGGCTACAGGTGGAATTTTTGTTAAGCTAAGTGAACTTCCACCAATCAACACAGGATTTTACAGAGTGCTTTTTTCGATTCCTATGTTGATGCCATTTTTGAAGAAAGAGGATTTAAAGCTTACTAAAAAGCAGGTGATTACAATTGTGTTAGCGGGAGCTTTCTTGGCAGGAGATTTGGCTCTTTGGAATATTTCATTTTCTTATACAAGCGTTGCTAATGCTAATTTGCTTGCAAATTTAACTCCCTTCACGGTAATTCCATGTAGTTATTTTCTTTTTAAAGAGAAGATGACAAAGCGATTTTTACTAGGTGGATTTATAACACTTTTAGGCGTATTTGTGCTTATGTCAAACAAAGTGACTCTTTCAAGAGAAAGAATGATTGGTGATTTATTGTGCTTGGCTACATCAGTCTTTTATGCTATGTTTATGCTAACAGTATATAAACTTAGAGATTATGTAAAAAGCAATGTAATTATGTTTATCAGTGCTTTTGGAAGCCTTATAGTATTGGCTTTTGCTATTTTCTTTACAGAGGGATTTTATGTACCAACTTCTTTTAGAGCAGTTTGGCCACTTTTTGCACTTGCTCTTGTTTCACAGATTTTAGGTCAGGGATTATTAGCCCATTGTTTAGGTAAGGTTAATGCTAGTTTATCTTCTTTACTTACATTATCTCAGCCAGTTGTGGCAGCTGTTTACGCTTGGATTATCTTTGGTGAGGAATTATCTACTCAGGCCGTTATTGCAATTGGCATTACTCTTGTAGGTGTTTATCTTGCTAAGACACAGTCTAAAACTAGCGATGAGGAAAAAACGGTGGCTACAGTTGTTGAAGTTTGTAGTGAAGAATAAAAGGAGAATGGAAAATGATTTCAAGAGATGCAGCATTTGAATTATTAAAAAAATACAATAAAGAACCATTCCATATTCAACATGCACTTACAGTTGAAGAAGTTATGAAATGGTTTGCAAATAAGCTTAATTACAGTGATGACGCTGAACATTGGGGTATAGTTGGCCTTCTTCACGATATTGATTTTGAAGAGTATCCAGATGAGCATTGTATCAAAGCTCCAGAATTGTTAAAAGCGGGTGGGGTGGATGATGATATTATTCATTCAGTATGTTCACATGGATATGGAATTACAGTAGGTTGTGGAGCGACTATTGACGTAGAGCCTACTCATGAGATGGAAAAAGTCCTTTTTGCAGTTGATGAATTAACAGGTTTAATAGGGGCTGCAGCTTTGATGCGTCCCTCTAAAAGTACAAAGGACATGGAACTAAAATCTCTGAAAAAGAAGTATAAGAGTAAAGGGTTTGCGGCTGGGTGCTCTCGTGAAGTAATTGAGCGTGGCGCAGATCAGTTGGGCTGGGAATTGAATCAGCTTTTAGATATGACATTACAAGCTATGGCTGAATGTGAAGATACAATTAATGCTAAACTAGAAATAGCATAATAAAGAATAAGGAGCTGTCATTTTGATGTGACAGCTCCTTTGTTTATACTTCACCGAATTTTTCTGCTAAGACTTTATAGACTCCTTTTTCCTTCCAAGAAGGGCAGATGTGCTTGGCATGTTCCTTAACTACATCTGGTGCAGTTTCAACAGCGTAGCTTTCTGTTGCTACATCAAGCATACCGATGTCATTATTGTTATCACCAAAAACCATGGTCTCATCTGGACTAATATGGAAGAAATCTTGAATAGTCTTTAGGGCATTTCCCTTATCTACTGACTTATCCATAAAATCTACCCAGTCCTCACCAGCCATAACAGCCTTTAGGCGGTCGCTCCACTCAGGAATGAGCTTTTCCTCACCTAGCTTTCTAATAGAAGGGCGGTTGAAGATGGAGATTTTAACAAGGTCAACATTTTCTGCTAAAACATCATCTACAAATGCCACGTCATTTCTATATTGATCTCTAATTACATGAATGAAATCTTCGTTTTTAGTCTCAAGGTAGGTGACTCCAGCACCCTCGTATGCTTTTTCACAATCAGGAATCTGACGAAGTTCCTTTGTAAGCTCCTCCACATAAGGGCGGTCAATTTTCGAAATGTGCATATCAACACCGCGACATTTGATGTGGGCACCGTTGTTGGCAATGAAAATTAAATCGTTGGCCACTTCTTTAAACATCTTTGAGATGCTGCCATATTGGCGTCCGCTTGCTATACAGACAATTATATCCTGCGCACGGAGCTTCTTAATCATTTCTATCATTTCTGAGTACACTTCAGGAGAAGAGTCCTTTACAAGTGTACCGTCTACATCAGTTGCAACTAATTTAATCATAAATAATCTCAATTCTTTCTTAATTAATAAAATATACTTGCTAATTATACTCTGAGAAGAGAATTGTGTGAAGTGATTTATATAGAAAAAGAGAAGAGTAATATTATATATTTGATAGGCAAAAAGGTTGAAATGGTGCGGTAGTGGTGGTTTTTCGAAAAAAGTTACTTAAACGTTTACGAAAATTACGAAAAACTATTGACACCGGTATAATTACATGCTAAATTCTTTAATCGTAGTGTGTAACTTGTAACCAATCAAGGCACGAACTATACATAATAACTTTTTGTATTTATGTGGGTTCGTGTCTTTTTTTATGCCCAAAACCCATCTAGTGGCAAAAAAGACATAATGCCTATGTAAGTGCGACAAAATTTTTCATGTATAGGAGATTAAAAAATGAAAGACAAAATTTTTGGTGTTTTGCAGCGTGTAGGTAGATCCTTCATGCTCCCAATCGCTCTTCTTCCAGTAGCAGGTTTGCTTCTCGGAATCGGTGGTTCGTTCACAAACGCAACAATGCTTGAGACTTATCACCTCACTTCAGTTTTAGGCCCTGGCACAGTAGGTAATGCTATTCTTACTGTTATGTCAGACGCAGGTAACATTGTATTTGCTAACTTACCAATTATCTTCGCTATCGGTGTTGCAATTGGTATGGCAAAGAAAGAGAAAGAAGTAGCAGCTCTTG
Source organism: Pseudobutyrivibrio sp. AR14 (assembly GCF_900101325.1). NCBI lineage: Bacteria > Bacillati > Bacillota > Clostridia > Lachnospirales > Lachnospiraceae > Pseudobutyrivibrio > Pseudobutyrivibrio sp. AR14. The sequence continues at coordinate 118,936 of NZ_FMUY01000002.1, forward strand.
CTGGTGCAATCGCTTTCTTAATCATGCATGCTTCAATCGGCGCTATGATCACAATTCACGGTGGTCCAGAGGCATTACTTGAAGGTGCAACAACTTCAGTTTGCGGTATCACTTCATTACAGATGGGTGTATTCGGTGGTATGATCGTAGGTCTTGGTGTTGCAGCACTTCACAACCGTTTCTATAAGATTCAGCTTCCACAGGTATTATCATTCTTCGGTGGTACAAGATTCGTTCCTATCATCTCAGGTTTGACATATACAGTTGTTGGTATTGCTATGTTCTTCGTATGGCCATTCGTTCAGCAGGGTATCGCTGCAGTAGGTGGTATCGTTATGGAGTCAGGTTACGCAGGAACATGGATCTATGGTATCATGGAAAGACTTCTTATCCCATTTGGTCTTCACCACGTATTCTATCTTCCATTCTGGCAGACATCACTTGGTGGAACACTTGAGGTTAATGGTCAGCTCATCGAGGGTGCACAGAACATCTTCTTCGCACAGCTTGGTGCACAGGATACAATTAGCCACTTCGCAGTATCAGCTACACGTTTCATGTCTGGTAAGTTCCCATTCATGATCCTTGGTCTTCCAGGTGCTGCTCTTGCTATGTACAGAACAGCTCTTCCAGAGAAGAGAAAAGAAGTTGGTGGTCTTCTTCTTTCTGCAGCTCTTACATCAATGCTTACAGGTATCACAGAGCCAATCGAGTTCACATTCTTATTCGTAGCTCCAGCTCTTTATGGTATCCACTGTATCTTCGCAGGTGCATCTTACATGTTAATGCACATCCTTGGCGTTGGTGTTGGTATGACATTCTCAGGCGGTATCATCGACTTAATTCTTTTCGGTGTTCTTCCTGGAAACAAGCTTACAAGCTGGGTATGGATACCAGTAGTAGGTGTTGGTTACTTCGTAGTTTACTACTTCTTGTTCACATTCCTTATCAAGAAGTTTGATCTTAAGACACCAGGTCGTGACGCTGACGAGGAAGTTAAGCTTTACAGACGTGCTGATTACAATGCAAAGAAGGAGTCTATGGGTGACCAGACTTCTGAGAAGATCTGTAATGGTCTTGGTGGTAAGGCTAACATCTCTGATGTTGACTGCTGCGCAACAAGACTTCGTGTAACAGTACACAAGTCAGAGCTCGTTAACGATGCTATGCTTAAGTCTACAGGTGCTTCAGGTGTAGTTCACAAGGGTAACGGTGTTCAGGTAATTTACGGACCACACGTTACAGTTATCAAGTCTAATCTTGAAGATTATCTTGAGACAGCTCCAAATGTAGAATATAATGGAGCAGGTGAGACAGTTGCAGATGAGGCAGCTGCTCAGACTTCAGCTGAGCCAACAGGCGAGGTTGTAAAGACTGTTGTTCTTGGTAGCCCTATCTCAGGTGTTGCAGCTGATTTAGCTGAGACTCCAGATGAGGTTTTCGCTCAGAAGATGATGGGTGACGGTGCAGTTGTTACTCCTAACGATGGTAAGGTAGTAGCTCCAGCAGACGGAACAGTAGTTTTCGTATTTGATACAAAGCACGCTATCGGATTCAAGACAGATGATGATGTAGCTATGCTTCTTCACTTTGGTATTGACACAGTTAAGCTTAAGGGTGAAGGCTTCAACGTTCATGTAACAAATGGACAGAAGGTTAAGAAGGGAGACTTACTTATGGAGGCAGACTTAGATTACATTTCTAAGAACGCACCTTCAATTGCAACTCCTGTACTTTGCACTGAGCTTAAGGGCAACCAGAAGCTTCGTCGTCTCGCTGATGGCGAAATCAAGGCTGGTGAAGATTTACTTGCAGTAGATTTTTACGAGTAAACTTATTTTAGGAGTTTAAGATGTACAGAGTTGAGAAAGTGTTAAATCACAACGCTCTTATCGGTATTCCGGAGAATACTACCCAGGAATTTCTGATTATGGGCAAGGGAGTGGGTTTTGGAAAACACGTCAGTGAAACAATTGATGTAGCTGATGACTGTATGATTTATTCCCTATTAGAGTCCACAGAGCGCGGAGATAAAAAGGATTTAGCGACAAGTATTGATCCCGTATATCTTGAAATTGCAAATGAACTTTTAGATGGGGCCGAGGCAGAATTCCATACCATTGATAGGGATGTGATGCTGCCTCTGGCAGACCATATTGAATATGCTGTAAAAAGAAGTAGAAATCATGAGCAGCTTAGAAACCCCTTGACCGATGATATAAGAGTATTATTTCATACTGAGTTTAAGGTAGCAGAAAGAGCTAAGGATATCATTTTAGATCGTCTAGGTGTTCAGTTGACCGATGACGAGATTGGATATATAGCCCTACATATACATTCATCTATTATGGACCAGGCTGTTTCACAAGCTATGCAGATGGCAGAAGCTGTTAGACAGTGTGTGACATTGGTAGAGGCAGAGACCAGTAAGAAAATTGACATCAAATCATTGTCATATAATAGGCTGTTGAATCATATTCGATACATGATTGCCCGTACGTTAAAGGGAGAGATCATAAAGCTTGATATGAACGACTATATCAATGCAACTGCAGCAAACTCATTCAAGATGGCAACAAACATTTGCAAAGAATTAAGTAAGAGTCTAGGCAAAGATATCGACAGTGCCGAAATAGGATATCTCGCAATGCATATCGAAAGAATTGCACTTGATGAGATGGATTAATTGAAAAATTAAATCAATAAGGATAGCCCGCTTTTTATAAGTGGGCTATTATTTTTTGCATTTATATGGTAAAATATCTTGTTGGTGAATTCAAAATTATTCTTTGAGAAAAGAGGTATTACTAATGACAAAGATTGATATAATTTCAGGTTTTTTAGGCGCAGGTAAGACTACTTACATTAAGAAGATGCTTGAGGAAGCATACAAGGGTGAAAAGGTAGTTCTTATTGAGAATGAGTTCGGTGAAGTTGGTATCGACGGTGGTTTCCTTAAGGATGCAGGTATCACTATTTCAGAGATGAATTCTGGATGTATTTGCTGCTCACTTGTAGGAGATTTTGATAAGAACCTTCACGAGGTTCTCGAGAAGTTTAGCCCAGACAGAATTCTTATTGAGCCATCTGGAGTAGGTAAACTCTCAGATGTTATGACTTCAGTTATTAAGTTAGAAGAGACAGCAGATGTTAAGCTTTGCGGTCTTGTTACAGTAGTTAATGCTCTTAAGGCATCTAAGCAGATGAAGGCATTTGGCGAGTTCTTCAACAATCAGATTGAGTTCGCTACTACAGTTGTTCTTTCACGTTCACAGACAGCTACAGAGGATCAGCTTGAGTTCTGTGTTAAGCAGATTCAGAAGCTTAATCCAAAGGCTGCTATCATTACTACACCATGGGATGAGATTACAGGAGAGAAGCTTCTTTCAGTCATGGAAGGTCAGGATAATTTAGCTTCTGAGATGAAGCATCTTGCAGAAGAGGCTCATGAGCATGAGGAAGAGGAGCACGAGCACCATCATCATGATCACGACCACGATGAGCATGAACATCATCATCATGACCACGACCATGATGAGCACGAGCACCATCACCATGATCACGACCATGAGGAACATGAACATCATCACCACGACCACGACGAGCATGAGCATCACCATCATGAACATGGCGAGAACTGCACATGCGGTTGCCATGATCACGATCATCATCACCATCATGCAGATGAAGTATTTGATACATGGGGTATTGAGACTCCTCACAAGTTCGAAAAGTCTGTAATAGAGAAGGCTATGAAGGCATTTGCTAATACAAACGACTACGGTACAGTTCTTCGCTCTAAGGGTATGGTAGAGTCTGTAGAGGGCGGATGGATTTACTTTGATTTTGTTGATGGCGAATATGAGCTTCGTTCTGGTGAGCCAGATTACACAGGACGTCTTGTTGTAATTGGTGCAGATATTGATGAGCACAAGTTAGAGGAGCTTTTTGGATTATAATTCGAAATAGTTTCAAGCTAAGATATAGTTTATTTAGATAGTTAGAGGTTTTTATGGCTAGAGATATACCAGTTTATGTCTTCACTGGATTTATGGATAGTGGTAAGACTACCCTTATTCAGGAGACATTATTTGAAAATGATTTTGCTTCTGGCGGTGAGGATAAGATTCTTATTCTATCTTGTGAGGATGGCGAAGTAGAATACGATATTGAGAAGCTCAAAACAGTTAATGCTAAGGTAGCTACAATTGATTCTGAAGAGGATTTCAATCTTGAGAATCTTACTCGTATTTCTAACGAATATAATCCAGATGTTATCTTCCTTGAGTACAATGGTACTTGGGGTGTTGATAAGATTTATGATGAGCCACTTCCAGAGGGATGGGTTCCAGCTCAGTCACTTGCTACAGTGGATGCTACTACATTTGAGATGTACCTTAACAATATGCGCACAATGATTATGGAGCAGATTTTTAAGGCTGAGGTAGTTATTATTAATCGTTGTACTGATGACACTCCAAAGACTAAATTTAGAGGTCAGATTAAGTCAATGAATAGACCAGCTCAGATTGTTTATGAGAGAGCAGATGGTTCTATCGATGATTCACCAGAGGAACTTCCATTTGATATTAATGCTGATGTTATTGAGATAACAGATGCTGATTATGCACTTTGGTTTATGGATTGCATGGAGACACCAAAGAAATACGATGGCAAGACAATTCATTTCCGTGGTCTTGTTTACAATCCTAATGATGGCAAGTTGAGACGTGACGTATTTATTCCAGGTAGATTTGCTATGACATGTTGTGTAGAAGATATTCAGTTCCTAGGCATGAAATGCAAATGGGACAAGGCATCTACACTTGGTCATCGTAGCTGGATTGATATTACAGCACAGATTAAAGTAGAATTTGCTAAGGAATATAAGGGTAAGGGACCGGTTCTTTATCCAGTCAGTGTTGAACCTGCTGAGAAGCCAGAGGATGAGTTAGTTTATTTTAGTTAATGTTGAAAGTTACTATTCATTTTCGGATAGTAACTTTTTTACTACATTATTATATGATTCTTTTACTTTAGCACTTTACAACGCGACAGTGTAAAGCTATAATACAATACTAAAAGGAAGAAAAAGGGAAGGGAGTCTAGTTTTATGTATCCAATTCTTAAAAAGGAAAAGCTTTCAGATAAGATTTTCCTTATGGTGGTTAAGGCACCACGTGTTGCTGACGGATGTTTACCAGGTCAGTTTATCATTGTAAAGATTGATGAGGAGGGCGAGAGAATCCCTCTTACAATTTGCGATTATGATAGAGCTGAGGGCACTATTACTATAGTATTCCAGACAGTAGGCGCTTCTACTGAGAGAATGGCAGAGCTTAATGCAGGTGATGCCTTCGCTGATTTTGTTGGACCTCTTGGACAGCCATCTGAGCTTTGTATCGAGGCTGATTTAGAGGAGACTAAAAAGAAGAATATCGTATTTATCGCTGGTGGTGTTGGTACTGCACCAGTTTACCCACAGGTTAAGTGGCTTAAGGAGCATGGGGTTAAGACTACAGTTATCATTGGCGCTCGTTCAAAGGATATCCTTTTCTATGAGGATGAGATGCGTGCAGTAGCAGATGAGCTTTATCTCGCTACAGATGATGGTAGCTACGGTTTCCATGGTAACGGTTGCCAACAGCTTCAGGCACTTGTTGATGAGGGTAAGAAGTTCGACCACTGCGTAGCAATCGGTCCTATGATTATGATGAAATTTGTTTGCCTCCTTACAAAGGAACTTGGCATTCCAACAGTTGTTTCTATGAACCCTATCATGGTTGATGGAACAGGTATGTGCGGTGCTTGTCGTCTTGTTGTTGGCGATGAGGTTAAGTTTGCATGTGTAGATGGTCCAGAGTTTGATGGTCACCTTGTTGATTTTGATCAGGCTATGGCTAGAGCAAAGCAGTACAAGACTGAAGAGGGTAGAGCACTTCTTAAGCAGCAGGAAGGCGATACACATCACGGTGGCTGCGGAAATTGTGGAGGTGACAAATAATGGCAGATATGATGGTTAGAGTACCTATTTCAGAGCAGGACCCAAAGGTTCGTGCTACAAACTTTGAAGAGGTATGTCTTGGTTATACAGAGGAAGAGGCAGTTGCAGAGGCATCTCGTTGCCTTAACTGCAAGAAGCCTATGTGTGTAGGTGGTTGCCCTGTTTCTATTAATATTCCAGCTTTCATTCAGGAAGTTAAGGAGAGAAATTTCGAGAAGGCTTATGAGATTATTTCTGAGTCATCAGCACTTCCTGCAGTGTGCGGTCGTGTTTGCCCACAGGAGTCACAGTGTGAGGGCAAGTGTATCCGCGGTATCAAGGGAGAGGCTGTTGCAATTGGTAAGCTTGAGAGATTTGTAGCTGACTGGGCTAGAGAGAACGGCATCAAGCCTAAGAACACATCTACTCCAAATGGCCACAAGGTAGCTGTTATTGGTTCAGGCCCTTCAGGTCTTACAGCAGCTGGTGACCTTGCTAAGGCTGGTTATGATGTTACTGTATTTGAGGCACTTCACGAGATGGGTGGTGTACTTGTTTACGGTATCCCAGAGTTCAGACTTCCAAAAGAGAAGGTAGTTAAGGCTGAGGTTGAAAATGTTAAGGCTCTCGGCGTTAAGTTCGAAAAGAACGTAATCATCGGTCGTTCTATTACAATTGATGAGCTTATGGAAAAGGAAGGCTTTGAGGCTGTATTTATCGGTTCAGGAGCTGGTCTTCCAATGTTTATGCATATTCCTGGTGAGCAGGCTAACGGCGTATTCTCTGCAAATGAATACCTTACAAGAAACAATCTTATGAAGGCATTCAAAGAGGGTTATGATACACCTATCGCTCGCGGTAAGAAAGTAGTTGTAGTTGGTGGTGGTAACGTTGCTATGGATGCTGCTCGTACAGCACTTCGTCTTGGAGCTGAGGTACATGTAGTTTACCGTCGTAGTGAGGCAGAGCTTCCAGCACGTGCTGAGGAAGTTCACCACGCTAAGGAAGAGGGCGTTATCTTTGATCTTCTTCAGAATCCAGTTGAGATTCTTGTTAATGAAGAGGGAAGCGTTCGCGGATGCAAGATTATCAAGATGGAACTTGGTGAGCCAGATGCTTCAGGTCGTCGTCGCCCAGTAGAGATTCCAGGTAGCGAGTATGAAATCGAATGTGATACAGTAATCATGTCACTTGGTACATCTCCAAATCCACTTATCTCTAGCACAACTGTTGGTCTTGAGACTAACAAGAAGGGTTGCCTCATTGCTACAGAGCAGGGCGCTACTACAAAGGACGCTGTATACGCAGGTGGTGATGCTGTAACAGGTGCAGCAACAGTTATCCTTGCTATGGGCGCTGGTAAGACAGCCGCTGCAGCTATTGACGAGTACTTCAAGAACAAGAACTAATTTATCGTGATATTTTGATTTGCTATTAACTGCACCCAGTTGGGTGCAGTTTTTTATATATTGCATGAATTGTTTTATAGGTTTTTATTGTATTAATTTTGGTTTATCACAAATATAATTAATTATTGAATCGATGATTGTTTTTGTGATAAAAGATATTGCTTTATTTAAATTTTTATCGCAAAAAATATAGGGAGCCTTGGACTGAGAATTGATTGTGATAAATTATTTGATACACTTGGCTTTTTTATCAAAATATTGGTAGTTAATGCCATTATTATTTTGATTTGCGATAATCATTCATGTGAAGTTTTAATTCTTCTAGCCAAATATGAGTTTTTATGTTGATAGATATGGAAGAGTATATTGTTGACATGGAGTACTCTATATGATATTTTGAACAGGTCTTTTTTCTATTAATATTCTTTAAATAATCATTTGAAGAAATTCCCGTTAGTTAATACATTCAATTTTTTATCGTTTCACATTAGGAGGTTGAAACAATAAAACAATACTATGAAAAGCAGATTGATGCTATAAATAATGAAATCAATAAAATTGAAGAGAAGTTGTCTTCTTTGCCTGCAGGGGATATTAAAGTATATCCTAATAATGGTTCTTCTCGATGGTATTATTTCAATGGTTCAAAGAGAGAATACTTATCTAAGAAGGATATTATATTTGCAAAGAAGCTTGTAGAAAAGAAATTTCTTTGCTTAAGGAGAAATGCATTACTTGAGCAGAAAGAGAATCTAAAGAATCGCGAGGGAGAATACTATATAGAGGCAACTAAACTACAAGAATTCTTGGAGGATGTCAGATATAGAAAATTATTTTATCCATCAGAAAATAATTATGATGAGAATGAAATAATTCAGACTTGGAAAGTGCAGAAATACAATAGAAATCCTAAATATCCTGAGCAATTAGTATTTAAATGTCCATCAGGAAATACTGTTAGATCGAAGTCAGAAGTGTTTATTGATATTGTACTATCAGAGAGGGGCTTGCCATACAGATATGAAGGTGAATTAGAGCTGGGAAATATTAAGTTTTATCCTGATTTTACGATTCTAAATCCAAATACAAATGAAATTATATACTGGGAACATTTGGGTAGGATGGATGATCCGGTTTATGCTAGGGCTGCACTTGAAAAGATTCGTATATACTATAAAAATGGATTGATTCCTGGAAAAAATTTATATATCACATTTGAAACTAAAGATAGACCTTTTTCATATGAGGATGCTGTAACTGCGCTTAAAATGATGGGGCTATAAATATATAAAACTATTATTTTCAAGCTGTTATCGCACGCAAAATTTCATTTACCGTTTAGATCAACTTTTGTGATAAAAATGAAATCTAAATTATTGATTTTATCGCAAAAAGTCATACTACATGTATTCGCTAGACTTTTAGTGATAATTTCATAATTAAATCCTATGGAGTTTATCACAAAAGAGACCATAGTGGTATATATGAGATTATTTTACGATAGCCAGGGTAAAAAGCTAAGCCGGCCAGACCACAATAGCTATGCCAGGCCCCAATAGCCAAGATAATCAAGCTAAATATTTAAGAAATACTATCTAGATAGGATGGGCAGATAGGCTAGATAACTGTAAATGTAAAAGAAAAGACCACAGGTTGTCCTGCGGTCTTATAAATTTCATAGTAATCTAATAAATTTTAGTACTGTCCAAAAGCGTACTTGAAAAATGATACTGGCTCCTTGCCTTCCTTTTTCTGCTTGTGGCAATACTTCTCATAATCTGAATAAATTGTGTACATCTGGAATGATACTTCTTCGAACATTCTTATTTCCTCCTTAATCTCTTTTCTTTTTACCGAAGGATATGATAAAGCCTAAACTGTGATTTGTCAACAAAAACATTGCGAAGAAATTGTGAAAAATGTATAAACGTATTTGCGTTGAGTTAGTTTCCCTAATTTGTTAAAATTTAAGTATGGAAACTGAATTCCGCTAAACTAGTTTTGGGAGAAAGAGAGATGAACGAGAGAATTTTAGAAGGCGCTCTTAATGTATTTAAAGCAAAAGGGCCAAAGTTTACAATGGATGACTTGGCAACAGAAATGAAGATGAGCAAGAAGACTATCTATACTGTTTTTAGAGATAAGAACGAGTTGATGTGTGAGATGCTTGATTATGCATTTGATCTTATCAAAGAAGCAGAGGATAAAATATATTATGATGATAGTCTTTCTACTATAGAAAAAATCAGAGGGATACTGGCGGTTCTTCCAGAGTCTCACTATGGTTTTGATTATACTGCTATGCATCAATTGGCTGAAAAGTATCCTATGGCTTATGAGAAGCTTAATTATAGATTGGACAGCGGCTGGGATAAGACTTTTGAGTTAATTAAAAAAGGCATGGATAATGGCGAGATTCGTCAAATTGATGAGAATATCATAAAGCTCATGTATGAAGCTTGCATCGATAAGCTTTTGATGGGAGATTTTCTTCAGGAGAATGGTAAGGGATATCCGCAGGCTTTAGCCGAAGTTGTAGATGTTATGGTAGATGGTATTGCAAAATAAAGGGACGAATAATGGGACAGAGAATATACTTAGACCGAAAATGGAAATTCAATGAGGTTTTTACAGAAGATATGATAAGAATGCCTATGAAGGATAGCCAGACTGTTAGCCTTCCTCATACGGTAAAGGAGACACCACTTTCATATTTTGATGAGTCTACATACCAGATGGTGTCTTGCTATCAGAAGATTATTGTGGCCCCTCCTCAGTGGGAAAAGCAGGCAATTAAACTTACTTTTGAAGGAGTGGGACATCTGGCTGATGTATATATTAATGGTCAGCATGTATGCCACCATGAGTGTGGCTACACAGCATTTTCTTGTGATGTTTCTAAAGTTCTTAAATATGGGGATGAAAATCTTATCACTGTAAAGGTGGATTCTAATGAGACTCTTGATCAACCACCTTTTGGATATGTGATTGACTATATGACCTACGGGGGAATCTATCGCGACGTTTATTTTGAGGTAATGGAGAAGGTTCATTTCAAAGACGTATTTCTACAACCGGCTCTTCTTGAAAGAATATCAACTAATAAACGTTCTCCTAAGCAGATTAAAATGATGAAAGTGCAGGGTATTCTTAAATCAGAATGTCTTTTAACAAAGAATATTTTTAAGCTTTCAGAAAAAGAGCAGATATTTGTAAGGCAGTATTTGGACGATACACTTTTGCTTTCTCAGCCTATTGGAAATATCGAAGAGGTAGAGGAAGGCTATTTAATAAATATTACTTCGGCGCCTACGACTGTTAAATTGTGGGACGTAGAAAGCCCTCATTTATATCAGGTGAAGACTCAGATTGTATATGAGGATAGGGTGCTTGATGAACATGTGGGAACAGTTGGCTTTAGAAATTCAGAGTTTAAAAAGACTGGGTACTTTTTGAATGGTCGAAGGGTAAAGCTAAGGGGCTTGAATAGGCATCAGTCATTTCCATATGTTGGCTATGCCATGCCGGAATCAATGCAGCGTCTTGATGCTAGGATTTTAAAGGAAGAGCTTGCTGTAAATTCGGTACGCACTTCTCATTATCCACAGTCTCAGTATTTCATCGATGAATGTGACAGGCTTGGTATTTTAGTTTTTACCGAGATACCTGGATGGCAGCATATTGGTGGAGATAAATGGAAGGACATAGCAGTAGATACAGTAAAGGAAATGATTCTTCAATATAGAAATCATCCATCCATTATTTTGTGGGGAGTTCGTATAAACGAATCGATTGACGATGATGATTTTTATAAGAGAACTAACGAGATGGCGCATATTTGTGATCCAACAAGACCGACAGGAGGGGTTAGAGCCCATGCTAAGAGTTCTCTATTAGAAGATGTATATACCTACAATGATTTTGTTCATTCAGGAGATAATAAGGGATGTTCAAAAAAGGCAGATATAACTTCTGATGAAGATAAGCCATATCTTGTGAGTGAGTACAATGGTCACATGTATCCTACGAAATCATTTGACGACGAGGAACATAGGCAAGAACATGCAATTAGACATGCCAATGTTTTAGATGCCATAGCAGGTGAGATAGATATTGCTGGTTCATTTGGCTGGTGTATGTTTGACTATAATACCCACAAGGATTTTGGGGCAGGTGACAGGATTTGCTATCACGGTGTCATGGACATGTTTAGAAATCCAAAGCTGGCAGCCGCTGTTTACTCAGCCTTTTCTGAGACAGAAAATGTACTGGAGGTTACAAGTAGCTTTGATATAGGCGAGCATCCAGCTTGTAATAGAGGGCGTTCATACATTATTACAAATGCTGATTCTGTGAAGATGTACAAGAACGACCAGCTGATTAAGGAATATTTCCCAGAGGACAGTGAATACAAGAATTTGAAACATGGTCCAATTTTGATTAATGACTATGTTGGAGATGCGGTAGAAAAAGATGGAAGCTTTACCAAAAGGCAGGCTAAGCTTATTAAAAAAGCCCTTAATGAGGTGGCTGTAAAGGGGTATAAGATAACACCTTCACTTGCATGGCTAGCATTTAGACTTGTGGTCATTCATAGGATTAGCCCTTCTAAGGCGGTTCCAATTTATAACAAATTCATTGGCGATTGGGGTGGAGAATCTAGAGAATATCGTTTTGAAGCAATTAAAAATGATCAGGTAGTAAAGACCATTACAAAGGAGGCTGCTACATCTCCAAGGATTGAAGCTAAGGCCAGTCACACACTTTTGACAGAGCTTCACACCTATGATGTATCACATGTGAGAATAAAGTTAGTAGACCAAAATGATAATCAGCTCTATTACTTTAATCAACCAATTAGCTTTGAGGTTGAGGGGCCTCTAGAGATAATTGGACCTAAGGTGGTTTCTGCAGCCGGTGGTTGTACTGGAGTATATATCAAGTCAAAAGGTAAGGATGGAGACGGGCAGTTGATTATTTCTTCTGAGGGACTTGAGCCAGTTAAGATTAGCATGTCGGTGGAATGTCTTAATTAAAGATATTAAGGAGTATAAATATGGATAAGAGTAAGGTGATTTTTGGCAACGAAATCTCTGCCAAGGATTATAGGAAAGCATGCAAAACAAAAGAGAAGAGTATCAAAAAATTCGGAGACGATTCTGATGTAGATTACAACATAGTAATCGAAAAGAATGATAGAATTGGAGATTCTCTGGGTGTCTATGATGTACTTTTGAAGGATGGAAAATCCTTGGAGCAGTTTGACCGGGAAAAAGGCATCATCGTGGGAAATATTCGTATGGGATTTGGCCATTATAGAATTTCTATGGCCATGGCTTCTGCTGCTAAATCTATGGGATACATTCCCTATTGGATGGATCTAAATGGATATCCACAGACTACATGCACCAAGGTAATTAGCCAGCAAAATCAGCTTTATTCCCTTGGCTCACGACTTTCTAAAAACAAGCTATTTAACAAGCTTGTTTGGGAGCCTCTTAATTACGAGGGATTTAGAAAGCTAAGTTATAATGCTTCGGATCAGAAAAATGCTGAGTTGATGGCAAATGTTTATAAGAATGTGCCGAAAGATATTCCTGTGGTTGGCACACATGTGTGGCCGGCCCAGGCTGCTGTTCATGCAGGAATGAAATACGTTGTAAATGCTATTCCTGATAATTGGCCAATGGCCCTTCATTTTGCAGAAGGTGCCCTACATACCATTCAGTGCAAAAACGCCTATATGGGATATAGGATTTTAAATGGAATGAATGGAAAAAAGGTATGTAATCCTATGCCGAATGAGGATTTGGCATATGTTGGCCATTATATTGACCATGAATTGGTTAGTAATATTGAGGCAGATTGTGCGGCAAGAATGGCTCGTAAGGAAAAGGGCAAGCCTATGAGATTTCTTCTGACCATAGGTGGTGCTGGAGCTCAAAAAGAAATTTTTGCAGCGATTATCAATTATTTGCTTCCGGCAATAAATGAGAATAGAGCAGCTTTATATGTAAATGTTGGCGATTACAAAAATGTGTGGGATGAGCTGATTCAAGAGATTCCATCTATGGCACAGATTTCTACAGAACATTTTAATGAGTTTGATAAAACATCAGAATTTGCAATGAATGCCATTGATGGAGAAGTTACTGGAATTCATGGATTTTATCATGAAAATATATTTGAGGCCGTATACTGCACTAATCTTTTAATGAGGAGTGCAGATGTGCTTGTAACTAAGCCTTCAGAGCTTGCATTTTATCCTGTTCCAAAACTATTTATCAAGCGTGTTGGAAAGCATGAAATGTGGGGAGCAATCCATTCTGCAGAAATGGGAGATGGAACTCTTGAATGTAGAGACATACCACATACATTGCAGATGATTGATTTATTTATGCAAGATGGCAAGCTTTTAAATGATATGTGTGAAAGCATAAAAGTAAATAAATCCATTGGACTCTACGATGGAGCATATAAGGTCATTGAATTGGCTATGGAGATGAAAAATAAATAAGGGGATGGTTAGAAATGGGAGAGAGAAGAAATTTATCAGGTAAAGAAAAATTTGCTTATGGAATAGGTGCAGTTGGCAAGGATATGGTATATATGCTTTCTGCATCATATGTGCTTTATTTTTTTCAGGATATTATGGGAGTCAGCGCTATCGCAATGGGTATTATACTTCTCGTGGCGAGGGTGTTTGATGCGTTTAATGATCCTATTATGGGTGTTATTGTTGCAAAGACAAAAACAAGATGGGGAAAGTTTCGACCATGGCTTATGATTGGAACAATAACTAATGCGGTGCTTTTGATAATGATGTTTGCAGCACCACCTTCAGCTACACCTGGCGGTATGATTGCCTATGCAGCTGTAACATATATTATGTGGGGCGTGACCTACACAATGATGGATATTCCATATTGGTCTATGGTTCCTGCATTTACAGAAAGTGGCAAGGAGCGTGAGGGACTTTCTGCTCTTGCTCGTTCTTGTGCAGGTGTTGGCTCTGCTATTATCACAATAGTGACAGTTATGGCGGTGGCGGCTCTTGGTACACTGGCAGCATCTAAAAGTGATGACAATATAGTAAAAGTATATTCAGGTAAAACCCATTCCCTTAACTATTATGTTGCTTGCAGGGATGAGGATGGTAATCCTACAGATAACTACATGCAAATGGATGGAAGCAAGGTTACTTTAAACGTTACAGGAAGCAAGCGTTTCTTTGAAGGTGTGGATGAGCCGGAAACAGGACTTGATGGTGCTATTTATTTAAAAAATGATAATTCAGATTATTCATTTCAAACAGATGATGTAACTTTTGAAAAATCAGATGGAGATTCAGCTATTGAAGTGGCAATAGATTCAGCTGACTCTAATTATGTGACTGTCGTTCTTTATGTGCCAGTTGAAGAGTACTGGACTATGACAGAAAACTTAGATAGTGAAGTAGTTATAGATGTTAAATCCAACATGGAAGTAGAGCGTCTAGGTTTTAAATATTTCACTATTGTAATTGGAATTCTATTTATTTTATTTATCACAATAACATGTGTCTGCGTCAAGGAAAAATCAACTGTTGATATGCAGACAGCATCAATAGGTGAGATGTTTAGGGCATTGATTCAAAATGACCAGGCAATGACAATAGTTGCCACAATTGTTCTTGTAAACACAGCCCTTTTTATCACATCAAATCTTTTGATTTATTTCTTTAAATATGATTTGGCAGGTAGCAACTGGAGGGGTAACTACACCTTATTCAACACCTTCGCAGGAGGCATGCAGATTTTAGCTATGATGGTTTTGTTTCCTCTTTTGCGCAAGGCATTTACCACTCTGAAGATATTTTATATTTGTGTATTTGCGGAGATTATAGGATATATTGTGCTTTTAGTGATGGTCTTATCAGGAGTGACAAATGTATTTGCATTCTTTGTTCCGGGATTCTTTATTATGTCGGGATTTGGATTGTTAAATGTTGTAGTCACTGTTTTTCTTGCAAATACTGTTGACTATGGTGAGCTTAAAAACAATCGAAGAGATGAGTCAGTAATATTCTCCATGCAGACCTTTGTAGTTAAGTTGGCATCAGGAATAGCTGCACTTGTAGCTTCAATTTGCCTTGCAGTATTTAATATTCAGGCAGATAGCACATCGGCTCTTGATTCTCAGGGGCTAGTGCAGAAGATGTATACCTTAGGGGAGACTCAGTTAATTGATAACAGTTCTGTAATGGGGCTTAGAGCGGTTATGACTGTGGGACCTATTGCTGTACTTGTGATTGCATATTTTATATTTAGCAAAAAATATATACTGACTGATGAAAAGCTGCAGGAGATTGGAGAAGAGCTTAAATCACGTTAGAAATCTTTATCTTATAGGAGAAGAAAAATGATAAAGGCTGATGGAAAATACTTTTTCTTAAATACTAAAAATACCACTTATGCTTTTAAGGTGATGGAGACGGGACAGCTGGAGCATTTATATTATGGCAGCCTCATTGATGCTGAGGATGGAGAAAATTTATCAGAAAAGCGTGCCTTTGCTCCAGGAAATACTGTTTTATATGATAATGCTCACCCAGAAATGACTCTTGAGGATGTGAGGCTTGAGACATCAGCCGTTGGCAAGGGGGATTTCAGAGAGCCTATGATAGAGGCAATTTGCACTGATGGAAGCACATCTCTTGATTTTATATATGATAGTTATGAGACATTTTCTGGAAAGAAAGAGTTTAATACTATGCCTGGCTCGTATGGCTCAAAGAGGGACGTAGAGACTCTTAATGTAAAAATGGTAGATGCCAATAATGGATTTACTCTGATTCTTTCATACTACGTATATGCGGATTGCGATGTGATTAGCCGCTCTGCAAAATTTATTAATACATCTTCTGAAAAAGTTAAGTTGACTCGTATGCTATCCATGCTTATGGATTTTGATCATGCAGGAATGAAGATTACATCCTTCCATGGCAAATGGACAAGTGAGATGAATAAATCAGATACTATTCTTTCTGCTGGCAAGTTTGTCAATTCTTCATTTACAGGTACTAGCTCTAACCGAAGCAATCCATTTTTTATGGTATCAGATACAGATGCTACAGAAATATCTGGCAGTGTATATGGGTACAATTTGATTTATTCAGGCAACCATTATGGGGCGGTAGAGGTATCTCCGTGGGAGAAGACTAGGGTTGCTTACGGCATTAATCCAAGAAACTTTTCATGGATATTAGAACCTTCGGAGGAATTTGAGGCACCTGAAGCTGTGATGACTTATTCAGCAGCTGGTTACAGGCAAATGAGCCTGAATATGCATGAATTTGTTCGAGAGCATATTACAAGAGGAAATTGGAAAAAGAAGGAGCGTCCTATTCTTATTAATAGTTGGGAGGCTGCATACTTTGATTTTACAGAGTCATCATTGGTAAAACTTGCCAAGGCTGCTAAAAAAGTCGGTATTGAATTATTTGTAATGGACGACGGCTGGTTTGGTGAGAGGAATGATGATAAAAGAGGGCTTGGAGACTGGGATATTGTAAATAAAAAGAAGCTTCCAAGTGGCCTAGAAGGAATGGCTAAAAAGATTAATGACCTAGGGCTTATGTTTGGCCTTTGGGTTGAGCCTGAGATGATAAATGTGGATTCTGAGCTTTACAAGAAACATCCGGAGTGGGCAATAGATATACCAGGTAAAAATCATGCTGAAGGTCGAAATCAGAGGATTTTGGATTTATGTAATCCTGAAGTTGTGGATTATCTCATTGATGTTATGAGTAGCGTTTTTTCTACACCAGGTCTTTCCTATGTTAAGTGGGATATGAATAGAAATTTCTCTGATTACTATTCAAAATATTTGCCTGCAGAAAAGCAGCAAGAGGTTTCTCACAGATATGTTCTGGGACTATATAGACTGTTAAAAACATTAACAGAGCGTTTTCCAGAGCTATTGATAGAGGGCTGTGCCTCTGGTGGCAATAGATTTGATTTAGGAGTCCTTTGTTATTACCCTCAGATTTGGGCCAGCGATAATACTGATGCAGTTAGTCGACTTGATATTCAAAATGGTTATTCCTATGGATATCCACAGAGCACATATACAGCTCATGTATCCTCATGTCCTAATCATCAGACTCTTAGAATCACACCGATGGAATCAAGATTTGCTGTTGCAAGTTTTGGAGTGCTAGGATATGAGCTTAATTTAAATGATGCAAAATCGGAAGATGTAGCTTCTGTTGAGGCACAGATAGAGCTCTATAAACAATATAGAAAAACTCTTCAATTTGGTGATTTCTATAGGCTTAAAAGTGGTAACATTTGTGAGTGGAGCATTGTCTCTAGGGATAAATCACAGGCTGTTACTATGGTGATGCAAAGAGAGGTCCAGCCTAACAATCCGTATTTACGAATTGAGCAGGCAGGCCTTGATGAGAATGCAAAATATCATTTTTATGGTCGCAAGCTTGAATACAATCTAAAGGGATTTGGAGATTTGGTAAATACAGTGGCCCCTATCCATATCAAGCAGGATGGTATTCTCCACAATGTGGTAGCGAAATTTGTAAAGATGCCGGGAGAGACAGAGGATATTAAGGCCAGCGGAGCTACACTTAATAATGCAGGAGTTAAGCTGGCACAGAGCTTTATTGGCACAGGCTATGACGATAGGGTGAGATATTTCCCAGATTTTGGTGCCAGACTGTATTTCACCGAGAAAATAGATATTACAGAGTAATTTCCGATTAAATAAAAAGCTGCAGGGCTTCCTGCAGCATATCGGGGTGTGGCTCAGATGGTAGAGCGCTACATTCGGGATGTAGAGGCCGCGCGTTCGAATCGCGTCACTCCGATTTATTTATTCCATAAATTCTTTTATTTTATCAGAATCTAAGTCTTCGCCGATTACTATAAAGACTTCCTGGCCTACAGGCATGGTAGTCAGCTCAAATTGAGATTTGGTGGCGTTAAATTGGTACCATGTTTCATCTTCCCTAAAGAATCCCTTGGCGCGAAGTATTTTTCCAAAGGAATCATCACTCATTAGAGTGGTTATTTTGTCTTTTATTGTTTCCCTATTCATTTTAAGTTCTAGGAAGTAGACGGTTTTATAGCCGCTGTCATCAGTGCCTAGCTTTTTAATGTATGAATGGGTGGAGTACCCACAATTAGAAATCATCTGAAAGTCAGAGTCTGTAAGCTCATCCCAGTTTTTATCAAATATAATGCCATCTATGTCCTTAGAAAGCTTCGCTTTTTCGGCAGCCGCTTTTAGATGGGAGATAGTACCACTGATTGTTTCTGGTGTAGCAAGCTGAGTCTTGCTGAGGACAATGATTCCTGCATTGGCAATCTGGGATGCCAAAAAGAAATCGGAATCATCAGATAAATTGTCATCTAGATTACCATCTACGATAGTGATTACGTTGCCAATTTCATACCATCTATCAATAGGATCTTCTCTTAAAGCATCGAAAAATTCATCTACATCAAATATACCAGATGGCTCAATTATAACTCGGTTGTAGCCGCTCATTCCCATGGATATAAGCTTTGTTTTAAATCTGCGTCTGTGGCAATCCGCATCACATCCACCAGCAACCATTTCTAGCTCGCAGTTGTCGCCTCTCAATTCGTTGAGTAGGAGCATATCTACGTTTACAGCACCATAGTCATTTTCCAGTATGCCTACCTTTTGTCCCTGGTCCATAAAGTGCCTAGCGTATTTTTTTAAGAAAGTAGTTTTGCCACTTCCTAAGAAACCTGTTATCAAATCAACTTTAATCATTTTTTAATCCTTACCTTAGTTTATTAACCTTAAGTATCAATAATTGTACACAAATATTTGCTATTATGCTATTCATAAATCTTTTTTAATGCTATGATATTAGCGAAAAATTTTCATTAAAGGAGTATTTATATTTTATGGGAATCGTAGTTTTAGGTGCGGTATTTATAGATATAAAGGGCCATTCTACTTCTAGCTATATACCTGCTGGTAGAAATGTTGGTACAGTAGAAGAGGTTCATGGTGGTGTTAGTAGAAATGTAGTTGAGGATATTGCTAATGTAGAGCTTCGCCCAAAGTTTGTTAGTCTTGTTGACGAAAGCGGAATAGGCACAGGTGTCCTTGAAAAGCTTAACAATCACAAGGTAGATACTCGATTTGTTCGTAGAACTCCTGATGGCATGGGCAAGTGGCTTGCTGTTTTTGATAACCATGGTGATGTGGTTGCATCTATTTCCAAGAGGCCAGATCTTTCTGCTATCAATGATATCCTTGATGAGCAGGGTGATGAGATTTTTGGTGATGCTGATAGTATTGCCCTTGAGATAGATATGGAAAAGGACACTATCAAGCGTGTATTTAAATACGCTGAAAAATACAATCTCAAGGTTTATGCTGCAGTTTCTAATATGAGTATTGCAGTAGAGCGTAGAGATTTTCTTAAGAATGTTGAGTGTTTTGTATGCAATCAGCAGGAGGCTGGCATTCTTTTCATGGATGATTATTCACAGAAGACACCTGAAGAGATGCAGGAGATTTTAGCTAAGAAAATTCAGGGCGCTCAGATTCAAAAGATGATAGTAACTCTTGGCGGTAAGGGTGCCGTATATGCGGATATCAATGGCAAGACTGGATTTGTTCCAGCTAGAAAGGTAGATGTAAAGGATACAACAGGCGCAGGAGATTCTTTCTTTGCAGGTGTTACAATTGGTCTTACTTATGGAAAGACATTGGAAGAGGCATGTGAAATCGGCTCTACACTTGCTGCATCAGTTATTGTTACATCTGACAATGTATGCCCTAGATTTTTACCTAGTGAATTTGGCATAGAACTTCCTTAGATATTAATATCTACATTGAAAATTTCTTCTATTATGATAAAATTGTTCTTGGCTGAGTTTTTGGCCTACTACTATATAGATTGGGCAATGGACAATGTTTGAGGACAAAAACATTTCATATAGACAATTGTTTTTTGATATGGATGGTTCGATTCACCAAGAGACCTATGTTTTTCACAGGGAACTCACTGAAGAGGAGAAAGAACAGTACAATAACTTGGTGGCTGATGCCAATCAGATGACTATATTTGATTATATTAAGGAATGAGTGACTCCACGGCATTGATTATTCAATGCTCTGGAGTCTTGTTTTATTTATAGGAGAATAATTATGGATTTTAAGAAAATGACATGTACTGAGTTTACAGAAGCACTGGCATCAAAGACTTCCGTGCCTGGAGGCGGTGGTGCATCGGCTCTTGTAGGGGCTGTTGCTATAGCCCTTGGGGATATGGTTGGAGAGTTTACTGTAGGCAAGAAAAAGTATGCTGATGTTGAAGATGAAATCAAGGGTCTGATGGCACGGGCACAGGATCTTAGAGTGGAGCTTCTTAAGTGTATAGAGGAGGATGCTATCGCATTTGAACCTCTTTCAAAGGCTTATGCCATTCCATCTGATGACCCATCAAGGAATGAGATAATGGAAAAATGTCTTAAGGACGCAGCGGCAGTTCCATTTAAGATTCTTGAGCTTTCATGTCAGGCGGTTGACTTACAGAGGGAATTTGCTGACAAGGGTTCAGTGATTATGATTAGTGATGCTGCTACGGGTGTTGCAATGCTTGAAGGTGCTATTAAGGGAGCGGCTATCAATGTAAGAATTAACACCAAATCCATGAAGGATAGGGAATATGCAGAGGATTTAAATCAAAAGGTAGATTCCCTTGTGGCTGAGTACACTAAAAAGGCTGCTGACATTTATTCTGATGTATTTAATAGACTATAGTTTACTGGAGGTTTTATGGCTACATTACTAAAGGGAAAAGAAGTTGTTGAAGCTCTTAACGAGAAAATGATTGAAGACGTAACTGCTCTTAAAGCAAAGGGCGTTACCCCAACACTTGCTATTTTAAGAGTGGGCGAGAGAGCAGATGATATCTCTTATGAGAAGGGCGCAATTAAAAGATGTGAGCTTGTTGGCGTGGAAGCTAGAGTGTTTGCACTGCCTGCAGATGTATCTGAAGAGGACTTCTTTGTAAAGCTACAAGAATTAAATGAAGATATAACTATACATGGAATTCTCATGTTTAGACCACTTCCTAAGCATATTAATGAGGAGAAGGCTAGAAAGCTACTTTCTCCTGGTAAGGACATAGATGGATGTACTGATATTTCTCTTGCAGGTGTTTTCACTGGGAATAACGAAGGATTTGCCCCATGTACAGCAGAGGCAGCAGTTGAAATATTAAAGTATTACAATATTCCACTTTCTGGAAAGAAGATTACTGTTATCGGACGTTCCCTTGTAATCGGTCGTCCTGTAGCTATGATGCTTATGCATGAGAATGCTACTGTTACTATATGTCATACTAGAACAGTAGATGTGCCAGCTGAGGCTAAAGATGCGGATATTCTAGTGGTTGCATCTGGTCAGATGGAGAGCGTAGGCGCAGAGTACTTAAGACCAGGACAGGTGGTTATTGATGTAGGAATTGGTTGGAATGACAAAAAAGGCAAGCTCTGTGGAGATGTAAAATTTGACGAGGCTGAGCCTATTGTTGATGCTATTACACCAGTACCAGGCGGAGTAGGTGGAGTTACCACTAGTATTTTGGTGAAGCATGTGGTTGAAGCTGCTAAAAAATTATAAAAAATAACCGAAAATAAATGAAAGCGGTGGGCTTTTAAGTATAATTAGAGCATAGATAATAAAAGGGGTTATGAAATATGACAATCGATCAGTTGACTGCGGACCAAGAGGTTACTCTTGAAGTACTAATCGGTGGATCTTCTTTTGAGATTAAAACAGAAGTTGTTGGTACCAACGATAATACAGGAGTTTTGTTAAAACCGTACGTATATAATGGCATGGTAGTAGATTTTACTGCTGGCTCGCCTAAGAGTATGCGTTTTAATTTACATTGCATTGATCCATTATCTGGTGGAAGGGTTGTATGGAAAAATGTTTTGGTAAAGCTTGTAAATTACAGAGATGTTGATTATTACGTTGTGGATTCCAAAAATTTTGGTACTATTGCAGCCTCTAGCGAGCGAAGAGTAGATGAGAGGGTAAATGTTCATAGACCGGGCTCTGCCACTAAAGATGATTTGAAGCGCATGTCGGTTTCAGTTATTGATATTAGTGATGCAGGCATCTCATTTATAGGCAATCAAAATTTATTTACAATCGGAGATTTGGTAGAGGTAAACTTTGCTGATACAGCAAATGATTCTGACTTTAGCCTTAGGGTCACTGCGAAGATTAACAGGGCAGAGGTTATAAAGGAAGGCATTTTCTTTGCTGGTATGATTCAGGATAAGGACAACAAACTACTTGCTTATTTGTGCTTTAAAGGAATAGATGAGCGCACAAATAATTTTTTGAATAACGAGGAAAACTGATGGCAGATGATAAGTTAAGGCAGGAGCTTTATTACATAGCAAAGCTTACAACTAAATATGACTTTAAGGATATGTCTGTGGTGGAGGAGATTCTCCGTCAGGAAAATGAGAGAAAGCTTCTAACTTCTGTCTTTGGCACCAGATTTAAGACTAGGATATTTGATATAGCTTCCGATGTTAAGCATGAGGATACTTGTGTTATATGCGGTAAGCCGGCTGAGAATGGAGTGGCTTGCGCTGCCTGTCTGAAATCCATATTAGAAAGCAAATATGCTAAAAATAAAAACGAGATTGAACAAACTGGGCGATTTAATTTAAAAAAGCTTTTTGATAATAAATTATTCCGTAGAGTAAAAAGTTTCTTTAGCTCTTTGTCATCTAAGTCAAAAAATTCTCATGAGATTCCAGAAAAAGTGGATACTGTAGAATCATCAGAGACAACAAAATGGTATAAAAGTATTAGGGCAAAGCATGTATTTCAATACAGCTGCATAGTTTGTTTAACCCTGATTTTATTTATACAAATATATATTTTAGGTGTATGGCTTAGCCTTCCAACCTACAATAAAAAAGAGTCAGTTAGAAAAAGCCAGTATGAGGCAACTGCATTAGCTGATGAGAATCAGGCTCTTAAGGAGCTTCAAAAAGAATTTCCTGAGGAAGATGGATATACCATAACCTACAGTAGACAGGATAGAGAATATGTTGGCAGATTCCTTATAGACATAGGAGATTGCTGCGAGGAAGTAGAAGAGGATCTTTCTCCAGAAGAGAGATATGAATATTTCTTCCAAGAGGATGTATATGTATTCTATATAACAAATATATCCGATTACTCAGCGGTTGTAGGCAAGGCTGAGGTTAATGCAAATGGGTCAATTATTCTTACCGGTTCTTTCAATGATGGAAGAAAGACTGACTGTTTATATAGATTTAGATAATTTTTAACCATTGATTCACAACATAGTCATAATTCTTTGATACTATTTGGCCTAGCTTCAAGGGAAATGATGTGTTATAAGAGGTATTTATGAAGCTAAAGCCAGAAGAAATCAAGAGATTGGAAACAATCTTAGAGCCTTTCAGAAATGACGAGAGGACTCAGAAAATGAAACAGTTTATTCAGCATGGTAAGATTACTACATACGAGCATGCTGAGAGTGTAACAAAGCTTTCATATTGGATTAATAAGAGATTGCACCTTAATGCCGATGAGCATGTTCTGACAGTTGGTGCATTCCTGCATGATTATTATCTATATGATTGGCATGAGACAGATGAGGGCAATGGCCTTCACGGATTTTCTCATTCTCGCACAGCAAGAAGAAATGCAGTTGCTCATTTTGGAATCTGCAAAAGAACCCAGTCTGTAATAGAGACGCATATGTGGCCACTTACTTTTACTAAGGTGCCAAGGAGCCGTGAGGCCTGGATAGTATGTCTTGCTGATAAATGGGTTTCCACTAGAGAGACTTTGCTTTGTAGATAAGATTTATATTGGATTTAATATTTTAAAACAGGGGTAATGTTTGTGTTGCATTACCCCTTTATTAATGTTATAACTGTATTAGTAGAGATAGAACAGTTGCGGATGCGATTTTAAAATAGAAAGGAAGAATGTTATGAAGAAAAAAATAATTGTGCTTATTGTAGCAGCACTATTAGTTGGTGGAGGCTGTTTCGTAGCGTACAAAAAAGGACTGTTTAGGGGAGGCTCAAAGTCTGTAGACAATTCTGCAGAGGTCTATGTTATGACACTTGATGAAATAATGGGGGCTAACAGTAGCTATTCATCAGATGTTTTCATGGGCGTTGTGGAGGGCCAGGAGACTAGCAGTGTAACTAAGAGTACAGAAAGAGAATTGGATACTATTTTTGTATCAGAGGGAGACACAGTTGAAAAAGGTACACCTCTATTCTCATATAAGACAGATAATCTAGAGGCAGAAAATGTACAGTACGGATTTGATATTGAAGGCTATAATCTTTCAATCCAAGAGTACAATGATGATATCGCTAAAAAGCAAAAAGAGCTTGATAAGATAACAGGGGATACAGACGAGGATAAGGACAAAAAAGAGGCCCTTGCCAACGAGATTGCAGGCCTTAATACGGATATCCAAATTGCCCAGAACAATATAGATCAGACTAATGCCAAAATTGAGGAGAATAATAGAAAAATCAACAATTCTGTTGTAAAATCTTCCGTTTCTGGAGTAGTTACCAAAATTGCAGATGACACTAATCCATACACCACAGATGGTTCCTTTATAACTATCCTTGGTGCTAGTGAGATGCGCATAAAGGGCCAGATTAATGAGCAGAATGTGTGGGCTATTAATGTGGATGAGCCTGTTACACTTAGATCTCGTGTAGATGCATCCCAGACATGGACTGGTACTATTACTAAGATAGATACAGAGTCTAAGCAGGAAAATACTGATTCAATGTATTCATACGGTGGAAGCAGTGAGAATTCATCTACAAAATATCCATTCTATGTCACTCTTGACGATTCAGAAGGATTGATGATGGGACAGCATGTTTACATCGAATTAGGAAAGACTGATGCACCTGAAATGGATTTCTCTGATGGAACATACATCTATGATTACTACATTTCCTATGAAGAAGATGGTACACCTTTCCTTTGGGTAGAAGACGGCAATAGACTTGCAAAACAGACTATAGAGCTTGGCGATTACTATGAGGAGCAGATGGTATATGCAGTAAGTGGTATTGATAAAGATACTAAAATTGCATATCCAATGGATGATTACAAAGAAGGAATGAAAACCGTCAGTGGACAAGAGGTGCAGCCATGATAGTAAAGTTGGAGAATATTTTTAAGGTGTATGGTGAATCTGGAACAGAGACATCGGTGCCAGCTTTAAATGACGTAACTCTCACTGTTGATAAGGGAGAATACGTTGCAATTATGGGACCCTCTGGTTCAGGCAAGAGTACACTTATGAACGTTATCGGATGTTTGGATAAGCCTACATCTGGAAAATATATATTTGAGGATAAGGATGTGCTGAAGCTTAAGGATAGACAGATGTCTGACCTTAGACTTAATTCTATCGGATTTGTTTTCCAAAGCTTTTATCTTATGAATGAGGAAAACGCCATCGAGAATGTGGCACTTCCCCTTAGCTATGCTGGAGTTCCTAAAAAGGAAAGAGAAAAAAGAGCTATAGATGCCCTGACAAGAGTTGGGCTTGCTGATAGAGTGAAATTCAGACCGGATCAGCTTTCTGGTGGACAAAAACAGCGTGTTGCCATAGCAAGAGCTATTGTAAATAATCCAAAGGTACTGCTTGCGGATGAGCCAACAGGTGCCCTGGATCAAAAGAGTGGTGCAGCTATTATGGACCTTTTTCAGAAGTTAAATGACGAGGGTACTACAATTATCATGATTACTCATGATGCAAATATAGCTAGCCACGCTAAAAAGACATATAGAATAGTAGATGGTCGACTTTATGATGGACTAGAACAGGAGGTGGATGATGAAAAAGATAATTAAGCCACTGATTGTTATAGTTGTCATTGCTGGCCTTGTGGTTGGCGGTTTATATGGCTACTTTAGATATAATCGAGGTAAGAAAATAGCACAGGTTGTTTCCCTTACCACCTATGGAATGGATGGCTATTGGGGTGATTCCATTGAAAGCTATGGAACTGTTACTGCTGAGAAATCACAGACTACATATTTAGCATCTGGTACAGAGGTCCTCAGTGTTAATTTTGCTGAGGGAGACCATGTTGAGGAGGGAGATGTTCTCCTTACAGTAAAGAAGGAATCGCAGAATATCAGAGGTAAGGAGCTTGAGGTTGAAAAGGCTCAGCAGATATATACTGCTAACGTCAATCGTTTGGAAAGATTGGAGAATACAACGCCTATTCCTGAGCATATAGCATCTCAGGCGGATACTAGAGATATTACATATATTCCCGAAAAGATATATGTAGTAAAAGAGGGTGCTTCTTTTATGGATGATTATACAGAGGGAGATCGAGTATTCTCTATTGAATATGAGCCAAATGGTGATGAATTTGGTAGATTATATTATTCTAGTGTTAGTTTATATCCATATGATGAAGTTAAGGATATAGATAAAATCAATGCTATTAAAGAAGAGTTAGGAAAAATTGAAGATTTATCTACAGTTTTCGAAATATACGAGGAAGAGGTTACTACGGAAATTACAGTAGGTAACTGGTACTACGACACCTCAAACGGCAATATTATCGGTCACGAGGGTATAGGACCTCATGGCGAGATTCGCGAAGAGTACATTGAGCCAAAGGGCTATACACCAACTCAGCTGGAAGAGGCAATTGAGCAGACTAAAAAGGACTTAGCAAGAGCTGAGCTTGATCTTAGAATCAAGGCTAATCAGCTTGAGGAGATGAAAAATACCAATGAAAATGGCGAGATGATTGCCAAGGTATCTGGAACAGTTTCTAAGGTACAGAGTGCTGACAATTATAATAGCACCCAGCCATTTATGATTGTATCTGCAACAGATGAGTATTTTATCTCTGGAACTATTGGCGAGTTCTATCTTGGCAACGTCCATGTAGGTGATAAGGTATCTGTAATGTCTTGGGATAATGGAATGACAGCTGATGCAGTGATTACAGATATCAGTGACAGTCCTGACACATCAGAAGAGAACAACTACTACATGGGTGGCGGCAATACTAATGTGAGTAACTACGTATTTAAAGCCAGCTTTGATAGAAGTAGTGGTATTGAAATTGGCGCAGCCGTAGATATTACAATTACACCAGATAATGTGGAAGCCGGCGGTATGTATATACCAAATTTCTTTATTAGAAAAGATTCTGGTGGAAATTATGTTATGAGAATGAATGATAAAAACAGACTTGAAAAGGTATATGTAAAAATCGGCAAGTCACTTTGGGGCGAGATGCTTGAAGTAAAGTCTGGAATTACAATGGATGATTGTCTTGCATTTCCTTATGGCAATGGTGCTATAGAGGGAATCAAATGCAAGAAAGTTGAATCGCTTGATTATTAAGGGAGGACCTATGTTTGAGAATTTAAGATTAGCATTCCGAGGAATCTGGACTCACAAGCTTAGATCATTCCTTACAATGCTAGGTATTATTATTGGTATTGCTGCTATTATCGCTATTGTATCTACTATCGAGGGTACTAATCAGCAAATCAAGCAGAATCTTATTGGCTCAGGCTCTAATACAGTAGATATTCAGCTGTATGAGAATGATTGGCCAATTGATTTAAGCTATAGTGAGGCACCTTTCGGTGTTCCACAGATTTCAGATGAGATTCTAAAGGAGATTAAGGATCTTGATGAAGTAAAATCTGCAAGCAAGTATACTAGCAGACAGATATATGATGGTGTTTACTATCTTAATAATTCCATGAGTGGCGGTTATGTAAAGGGTGTAGAGACTGACTATTTTGAGACTGCAAATATGACCGTTAAATCAGGAAGATTGTTTACAGATGCAGAGGTAAAAGATTATAAAAAGGTTTGCATTGTTGATGATGGCATTATTTCAGGTGTTCTTCAAAATGAGGACCCTATTGGAAAGATTTTGGAAATTGGCGGCGACTCTTATGTAATTGTGGGAGTTGTGGCATCTCGTTCTACATTTGAGCCGGTAATCAATTCGATTACTGATTATCAGACATACGCTCAGGACGAATCAGGAACAGTTTACATTCCAATTACTGACTGGCCAATCAGTTACAAGTATGATGAGCCAGAAAATGTTTTGGTTAGAGCTAAATCCACTGATGATATGACAGCAGCAGGGAAGAAGACTGCAGATATTTTAAATGGTAATATTCATCCAGACAGTGATGCTATTAAGTATCAGTCAAAGGATTTATTAGAGCAGGCTCAGCAGCTTCAGCAGCTGGCATCATCTACCAATTCAATGCTTATTTGGATTGCTGCAATATCACTGTTGGTAGGTGGTATTGGCGTTATGAATATTATGCTTGTTTCAGTTACAGAGCGTACTGCAGAAATCGGTCTTAAGAAAGCAATCGGTGCCAGAAAAGGCAAGATTATGGCGCAGTTTTTAACTGAGGCCGCAGTGCTTACATCTATGGGCGGTGTGCTAGGCGTAGCTTCAGGTATTGGCCTTGCCCAGATTATATCAATGATGAGTGGAACTCCAGTTGCAATCTCTTGGCCTGCAGCCTTTATAGCAGTTGCTTTTTCCATGGTTATTGGTATAGTATTTGGTATATTACCAAGTCATCAGGCGGCTAATCTTAATCCTATTGATGCCTTGAGGACTAACTAGGAGGCTATATGAGCAAATTCGTTTCATGGAATGTGAATGGACTTAGAGCTGTTGTTGGAAAGGGTTTTTGGGATTTCTTTGACAGCATAGATGCAGATATTATTGGTCTGCAGGAGATTAAACTGTCAGAGGGGCAGTTTGATGAGACAAGAGAAGGCTACCATGTCTACTGGAATTATGCTGAGAAGAAAGGATATTCCGGCACTGCAATATTTACAAAAAAGGAGCCAATATCAGTAAGTTACGGTATTGGAATAGAAGAGCATGACCATGAGGGAAGAGTAATTACCCTTGAATTTGAGGATTTCTATTTTATTACTTGCTATACTCCAAACTCTCAAAATGAGCTAAAGCGTCTTGATTATCGCATGACTTGGGAGGATGATTTCAGAGCATATCTTAAGAAGCTTAACGAGAAAAAAGGTGTTATTTTATGTGGCGATTTAAATGTTGCCCACGAAGAAATTGATATTAAAAATCCTAAGACTAATCGTAGAAATGCAGGCTTTACTGATGAAGAGCGCCAGAAGATGACTCAGCTTTTGTCAGAGGGATTCATAGATAGCTTTAGATATTTCTATCCAGACCAGGCAGATATCTATTCTTGGTGGTCATATCGCTTTAAGGCTAGAGAGAAAAATGCTGGATGGCGTATTGATTATTTCATAGTATCAGAAGACCTTAAGGATAGAATGAAGGATGCCAAGATTCACACTGATGTATTTGGCTCAGATCATTGTCCAATTGAGTTAGATTTTGAATAATAATTATTATTTGACCGAAAAATATGATATTTTTCTAGATGTATGATATTATTTAAAAAGTAAAGATAGTTGGAGGTGGGAGAAATGGCAGATAATGGCAAAGAAGCAACATTTGTTGTACGTGTAAATAAATGTGAAAATGGAAGTTGGCAGGGACAGGTTACATGGGCAGACAGAGATGAAAAGCTTAACTTCCGCAGCGCTATAGAGCTTGTATCTATAATGGATGGAGCACTTAATAGCGAGGACAAATAAATAGCAATATGGGCTCTCCTCATTTGAGGAGAGCTTTTTTATTTTTAGATTGCATTTTTCTGTAAAAAAATATAAGGATATACACATTTTGTAGTTTTTTTATATGGTCTAGTGCATAATAGTTGCAAATTTATGGAATATGGGGGCATAATTTATGATTTTAACAGTTACTTTAAATGCAGCTATTGATAAGCGCTATGTGGTAGAAAACTTTGAGGAAGGCGAAGTAAATAGGGTATTAGAATGCGAATATGTACCTGGAGGAAAGGGCCTTAATGTTTCAAAACCACTTGCTATTGCAGGGGCTGATGTAGTTGCTACCGGTTTTGTAGGAGGATATGCAGGAGACTATATATGTTCTAGACTTTCTGATTATGGAGTAAAGGATGGCTTCTATAAAGTTAAGGCGGAGAGCCGTTCTTGCATAAATATATGGGATACAAAAAAGAAAAAGCAGACTGAGTTTTTGGAACCAGGATTTGTGATTGATGAGAATGATTGGAATGGATTTGAGGAAAAGTTTAAGACACTTGCCAAGGATTCAGATATCATTACCATATCAGGTAGTGTTCCAAAGGGCCTGGATTCTAATAGTTATAGAAGGCTTATAGCAATAGGGAAAAGCCTTGGTAAAAAGGTGATTTTGGATACTAGTGGAAAGCTTCTCATAGAAGCAGTTGAAGAGATTCCATTTATGATAAAGCCTAACATTGATGAGATTGCTATGCTCACAGGAAGAAAAATTTCAGTAGATGAGGAAGGCTTTTTTGAAGAGGTAATAGCTGCAGCAAAACAAATACGAGATAAGGGCGTTGAGATTGTAGTTGTTTCTCTTGGGGCAGATGGGTCTTTGATGGTATGTGATGATGGAGTCTATAGGGGAATAGTACCTAAGATAGATGCCGTAAATACGGTGGGCTGTGGGGATTCTATGATTGCAGGATTTGCGCTTTCATTTTCTCAGGGCCTTACTTTTACCGAAGCGTTAAAAAAAGCCAGCGCAATCTCCGCTGCATCGGCGATGACAGAGGAGACCGGCCGGTTTAACTTGTCTGATATGGAAAAACTTATTAATCAAATAACAATTGAAAAGATAGGATAAATTGTTATTCTTCAAGCTCTTCTGAGGATGTAGAATACTCAGGAGAGAGATATGTAAACATTACTACGTTGTAATCTGATGTTACTATAGCTGCCAACTCAATGTTGCCACTATCTAGACGCCAAATGTCTGCTAGGTTGGTAACAGTGTTGGTGGCTTCTTTTGTCTTACCGAGACTATTTTGAAGCTGCTTGTGTAAGTCGTTGTAGATATCTGTGATTTCCTCGCCATCCTCACTAAAGTATGCCCAAGTCATGTTGGTCATATGTCCGTCTTCGTCGAAGGCATATTGAACATTTCCCTGTAAGTCTAAATAATCAGATGAATAATTGTATGCGTTGCCGTAATAAGATTCTTTCTCGGAATCTGGCTCGCCTAATTCCTTAATCATATCATCATATGTAGTGTCAAAGTTAAAAGTAGTGAATGGAGGATCGGAACTTAAATCTTTTCCGCAGGCAACAAAGCCCATAACAGTAATAGTAAGAATTGAAATTGATGTGATAATTTTTTTAGCATTCATTTTAGTGCCCCCCATTAAGCATTTCGATAGTTACGCCATCATTTTCTATTTATTATAACAGTTAATAGCTAAAGGTGTATTGTAAATTTAAAAATAATAGAATTTTTTTGTAAATAGAATTTGATAAATGAATTGTGATTGACATAGATAAAATCTATTGTGAGCTGACTGATTTTTATATTTTACCTATATATTCAGTAGGTCTATACTTTTTGTAAATTAAAAAAGAAAGGGTAAAGAAATGAAAACAGCAGTAGTAGGGTTTCCAAGAATTGGAAAGGATAGAGAGTTAAAGTTTGCAACAGAAAAATATTTTAGAAGTGAGATTGGGGAATCTGACTTATATAATGTGGCAAACACATGGAAGCACTTTAATATAACTAGTCAGAAAGAGGCAGGGATAGATTTTATTTCCTCAAATGATTTCTCTTTTTATGATAATGTGCTTGATACAGCAGTTTTATTTAATGTTATTCCAAAGAGATATAAGGCATTAGGATTATCAAATCTTGATACATATTTTTCAATGGCAAGAGGATATCAGGGGGATAAAGGCAATGTAAAAGCTCTTGCTATGAAAAAATGGTTTAATACGAATTATCATTATATTGTTCCAGAAATTGAGGATGATACAAAAATTGAGTTGGTAGGAACAAAGCTTTTTGATGAATATGATGCTGCCAAGGCCTCAGGAATCGAGACAAAACCTGTGGTTGTTGGACCATTTACATTTTTAAAATTGGCTAGATATACAGGTGAGAAGAAAGCAGAGGATTTCGTTGATGATCTTATTGAAGAATATGTAAAGCTTATCAAGAAATTAGATGATAGATTAACTCACTGGTTACAGATTGATGAGCCATATTTGGTAATGGATTTGACATTTGAGGATAAGGCATTATTTAAACGTATATACGATAAGATAACTGCTGCAAGTGGCGGTGTGAGACTTCTTCTTCAGACATATTTTGGTGATGTAAGAGATATATATGATCAGCTGATTCAGTATGATTTCGATGGAATCGGATTAGATTTTGTGGAAGGGAAAAAGACACTTGATTTAGTGGAGACTTTTGGATTTCCAAAGAATAAATATTTATTTGCAGGTGTAGTTAACGGCAAAAATATTTGGAGAAATAACTATGAGAATTCTCTTGAAATAATTGAAAAGCTTAAAAGCAATACAAATGCTAAAATAGTTGTTTCTACTTCATGTTCTTTGCTTCATGTGCCATATACACTTGAAAGCGAAACAGATTTACCAGAAGAATATAAAAAGCATTTCTCTTTCGCACTTGAAAAGCTTTCAGAAATTAAGGAACTTTCGGTTTTGGCCGATGGTGATGGAAATAGTGACATCCTTGAGCGAAATAAATCATTATTTACAGGCAGAATTAATAGTGTTGATGAGGCGGTTAAAGAGAGAGTGGCAAATATTAAGGAGTCTGATTATAGAAGAGTTCCTGATTTTGACAAAAGGGCAGCTGCTCAGAGTGAATGCTTGAATCTACCACTTTTCCCAACAACTACAATTGGCTCTTTCCCTCAGACAGAAGATGTGAGACGTACAAGACAGCTATTTAGAAAGGGCAAAGTAGCAAAGGAAGAGTATGTAGAGTTTAATAAAAACAAGATTGCGGATTGCATTAAACTCCAAGAAGAAATAGGCCTTGATGTTTTGGTTCATGGTGAATATGAGCGAAACGATATGGTGGAATATTTTGGCGAGCACTTAGAGGGCTATCTTTTTACAAAAAAAGCATGGGTACAGTCCTATGGAACCAGATGCGTTAAGCCACCAGTAATATGGGGCGATGTATCAAGAAAAAGTCCTATTACAGTAGAATGGGCTAAGTTCGCATCAAGCTGTACTGATAAGCCAGTGAAGGGAATGCTTACAGGACCTGTAACTATATTTAACTGGTCATTCCCAAGAGAAGATATTTCTGTCAAGGAAAGCATGCTTCAGATTGCTCTTGCAATTCGTGATGAGGTACTTGATTTAGAGGCCAATGGAATAGGAATTATTCAGATTGATGAGGCAGCTTTAAGAGAAAAGTTACCTCTCAGAAAATCTGACTGGTATAAGGAATATTTGGATTTTGCTATTCCAGCATTTAGACTTGTGGCAAGCGGTGTAAAGGAGACAACTCAGATACACACACATATGTGTTATAGTGAGTTTACAGATATTATTCCTGCTATAGATGCTATGGATGCAGATGTAATTACTTTTGAAGCATCACGTTCTGATTTGCAGATTCTTGATTCTCTCAAGGAAAATCATTTTAGAACAGCTGTTGGCCCTAGTGTTTACGATATTCATAGTCCAAGAATTCCTTCAGTAGATGAGATAGTAGCTGGAGTCGATAAGATGCTTAAAAGAGTAGATGATAAAAAGTTATGGATAAATCCTGATTGCGGACTTAAGACAAGAGGAGAGACAGAGACTAAAGCAAGTCTTATAAATCTTGTAAAAGCAGCAAATGAGCTTAGAGATAAATACTGCAGCTAAATTATTAAAGGTCACCTCAAAATGAGGTGACCGTTTTTGCTATGCTAGTATCTAATTGTTTATGAGACTTCGTAATTGATTATATTTCCTGTTTCGATTTCGATATCGTAACTATATTGATATCTTCCCACTATGAAGAGAACTTCATATATGCCTCTGCCATCAATATAATCTTTTGTAACTTTTGAATATCTCAAATCGTCTTTTGTGTAGCTGGCATCAGCTAGGGCAATTTCAAGAGCATCATCCTCTGTTATATTTTCCACGCTGGATGATGGATTTGTATCATCAAGTGATTCTCTAGGGTTTTCTTCTGCGTGAATTGATTCTAATTCCACTTCAGAAGAAATAATATCACCTGTCACATCTATTTCATAGCTGTATTCAGTTGTTCCGTAGAAGAAGACAATCTCGTATTGTTTTACCCCTAAGACGTATTCACTTTTTGCTTTTGCAATTGTTACATCATTTTCTTCCAATCCGGCATCTTTTAGAGCTATTTCTCTGGCATCTGCCAAAGTGATTTTACTAGCGGCATAGACGGTATTGAAAGGAATGAAAGAAAAGATTGCAAGGAACAGTATAAGCGATAATGCTGCTGCCGATATTCTTTTTTTCATATCTCAACCCTCCTTTAAACTTATTGCAAGTAATTAAGTATGCCTCGCTCTATATTTAAAGTAGCACATAAGTGTTAAGGAAGTGTAAAAGAAATGTGAATTGAAACATCCCTATAACCCTCAAGCTGAAAAGGAGCGTTTCATAAACTGCTTTGGCGTAATGTTTTTGTATTTATTAAATGTCTTTATGAAGTAGCTTTCATCGTTAAAGCCGCATGAAATAGCAACTTCTCTGATTGAAATATCCTTTGTAGAAAGCATTTCACAAGCACATTCCACTCTATAGTAATTTAAATAGTCAATAGGAGTTCTGTCGGTCATAGATTTAAAATAGCGGCAAAAATATTTTGGATTCATGCCAGCTATATGGGCTAAATGGTCCAAAGTTATATTGTTGGAATAGTTTTCTGAAATGTAAGATAGGACCTCTTTAACGGAGTTTAACCTCTCAAGAGTAACATTATCTAGAGGATTCTTGGTGTAGATTTCGTTTCTGATAATTTCTCCGAATAAAATGTACAAATATCCCTGAACATTGAATTCATAGCCAGTCTGTTTTCTGGCAAGGGTGTTACATAGGTCTTGCACGATTGCAGAGATAATGTGATTGTTTTTGGAAAGATAAGTGTTGATTCTGATTCGATGATTGATGATGTCCTGGACAGTCTTGCTGCAGGCATTATTATTCTTAAGCAATATCTTCAAATCGAAAACAATACAGTCGTACCAACAGTCAGTCGGTGTGCCCCCATGTAGCATTCCATCAGAAATGAACACCACGTCGCCTTCGTGGTAGGTTTCAGTTTTGTCGTCTAGTGTGAGATTAAAGGAACCCTTTCTGATATAGACAATTTCGTAGTTAGTGTGCCAATGATAGGTCATAAGGTATCTTGGCGTGTGTGGATTCTCATGATAATGAGCAATTGGAAAGTTAAAAGTGCCGTGCTGGCGATGTTCTTGATAATCGATATACTTCATAATTATTCCCCCAAATACAAAAAGTGAATATCGTTATATTTTTATTCAGTATATCACTTTTTATGGAAAAATCCATTCCCTATAATCAATTTATAACGTAACGGTTCGCTTTAAGGCATGAGAATCGCAAGGAGGGTAATGGAGTATGAGTAAAAACAGATATATTGGGGAATATCCTGTAATAGGTATTAGGCCATGTATTGATGGACGTCGTGGACCTCTAAAAGTAAGGGAATCACTTGAAGAACAGACCATGAACATGGCTAAGTCGGCAAAAAAGCTTTTTGAGGAGAATATAAAGTATTCCAATGGCGAACCGGTTAAAGTCGTAATCGCAGATACAACAATAGGTCGAGTTGCAGAGTCAGCTGCCTGTGAGGCAAAGTTCAGAAAAGAAGGGGTAGCAATTACGCTTTCTGTTACACCTTGTTGGTGCTACGGCTCAGAGACAATGGATATGAATCCACTGACAATCAAGGGTGTTTGGGGACTTAACGCAACAGAAAGACCTGGAGCTGTTTATCTTGCATCAGTTCTTGCAACACATGCACAGAAGGGACTTCCAGCATTTGGAATATATGGCAAGGATGTTCAGGAGGCTGATGACACAGTAATTCCTGAGGATGTAAAGGAAAAGTTACTTAGATTTGGCAGAGCTGCTGTTGCCGCAGCATCAATGAGAGATAAGTCGTATCTACAGATTGGCTCAGTGACAATGGGAATTGGCGGTTCAATCATGGACCAGAATTTCTTGGAAGAATACCTTGGCATGAGAGTTGAGTCCATTGATGAGGTTGAGATTCTTAGAAGAATAGATGAGAAGATTTACAACGAAGATGATTATAAAAAGGCTCTCAACTGGATAAAGAAAGAATGTAAAAAAGGCTTTGATAAGAATCCAGATTTTGTAAAGAAGAGCGATGAGCAAAAAGAAAAGGACTGGGAATTCGTAGCAAAGATGGCAGTCATTATCGAGGACCTATATCAGGGCAATCCAAATCTTCCAGAGGGAAGAGAGGAAGAAGCTGTTGGTCACAATGCTATCTGCGGTGGATTCCAGGGGCAGAGACAGTGGACTGACCACTGGCCAAATTGTGATTTGCCAGAGGCAGTACTTAATACATCATTCGACTGGAACGGAGCTAGAGAGCCATTTATCTTGGCAACAGAAAATGATGCTTTAAATGGATTGGGAATGCTTTTTATGAAGCTTCTTACAAATAGAGCTCAGATGTTTGCAGATGTGAGAACTTGCTGGAATACAGAGTCGGTGAAACGAGTTACTGACTATACATTAGAGGGGCACGCTAAGGAGGCAGACGGAATCATTCACCTAATTAATTCAGGAGCATGCTGCCTTGATGCATCAGGTGTCTGCAATGATAAAGATGGAAATCCTTGCATTAAGCCATGGTATGAAATAACAGATGAAGATCAAAAGAAGATTATGAATGCTGTAGAGTGGTGCGAGGCTGACAATGGTTACTTTAGAGGTGGCGGTTGGTCATCAAGATTTGAAACAAAGGTAGAAATGCCAGCCACAATGATTCGACTTAATCTTGTTAAGAATCTAGGCCCTGTTCTTCAGATAGCAGAAGGCTGGACGGTGGCACTTCCAGAAAAGGTTTCAGATACTCTCTGGAAGAGAACAGATTACACATGGCCATGTACATGGTTTACACCTAGATGTGATGGGAAAAAGGGAAGCCCATTTGAAAATGCTTACAGCCTGATGAATAACTGGGGCGCAAATCACGGTGCTATTTCATACGGACATATAGGCGCAGATATTATCACAATGGCATCAATGCTCAGAATTCCAGTATGTCTTCACAATGTGGCAGATGAGGATATCTACAGACCAGCAGCATGGAATGCATTTGGCGCAGACAAGGAAGGTCAGGACTTTAGAGCTTGTGTAGCTTATGGTCCACTTTATAAAACAGTTCGTTAACTAAAGGGAGATTTTTTAAATGAGTTTGCCGGAAGCTAAGACGCTTCCGGCGGCTTTAGACCAAAAGGCGAAACGTTTCGCCTATGCGTAAGGGGAGGAAGAAAAATTGCCATCAACAATTAGGGATATAAAAGAGCGTACCGGATTATCACTTGCCACTATTTCTAAATATCTAAATGGTGGAAATGTTTTACCGGAAAACAAAGAAAAAATAGAGATTGCCATTAAGGAACTAAATTATCAGGTTAATGAAATGGCAAGAGGTCTGGTTACCAATAAGACCCGTTCCATTGGGGTGCTGGTTCACAATGTGGCTAGTATATTCTGTGGGTTGTTGCTTAGATACATAGGCGATGTGCTTAAGGAAAATGGATACAGCATGATCATATGTGATGCCAGAGATGATGAGGCTAATCAAGCGGAAAGTATAAAGTTTCTCCTATCAAAAAAAGTGGATGGAATCATAGTGATTCCCGTATCAGATAAGGGGGATTTCCTAAAGCCGGCAGTAGCAGCAAAGGTTCCTGTGGTTTTGATGGATAGATCTCTTCGTAATTGCGATTTTGACTGCGTGCGAATCAACAACAGAGAAGCGGCCTACAAGGCTACCAATGAGCTTCTAAAAAATGGTCATAAGAAAAATGCAGTTATTTATTCGGCCCACAATTACACAGGACTTCAAAGATATAAAGGTTTTGTGGAGGCTATTGAAGACGCAGGGCTTACAGTTGAAAAAGATTTTGATAAACCTGGTTTTCATTCTATAGAGCATGGATATGAGAGTATGAAGCAGCTTTTAGCTCTTAAGAACAAGCCTACTGGGGTCTTTACAACAAACTATGAAGTAACACTTGGTGCTGTTATGGCGGTAAACGAATCCAAGTATTCATGTCCTGAGGATATTTCAATAATGGGGTTTGACAATTTGATATTAACCCACATTGTTCAACCTAAGATGACAATGGTTATCCAGCCTATGAAAGAAATGGGCAAAAGAGCTGCAAACCTAGTGTTAAAGAGGATTGGTGACAAGGAACACGAACCTCCAATTGAATATATTTTAGGAACAAAAATTGAAAAGGGAAACTCGATAAAAAAGCTTAATTAATAAAGGAAGAATGTTATGGGAGCAAAATTACTGGGAATAGACATAGGTACATCTGCCTGTAAAATAGCTGTTTTCGATGAGGACGGAACTGTTATTTCGCAGGCGAACGAATCCTACGGTGTCTATTATCCACATCCGGGATATGTGGAACAGGACCCAAATGAATGGTGGAAGGCCATAGTAAAGGGAATTAAGGGCGTATTTGCAGATAAAAAAGTATCTCCGGAAGATATCAAGGGTATCGGTGTTGATGGTCAAAGCTGGTCAGCAATTCCTGTGGATAGAGCAGGAAATGTACTTTACAACACACCTATTTGGATGGATACCAGGGCTAGGGATATTTGCGAAAAGGTAACGGAAAACCTTGGAGAAGATAGGATTTTCAATGTGGCTGGCAACAAGTTTTTACCTAGTTACACTACACCAAAGATGCTTTGGTTCAAGGAAAATAAGCCTGAGATATTTGAAAAGACATTTAAATTTTTACAGAGTAACAGCTTTATAGTTTACAAGCTGACAGGAAAAATGAGCCAAGATTTATCTCAGGGTTATGGACTACATTTTTTTGATAGTAAAGAACTGTTTTATGACAGTGATTTAGCTGAGGAATTAGGACTGTCAGTGGATTTGGTGCCTCATCTTTACGAGTGTGATGAAGTGGTAGGACAGGTAACAAATGAAGCGGCGGAACTTACTGGACTAAAGGCCGGGACTCCAGTTGTGGCAGGAGGACTTGATGCAGCCTGTGGAGCTCTAGGAGCTGGTGTTTATAAGACGGGGCAGACTCAGGAACAGGGTGGCCAGGCAGGAGGAATGAGCATCTGCTTGAATAAGGCAATGGCTCATAAGGACCTAATACTGAGCCCTCATGTGGTGCCAGGAATGTGGCTTTTACAAGGCGGTACAGTAGGAGGTGGCGGAGCCTTAAGGTGGTTTAGACAGGAATTTGGCAAGGATGAAAGCTTTGATCAGCTTACAAAAGAAGCGGAACTTGTGCCTGTAGGCTCTGATGGAGTTACATTTTTACCTTATATGTCAGGTGAACGTTCCCCAATTTGGAACCCAGATGCAAAGGGAGTTTTCTATGGACTTTCCTTTGACAAGACTAGAGCAGATATGACAAGAGCGGTTCTTGAAGGGGTGGCATTTTCACTTGAACATAATCTTAGGGTTGCCAAGGAAACAGGCGCAAAAGTAGAGGTGCTTAATTCTATGGGAGGTTCAGCTAATTCAAAGCTTTGGACCCAGATAAAAGCAGATGTTACAGGCTGCAGAATTGTAGTGCCAGCTTCAGATACTGCAACAACACTTGGCGCGGTAATTTTAGCTGGAATAGGAACAGGTATCTATAGCTCTTATGAGCAGGCGGTGAAAAAAACTATCAACATTACAAGGGTTCATGAGCCGAATCCAGAAAATCACAAAGCCTACGAAAAGAGCATGGAATTATATTTAGAACTCTACGGAGATCTAAGGGAAACATTTAGCAGATATTAGGAGAAGATGAGATGAAAGCAGGAGTTGTACACGCAAGAAATGATATCAGATATGAGGATATCAAAAAGCCAGAGATAGAGCCTGGCAAGGTAATTGTAAAGGTTAAATACACAGGTATTTGTGGCTCAGATGTACCTCGAGTAAACGGCGATGCATGCCACTATTATCCAAATGTTTTGGGACATGAGTTTTCAGGCGTTGTGGATGAAGTGGGAGAAGGTGTAACCACATTAAAAAAAGGAGATAGAGTGGCAGGAGTTCCACTTGTTCCTTGTATGAAATGTGCAGACTGCCAAAAGGGAAATTATTCTCTTTGCAAGCACTACAGTTTTATTGGTTCCCGTGAATTTGGAAGCTTCGCAGAATATGTTCAGGTACCAGAAAAGAATGCAGTTAAATTTGCAGATGAGGTGTCTTTTGAACAGGGAGCACTTTTTGAGCCAGCCACAGTTGCACTTCATGGACTTAGAAGAGTGGATTACAAGGGCGGCAAAACAGTAGCCATTTTAGGCGGTGGAACAATCGGAATGATGACTGCTCAGTGGGCAAAAATATTTGGTGCCAAGTCAGTAACAGTATTTGACATTGTAGATGAAAGACTTGAGCTTGCAAAAAGACTTGGAGCTGATTATGGAGTCAATTCAGGGGCTGCTGATTTTATGGATCAGGTAAATGAAATTACTGGTGGCAGAGGCTTTGACTATGTATATGAGACAGCAGGCAACACAATCACAATGAAGATGGCCTTTAAGCTTGCAGCCAATAAAGCGGGGGTTTGTTTCATTGGAACTCCTACAAAGGAGCTGTCATTTACAGTGGATGAGTGGGAAGCCATAAATAGAAAGGAATTTATTTTGACTGGTTCATGGATGAGCTATTCTGCGCCATTTCCAGGAGATGAGTGGGATTTGACGGCTCATTATTTTAGCACTGGTGAACTTAAATATGATGATTCATTCATCTTTAAGAAAA
Source organism: Pseudobutyrivibrio sp. AR14 (assembly GCF_900101325.1). Classification (NCBI taxonomy): domain Bacteria; kingdom Bacillati; phylum Bacillota; class Clostridia; order Lachnospirales; family Lachnospiraceae; genus Pseudobutyrivibrio; species Pseudobutyrivibrio sp. AR14. The sequence continues at coordinate 160,353 of NZ_FMUY01000002.1, forward strand.
TGCCACTTTCACAGATTGCGGATGCTTTTGAAATGTTTAAAACACCGGGCCTTGTGAAGGGCAAGATACTAATTGATAGTGAAAAATAAAATGTAGAAAGGGAAGAATAAATGGACGCAACAAAAGTACCACAGATTACTTTAAACACAGGCGATAAAGTGCCATGTGTTGGACTTGGAACCTTTGGTTCAGACAGATTTGATGCTGATGAAGTATCAAAGGCTGTGGCAGGGGCTATCAGAGCTGGCTATAGAATGATTGACTGTGCTGCCTGCTATGGAAATGAAAAGGAAATAGGAAAAGTTATAGCTGATGCCTTAAAGGAAGGGGTATGTGAGAGAAAAGATATGTATATCATGACAAAAGTTTGGAATGATATGCACAGACATTGTGAGGAAAGTGCAAGACAAAGTATTGCAGATCTTAGATGCGAATATATTGATTTGTTCTTTATTCACTGGCCTTTCCCTAATTATCATGCTCCACATTGTGATGTTACTTCTAGAAATCCTGATTCAAAGCCATTTTCAGTGGAAGAATTTATGGATACCTACAGACAGTGCGAGGCTCTTGTAAAGAAAGGAATTATAAGACATATCGGAATTTCTAATATGACTGTTCCAAAGCTTGAGCAGGTTATTGATAAGTTTGAAATCAAGCCAGTTGCATGTGAGATTGAGCTTCATCCATGTATGCAGCAACAGGAGTTGTTTGATTATTTAGTTGCTCACGATATTCAGCCAGTTGGATACATGCCAATGGGCTCACCTATGAGACCTGAGCGAGATATGGAGCCAGATGATATTGCTGACTTACAGCTTCCTGAGATGAAGAAAATTGCTGAGGCTCATGGGGTTCATCCAGCAATTATAGCTCTCAAGTGGGCAATTCAAAGGGGACAGATACCTATTCCATTTTCAATTCACAACTATGTGGCTAATCTTGAGTGCACTGTAACAGAGCCTCTTACAGATGAGGAGATGGAGATAATAGCAGGTCTTGAGAAGAATAATAGACTTGTAAAAGGTCAGGTTTTCCTGTGGCCAGGAGCAAAAGATTGGCACGATTTATGGGATGAAGATGGAACAATCGCAGATTGTCCAGATGCAATTTAGTTAAAAGTGAATATAGTCATATTTTTTTACAAGATATTGCCTGTAAATGGATATGGCATGTGGGATAATACATACGTGAGGACGAAACGTTTCGCTTATGAACGGAAGTCTTCATAACCTGGGAGGAGGTTATAAAAAAATGGCACTTGTTACTTCTACAGAAATGATGAGTAAAGCAGATAAAAATGGATATGCCATTGGGGCATTTAACGTAGAGAACATGGAAATGGTGATGGCGGTAATAAAGGCGTGTGAGGAATTGAATTCTCCAGCGATTTTACAGACTACACCATCCACAGTTAAGTATGCAGGACTGGATTTGTATGTTGCAAATGTAGCAGCTGCAGCAAATAAAGCTTCAGTTCCAATTGCACTTCATTTGGATCACGGAAACAGTTTTGAACTTGCAATGCAGGCATTAAAGGCTGGATATACATCAATAATGATTGATGGTTCAAAGGAACCATTTGAGGACAATATTGCAGTTTCAAGAAAAGTGGCAGAGGCTTGCAAGCCAAATGGTATTCCAGTTGAGGCAGAGCTTGGCAAGGTTGGCGGAAAAGAAGATGACCTTGAGTGCAATGACCCTGGATACACAGACCCAGATGATGCAGTTAAGTTTGTTGAAGAGACTGGAATCACATCCCTTGCTGTTGCCATTGGAACAGCACATGGTATTTACAAGGGTGAGCCAAAGCTTGATTTAGACAGACTTACAGAGATTAGAAAAGTTGTTAATATTCCACTTGTTTTACACGGTGCATCGGGAGTGCCTGATGAAACAGTTAAGGAATGTATAAAAAGGGGTATAAGCAAGGTTAATTTCGCTACAGAACTTAGAATTGCTTATAGCGACGGAATAAAAGAATATCTTAAGGACAATCCGCAGGCTTTTGATCCAAAGAAGTATGATGCAGCCGGTATGGAGAAGGTTACTGAGCTGGTAAAGAAAAAGATTAGAGTGTGTGGCAGCGAAAATAAGGCTTAGATAATTCTGATTGGGGGGAATAAAAATTGGATAAGATTAAACAAAATCCTATTGTTAAGAAACTGGGATTTAACAGAATTGTACTGGTGTTTGTCATCCTTTTAATGTACACGCTGTTTTGTGTGGCTACAGGAGGAAACTTTGCAGGATTACCAAGAATTCTTAGTGCACTGAACTATGCGTATTTCTTAGGATTCCTGTCACTTGGGGTAACATTTGTAATTGCTACAGGAGGTATTGATTTCTCCATTGGACCTGTAATGTTTTGTGCGGCGCTTATCTCTGGATATAGCCTTACGAGCTTAGGAGTACCAATGGGACTGGCACTTCTCATTAGCGTATTTGTTGGTTTTTGCTTTGGTTTATTTAATGGATATTTGGTTGCATACTGGTCAGTTCCACCATTTATCGTATCAATGGCCAGCATGAATATAGCAAAGGGTGTTGCATCCGTATTTACGAAGACACAGTCGGTGTCATGGCCACAGCTTGCGGCAGGTGGATGGTTTAGACAGTTAGTTAAGATTGGCAACTTCCCAGTGGGACTTGTGATATTTATTTTGGTTGCAGTTGTATGTGCATTGCTTTTAAACAAGACAAAGCCAGGTCGTTACATCCTATGTCTTGGAAGCAATCGCGAAGCGGTTAGACTATCGGGCGTTAACACTAAAAAATGGGAAATGCTTGCCTATGTTATATGTGGTGTGTTAGTTGGTATCGCTGCAATTTTCTTTGTAGGTGCATACACAACTGTTCAGCCAGGTTACGGTGATCAATACAACAACGAAGCTATTGCAGGATGCGTTATGGGAGGTACATCAATGGCCGGAGGCCTTGCTTCCATAAGCGGTACGGTAATCGGCGTTTTCATAATCGCACTTTTGCAGGAAGGTATTCTTGCTCTTGGATTTACCAAGGATTACCAGCTGATTATTACAGGTATTATTGTTATCGTTGCCGTATATGCGGATGTTGTTGCTAGACGTAGAAAGAATTAGCCAGGAGGGGGATAAAATGGGAGAAGTAATACTTACAATGAATGACATTGACAAATCTTTCCCTGGTGTACACGCACTAGACCATGTGCATTTCGACGTAAAGAGGGGCGAAGTACATGCCCTCATGGGAGAGAATGGTGCTGGCAAGTCAACACTTATGAAGGTACTTACCGGTATCTATACAAAGGATTCTGGAACAATAGAATTCGAGGGCAAGGAAGTTGAATTCCATAATGCCAGAGAAGCTCAGGATGCTGGTGTAGTTATAGTTCACCAGGAGCTAAACATGGTAGGACATCTTACTGTTGCTCAAAACATTTTCATTGGAAGAGAGTTCAAAAAGGGATTAAAAATCGATGACAAGAAAATGAATGAGGAGGCTAGAAAGCTTTTTCAGAGATTAAATATCGATATTGACCCTACAGACACCATGTCAGATTTGACAGTAGGTAAGCAGCAGATGTGCGAGATAGCAAAGGCTATTTCACATGAGGCAAAGGTAATTGTCTTTGATGAGCCATCAGCTGCTCTTACAGAATCAGAGATAGCTGAGCTTTTCAAGATTATTAGAGATTTAAAAGAGCAGCAGCTTGGTATTGTTTATATCTCACACAGAATGGATGAGATTAAGGTGATAACTGACAGAGTCACAGTCATGAGAGATGGCGGCTATGTTGGTACGTTAATCACTAAGGATTGTACAAAAGATGACATTATCAACATGATGGTTGGTCGTGTTATCTATGAGGAGCCAAAGACAAAGAGTCTTGTTCCAGAGGATGCACCAGTAGTACTTAAGGTTGAGCATCTTAATGCTGGCAAGATGGTTCAGGATGTTAGCTTTGAGCTAAGAAAAGGAGAGATTTTAGGATTTTCTGGTCTTATGGGTGCTGGACGTACTGAGACAGCCAGAGCCATATTTGGAGCAGACCCAAAGGAAAGCGGAGATATTTATATCAACGGTAAAAAGGTGGAAATCAATTCTCCAGAAGATGCAGTTAAAAATGGTATTGGATATCTTTCAGAGGATAGAAAGAGATTCGGTATTGTAGTTCAAAAGACTATTGCTGAAAACTCTACTCTAGCAACTCTAGAAAAGTACATGAAAGGTATCTTCATCAACAAGAAGAAGGAGAATGAAATTACTAAGAAATATGTTGATTCTCTAGCAACTAAAACACCTAGCATCGACCAGCTGGTAGTTAATCTTTCAGGTGGTAATCAGCAGAAGGTAGTTATTGCAAAATGGCTTGTACGTGATTCAGAGATACTTATATTTGATGAACCCACAAGAGGTATCGACGTTGGTGCTAAAAATGAAATCTACAAGCTAATGAATCGATTAGCTGCGGAGGGCAAATCCATTATTATGATTTCCTCTGAAATGACAGAAATACTTAGAATGAGTGACCGTATCATAGTTATGTGTGAAGGCAAGGTAACAGGTGAACTTGGAATCGAAGAGGTTTCACAGGAAAAGATTATGAATATGGCTACCAGAGAGATTAGTTAGTAGGAGGGAGAATAATGGCAGGCGATTTAAAGAAAAAATCCATCTTTGCCAAGCTGGGTGGTCAGAAGTTTATTGTTCTTCTGGTGGTAATAGTTTTATTTACATTTTTTTCAATAGCAAGTCAGGATTTTAGGAAATATACTACTGTACTTAATATTTTTGATTTTTCATATTACATCGTGCTTATGGCGATAGGTGTAACATTCCCGCTTATTACAGGTGGCGTAGATCTTTCTATTGGTACAGGACTTATTTGCTATTCACTGGCAGGTGGTTATCTTGTAGTTCACCTTGGATGGCCAACGGGACTTGGATTACTAGTTAGTGTGTTGTTTGGTATCCTTATTGGATTTGCAAATGGTGTACTTATAGCGGTAATGGGGCTGCCACCATTTCTTGCAACCTTATGTACCTGCATGATAACTAGAGGCTTAGGTTCAATATGTTCAAAGGGCTTTGGTATTTCATGGCCTACAGCTGGTGCTCCAGGAAGCTGGTTTAGAAGTATTTTTAAGATGCAGATTGGGGGTACGAAAATTCCAATCGGTTTCATTTGGATTCTTATTATTGTAGCTATTATGGCATTTGTACTTAACCACACAAAGATAGGTCGATACACAATTGCTATTGGCAGTAACAAGGAAGCAGCAGTTCTTTCAGGAATCAATGTTAAGTTCTATCACATTATGGCTTATGTTATTTCTGGATTTTTTGCAGGTCTTGCATCTATTGCCTATGCAGCAGTATTCCCTACAGTTCAGCCGGGAACTGGTGCAGGATTTGAGCTTGAGGCAATCGGTGGAGCAATCATTGGTGGTGTATCAGCTACAGGTGGTGCAGGAAGCATAGAAGGTACATTGATAGGTGTATTTGTAATTTGCTTACTTAAAACAGGATTACCATTTGTTGGTTTGCAGGCTAACTGGCAGCAGATTATTACAGGTCTTGTATTAATTGCAGCCGTACTTGTGGACATTATTAAGAAACGCCGAGAGGCAAAATAACATTTTGTATATGTAACCTAAAGAGGAGAAGGGTTCATATAAATAAATCTCATAAAAGACACGGGAGGGTTAAAACATGAGAAAAAGAGTTCTAGCTACATTAATGACAGCTGCAATGGCAGCAACACTTTTCGCTGGCTGTGGTGACTCAACAGGAACTGATACTACAGCAGCAGGTGGCGACACAGCTACAGCTACAGAGGGCGGCTCTACAGAGGCAGCAGGCGGTGACTACAAATTTGAGATTATCGTAAAATCTTATCAGTCATCATATTGGCAGGCAGCTGTAAAGGGTATCGAGCAGGAAGCAGAGGCAAAGGGTGTTACAGTTAACTGTACAGGTCCTAACGCTGAATCTGATATTGCTGATCAGGTTAACATGCTTAACAATGCTATCAACAATGCTCCTAATGGTATCGGTCTTGCAGCTTGTGATCAGGATGCATGTCTTGATGCTCTTCAGGCAGCACTTGATGCAGGTATCCCTGTAGTATGTTTCGACTCAGGTATTCCTAATGCTCCAGCTGGTTCTGTAGTTTCTACAGTTGCTACAGACAACTACTCAGCAGGTGCTACAGCAGCAGAGAATCTCTATCCTGCACTTAAGGACAAGATTGGTGACGGACAGGTTAGAGTAGGTGAGGTAAACCAGGAAGCTACATCTGAATCAATCATCAACAGAGGTCTTGGTTTCATCGACAAGTTTGCTGAGCTTGCTAAGGCTGACGGCTACACAGTAGCAGTAGTTGGTAATGAGAAGTATGTTAATGATTCAAAGGCTGAGACAGTTTCTGAGTCAGAGGCAGATATCGTAATCGAAGTTGCAGTTCCTGCACAGACAACAGTTGAGCTCTGCGCTACAGAGGCATCAGCAATCATGAATAAGTCAGATACAATCGGTATGTTTGGTTCAAACCAGATTGCAGCAGAAGGCATCCTTACAGCTAATGAGAACCTTGGTGTATTAGGTGACAAGATTCTTGCAGCAGGATTTGATGCTGGTTCAGTAATCAAGTCTGCAGTAGCAAACGGAACAATGTATGGTGCTGTTACACAGTCTCCACTTGTAATGGGTATCACAACAGTAGATGTTCTTTGCGATGCAGCAGCTGGTAAGTCAGTTTCAGATGTTCCTACAGATGGTTATTGGTACAATGCTGACAACATGGAAGATCCTGAAATTGCACCAAACCTTTACGACTAATAATAAGGAGACTTGAATATGTTAAAGGGTATACCAACCATCTTATCCCCAGAACTTCTTAAAGTTTTGGATGAGATGGGACATACAGATGAGATTGTCATAGCAGATGGCAACTTCCCCGGTCATAGCTTTGGCAAGCCCGTCATTAGACTTGATGGACATGGAGTACCTGAAATACTAGATGCGATTTTACAGGTATTTCCACTTGATACTTACCCAAATAAAAAAGGCGAAATTGATCCACCATGCACACTAATGGCTCTAGAGCCTGGCGATGTAGGAAAGGTTGCAACCCCAATTTGGGATGAGTACAAGAATATTGTTAAAAAATATGATGACAGAGGCGCAGGCGCCTTTAAGGAGATTAACAAATGGGATTTCTACGATCAAACCCGTGATAAATCTACCTGTGTCATTATGTCGACGGAAACAGCTATTTATGCGAATATCATTCTGCGAAAGGGTGTCGTAATTAATAAGTAGCATCCCCTAAACTTACCTTTTGTTTATAAAAGAAGAGGCTCGTCATTTGTTTGGCGGGCCTCTTCAAATATGTTAATATTAAAGTGATTTAAATGGATTACTATTATGTATAAAATCTACTAATTTTATGAAAATAAAGGGGAAAACTATGAAGACTGCACTTATTACAGGAGCAACATCTGGAATCGGTCGTGAGTTTGCTATTCAGCTTGCAGAGAAAGGCTATCGACTTATTGTTGTAGGCCGCCGCGTGGAGCGCTTAGAGGAGATGAAATCGGAATTATTGGTTCCGGTTGAGATTATTCCATGTGACTTATCTAAGAAAAAAGAATGTTTTGAACTTCTTAAAAAGCTTGAAGATGAAAATATAGATGTCTTCATTAATAATGCTGGCTTTGGCCTTGCAGGCTCATTTATTGAGACTGACATCAAAAAGGAAGTTAACATGATTAAGGTTAACGATATTGCCATGCATATTTTATTCAAGGGCATCCTTCAGAACATGAGTGAGGTGGGAGAGGGAAACATATTAAATGTATGTTCATCAGCGGGACTTCTTCCAGCAGGACCTTATATGGCAACTTACTATGCTTCAAAAGCCTACATGGTTAGTCTTACAAGAGCTGTTGCAAGAGAACTGAAAGAAGCAAGGAGCAACATTAAAGTCAGCGCACTCTGCCCTGGACCTGTGGATACAGAGTTTAATGACACAGCGGATGTGGTATTTGCTCTAAAGGGTATCAGTGCAAAGCAATGTGTAAAAGAAGCAATACAAGGGATGAAAAAGGGCAAACTAATTATAGTTCCTTCTATTAAAATGAAGCTTGCTACCACATTTTCTCATTTACTTCCATATTCTGCCCGAGTGATGATTACTGGAAGACAGCAAAAGAAAAAGCTTGGTAATCAGCAATAAGGACACTACTTTATTTCAATACAAGGAGATGTTATGAGAATACTTATTACTAACGATGACGGAATAGAGGCATCTGGAATTATTCGTCTTGCTCATGCCGCAAGGGAATTTGGAGAGGTTTGGGTGGTTGCACCTGAGAGTCAGCGGAGCGCAGCAAGCCACAGCATTACTCTTCATAATGAGATAGATATTTATCCTTATCCGGATTTTCCGGTGGAGGGTGTTCATGCATATTCATGCAGTGGTACACCTGGGGATTGTGTGCGAGTAGGAAGCTTGAGTGTGATGCCAGCAAAGCCTGATATTGTTCTTTCTGGGATTAATTTTGGCTACAATGTTGCATCAGATATTCAGTATTCAGCTACAGCGGGAGCTGCCTTTGAAGCCAGCTTCCAAGAGTATCATGCCATTGCCTTATCTGAGGGCTGCAATGGTCATGAGGTGACTGATAAATACATAAAAGACATATTAAAAAAGCTTATAGATACGCCCCTTGACCCAGGGTTTATTCACAATGTGAATTTCCCAGACTGTCCATTGGGAGAATGTCAGGGTATTTTATATGATAGAAAAGTATCTAGAGGAATGTTCTATAAGGACCATTACAATGTAGTAGAAGAGCTTGATGATGGCGGTATTCGCTATGTGGTTGAGGGAGTGTATAGCCCTGAGGCAGAACAAGACACAGACTTTCACGCCATACTTAACAACTATGTCTCGGTCGGTGTTGTAAATAATGTTGGTTACTGATATAATTACGATAGTTTTTCTATATTTAGGAGGCATATATGGCAGAGAATAAGAATTTTGTTATAAATGTTAAGGGCTCTGAGGGCGTTAATATTTCTGAAGAAGTAGTTGGTATTATCGCAGGTCTTGGCGCTGCTGAGGTAGATGGCGTTGATTCACTTGCTGGTAATCTTACACTTGATACAATTTCCAAGGCTGGCATGGGTAGACTTTCAAAGGCTATCAAGGTCGTAGATGCTGACCCTGGTAAGATCATTGTTAGAATGGCTATTAATATGAAGTATGGCTACGAGATTCCAAAGGTATCTAAGCTTGTTCAGGAAAAGGTTAAGCAGGCCGTTGAGACAATGACAGGACTTGAAGTTACAGCAGTAGACATCCGCATTGCAACTGTTAGCGTTTCTTCTACTAACTAATGTAGGATTGTTTATTTTTTATTCATGATATTGTATAATTATGGGGTGCTATTCATTGGATAGCACCCTATTATTAGCTATAAATAGATATTTTTTAGGAGTAATTATAAATGAATAGACACGAGATTAGAAAAGAAGTATTCAAGGCCGTTTTCATGAATGAGTTTCATGATACTGAGGAGATGGATGGCATTATTGCTACCTTTTTAAAGGGCCGCGATATTGCCGAGACAGAGGATCTTGCTAAGAACAATAAGACTCCAGAGGACGAAGAATACATCAAGACTAAATCAGAGGACATCATCTCTAAGATTTCTGAGATTGATGAGCTTATCAACAAGTCAGTTGACGGATGGAAGACTACACGTATGGCTAAGGTAGACCTTACACTTATCAGACTTGCATTATATGAAATCAAGTTTGAGAACATCCCAGTAGGTGTTGCTATCAATGAGGCAGTTACACTTGCAGATGAGTTCGGTACAGATAATTCCGCTGGTTTTGTTAATGGAGCTTTAGCTAAACTTGTATAATGAATAAAAATGTATACAGTGTTTCAGAAGTAAATACATACATCGAGAGAATGTTCAAAGATGATTTTATGCTTGGAAATCTTTCCCTTAGTGGAGAGGTTTCCAATTGTAAATATAATCATACTGGACATATTTATTTTACCCTTAAGGACGATGGGGCAGCTATTTCATGTGTTATGTTTGCTGGCAAGAGAGCCAAGGGCCTTAAGTTTCAGATGAAGGATGGGGACCAGATAGTGGTCACCGGTTATGTGGGAGTATACAAGCCCTACGGAACCTATCAGGTCTATGCCAATGAAATAGAGCTTGCCGGAGTTGGCGATTTATTTGCAAAGTTTGAGGCGTTAAAAGCAGAGCTTGAAGAGACTGGCATGTTTGATGCCATGTATAAAAAGCCACTTCCTACTCACGCCATGAAGATAGGGGTTGTCACTGCGCCTACAGGAGCTGCTGTCCACGATATTATTCGCGTATCCAAGTCTAGGAATCCTTACGTGCAGATAGTGCTTTATCCAGCGCAGGTACAGGGTGAGGCTGCAGCGCCATCTATTGTTGCTGGTATTCAATGCCTTGATGAGATGGGTCTTGATGTGATTATCGTGGGACGAGGCGGTGGTTCCATCGAGGACTTGTGGGCCTTTAACGAGGAGATTGTTGCCAAGGCAATTTTTCATGCCACTACACCGATTATTTCTGCTGTTGGTCATGAGACAGATTTTACCATTGCAGATTTTGTAGCTGATAGAAGAGCGGCTACACCATCACAGGCAGCCGAATATGCCAACTTCGTATATACGGATTTTGCTAATGAGATTAATAGATGCTCGGATAGATTAAATAGAGCCTTAGACTATAGACTTGAGTCTTACTCAGAGAGACTTAATAATCTTAAGCTTAGACTTCAGTTGCTTCGTCCGGAGAACAAGATAAAGGCTAATCAGGAGAAGCTAGAACAGTTATCAATTCGTCTTAACAATTTGATGAATGCTAAGATAGACCGACTTGAAAACAAATTGGTTGCTGTTTCCGGCAGGTTAGATGGCCTGTCACCAGCTAAAAAGCTTGCTGCAGGTTTTGGATATGTGACTGATAAAGCAGGCAATAGAGTCGATTCCGTTAAGGCACTATCAGTTGGAGATAATATTTCAATCAGGGTTAAGGACGGTTCAATAGAAAGCCAGATTACTGGTCTTTTAGAGGTTTAGATCTACTATAGATAGGAGAAGAAATGGCAGATACTAATGAAAATACAATAGAGCAGAGCTTTGAGAAGCTAGAAGAGATCATCACTAAGATGGAATCATCTGATGTTTCTTTAGATGAGTCTTTTGCTCTCTACAAATCAGGCATGGAAGAGTTACAGCATGCCAACTCAAAAATCGAACAGACTAAGAAGGCTGTACTTGCAATTAGCAAGGAGGGTGGCCTAGAAGTATTTGAAGGGGATGAATAACATGGATATCAAAAACGAGCTTCTGGTTAGAGCTGAGTCTGCTGAGGATGTAGTTTGCAGATTCCTGCCTGATGTGGAGGGGCATCAGGGGATGATTTTCGATGCCATGGAGTACAGTGTTACAGCTGGTGGCAAAAGACTTCGTCCTATTCTTATGAATGAGACATATATCATGTTCGGTGGCAAGTCAGATGTGATTGAGCCATTTATGGCAGCTATCGAGATGATTCATACATATTCACTAGTGCATGATGATTTGCCTGCCATGGACAATGACATGCTTCGCCGTGGCAAGCCTACTACACATGCTACCTATGGAGAGGCCATGGGTATTCTTACTGGAGATGCACTTTTAAATTATGCTTTTGAGACAGCACTAAATGCCTATGATGCAGAGGATGCTGATGTCAGTGCCATCACATCTGCCATGAGGATTCTTGCCAGAAAGGCAGGGGTATTTGGAATGATTGGCGGTCAGGTTGTTGATGTTATGTCTGAGAAGCATCAGCTTGATATTGACGAGGAAAAGCTTCATTTTATTTATGAGCTTAAGACTGGCGCCTTGATAGAGGCTTCAATGATGATTGGCGCTGCACTTGCCGGAGCCAGCGAGGAGGAGATTACTACAGTTGAGTCTGTAGCATCTATGATTGGTATGGCTTTCCAGATTCAGGATGATATTCTTGATATAGAGGGTGACGAGGCTAAGCTTGGCAAGCCAATTGGCTCAGATGAGCGCAATGAAAAGAGTACTTATGTTACTTTCGCTGGTATAGAAAAATCAAAACAAGAGGTAAGACGTCTTACAGACGAGGCCATTGATAAATTAAATAGCCTTCCAAAGAAAAATGAATTTTTGGTAGAGCTGCTTAATTATCTCGTTTACAGAGACAACTAGGAAAAGTTATGGTTCTTGAAAAAATAAAGCAACCTAATGATATTAAAAATTTAACAGAGGATGAGCTTAAGCTTCTTCCTGATGAGATTAGGAATTTCCTTATAGAAAATCTATCAAAGACTGGCGGTCATTTGGCTTCCAATCTTGGCGTTATTGAGCTTACTATGGCTCTTCATTTGCTTCTTGATTTTCCTAAGGACAAACTTATATGGGATGTTGGACACCAGGCATATACACACAAGATTCTTACTGGTAGAGCAGATGAGTTTGAGCATCTGAGACAGTATGGAGGTATGAGTGGTTTCCCTAAGCGTCAGGAGAGCGATTGTGACAGTTTCGATACAGGCCACAGTTCTACATCACTTTCTGCAGCACTTGGGTATTGCATGGCTAGGGACCTTCAGGGTGAAGACTACAAGGTGGTTGCTGTTATTGGTGACGGCGCCCTTACAGGTGGTCTTGCTTATGAGGCTCTTAACAATGCTTCCCAGCTTAAGAAATCAAATTTCCTCATTGTACTTAACGACAATGAGATGTCTATATCTAAAAATGTTGGTGGTATGTCTACCAATCTAGAAAGACTTAGGACAAGCTCTAAGTATTTAGGACTTAAAAACAACGTCCTTTCATCTTTGGAGTCATGGCCTCACGGAGAGCGTATCATTAGAAAGATTCGCAGTGCTAAAAATGGTATCAAGTCTCTTATGGTGCCTAATATGGTATTTGAGGATCTGGGCATTATGTATTTGGGCCCTGTAGATGGCCACAATGTTAAGGCTATGCTTGATACTTTCAAGATGGCCAGCAATATAGAAGGACCGGTTTTAGTTCATGTTATTACTAAAAAGGGTAACGGCTATGAGCCTGCTGAGAGACATCCATCTCGTTTCCATGGTACAGATATTTTCGAGATAGAGACAGGACTTCCACAGAGGAGCAGCAATCCTGGATATACAGATGTTTTCTCAACAGTTATGAGAAAGATGGGAGATAGAAATCCTGAGGTAGTTGCCATTACTGCAGCTATGGCTGATGGTGCTGGCCTTAAGCGATTCAGGAATATGTTCCCTGATAGATTTTTTGATGTAGGTATAGCAGAGGAGCATGCAGTTACATTTGCTGCTGGACTTGCACTAGGTGGCAGAGTTCCAGTATTTGCAGTGTATTCTTCATTCTTGCAGCGTGCTTACGACCAGATTTTAGAGGATGTTTGTCTTCAGAATTTGCATGTTATATTTGCAATAGATAGAGCAGGACTTGTTGGTGCTGATGGTAGCACTCATCAGGGTATTTTTGATGTGAGCTTTTTATCTTCTATGCCAAATATGACAGTGATGGCTCCAAAGAATAAATGGGAGCTTTCTGATATGATGAAGTTTGCAGTGGCATACGACGGACCGATTGCTATTAGATATCCTAGAGGAGAGGCTTACTGTGGCCTTAAGGAGCATCGAGCTGAGATAGTACTTGGCAAGGCTGAACAGATTAAGGCTGGTAAGAAAGTTATGCTTCTTGCTCTTGGTTCAATGGTTAAAAGGGCAGAGGAAGTGGAGGCACTTCTTTTAGACCATGGCATTGATGCAGGTATCTGCAATGCTAGATTTGCAAAGCCACTTGATGAGCAGTACATCAGAGGACTTGCCAATGACTATGATTTGATAGTCACTATGGAGGAAAATGTTTTAACTGGTGGATTTGGCCAGCAGGTACAGACATTCCTTGTGGATAATGGATATAAGGGACAGGTACTTAAGATTGCTGTGCCAGATGAATTTGTTCAGCACGGCAGTGTGACCCTTTTATTTAAGGAGCTTAAGATGGACGCCCAGTCTATTGCTGAGCGAGTATTAGATGCTCTTGAAAATAGACCAAATTAGATTTTATAGGATGTTAAAATGAAAGAAAGACTTGATGTTGTATTAGTAGACCGTGGTTTTGCACCTTCTAGAGAGAAGGCTAAGACCATGATAATGGAGGGCAATGTTTTCGTTAAGGGTAATCGCGAGGACAAGGCCGGCACTAAAATAGACGTAGATGCTGATATTGAGATTCACGGACAGCAGCTTAAATATGTTAGCCGTGGTGGACTTAAGCTTGAGAAGGCTATGACTCATTTTGACATCACATTAGATGGCAAGGTGTGCATGGATATTGGAGCATCTACTGGCGGGTTTACTGATTGCATGCTTCAAAATGGTGCATCAAAGGTATTTTCTGTTGATGTAGGATATGGACAGTTTGCTTGGAAATTAAGACAGGACCCTAGAGTTGTCTGCATGGAGAAAACTAACATCCGTTATGTCACTTTAGATGACATAGGAGAGCAGCTTGATTTTGCATCTGTGGATGTTTCATTTATCAGTTTGACCAAGGTACTTGGACCTGCAAAGGCTCTTCTTAAAGAGGATGCTGAGATGGTTTGTCTTATCAAGCCACAGTTTGAGGCAGGCAGAGAAAAGGTCGGCAAAAAGGGCGTTGTCAGAGACCCAGCAGTCCATGAGGAAGTTATTAATACCATTATTGATTTCGTTACTGAAATCGGTTTTCATGTTCTTCACTTGGAGTATTCTCCAATTAAGGGACCGGAAGGGAATATAGAGTACTTGATTCACATTTCGACTTTGGAAAAACAGGGGGAAGCGATTGATGTGTCTGCAGTAGTGGCTGCGGCTCACGGTAGCTTAGACAAATAATGAAGAATTTTTTAATTGTTGCACGTTCATTTAGCGATTTACATGAAGAATATATTGGGATAATCACTGATTATATTAAGAGCAAGGGCGGTATGTGTATCCTTGATTTGGCTACTTGTCCAGATAGCTCTGAGGCTGAGGTGACAGTTGATGACAATATAGAGTGTATTATCACTGTAGGCGGTGATGGTACAGTTGTCAGAGTGGCACAAAATGTTACCAATCGCAAGATTCCTATCGTAGGTCTTAATTGTGGACATCTGGGTTATCTTTGCGATATGACAGTTGACAATGTTATTCACTGTCTTGATCAGTTGCTTAGCGACAATTACAAGATTGATGAGAGAATGATGTTAGAAGGGGAGTGTTCTAGCGACAGCAATAATAAGTTCAGAGCACTTAATGATATAGTGGTTGCATCGGAGGCAGCAGGACTCTATGTTCTCAACCTTACTGTCAAGGTCAATGGAATTCAGCTGTATTGCCACAATTGCGATGGACTTATTGTTTCAACACCAACAGGTTCTACAGCATATAATCTTTCCGCAAATGGACCTATAGTTAGTCCACATGCTGATTGTATTATTCTTACACCTATCAATCCACATACCCTTAATTCAAGAAGTATTATTCTTTCTTCTAATGATGAGGTGGAGGTATCTATTTCAGCCCGTCATGAGGAGGATAATGCTAAGGCTAATGTTATTTATGACGGTACACTTAGACAGGTCCTTCTTAATGAAGATACTCTTAAGATATACCGTTCAAAGACTACATCCCATATGGTGATGCTTGAAAATGTTAACTTCTTAGAGAGAATAAGAGCACGAATGCAGGAGATTTAAATGAAGATTGAGAGACAAACCAAGATTCTAGAATTGATTGTAAAAAACGAAATAGGAACACAGGAGGAACTTACAGCAAAGCTTGAGGAAGCTGGCTTTAATGCTACTCAGGCTACAGTCTCACGTGATATCCGCGAGATGAAGCTGACAAAGGTAGCTGATGCTTCTGGCAAGCTTCGCTATGTTGCATTTAAGACCACTCAGGATGATATGAACGAGAAATATATTCGTATTTTCCTAGATGGATTTGTTTCTATGGACAATGCTACAAATATACTTGTTGTAAAGACTGTTTCGGGTATGGCAATGGCTGTGGCGGCAGCACTTGACCATATGGATTTTCCTGAGATAGTTGGCTCAATTGCTGGTGATGATACTATTATGTGTGCCGTAAGAACACTTGATGATACAGTTAATCTTATGGGCAAACTTAAGAAAATTATTGACCGCAGCAAATAGATTTTGACTATAGATTAAAGCTATGGGGCTTTGATTTTAGATTTGAATATAGGCGTAGAAAAGGAGAATAATATGCTTGCTAGCTTGCATGTGAAAAATTTAGCGCTTATCGATGAAGAAGAGATTATATTTTCAAAGGGACTTAATATCCTTTCAGGTGAGACAGGTGCTGGTAAATCTATTATTTTAGGTGCACTTCATCTCAGCCTTGGTGACAAGGCTTCAAAGGATTTTCTTAGAGATGCAGAATCTGAGGCTTTTGTTGAGGCGGTTTATCTTATTAATGATGAGAAGACAAAAGAAGCTCTTAGAGCTCTAGATGTTGAGCCTTACGATGACGAGGTCATCATGAGCCGCAAGATTACAGAGTCAAGGAGCGTTGGCAAAATCAACGGAGAGCAGGTTCCTGCTTCTAAGCTCAAAGAGGTGGGGGATATCCTTCTTGATATTTACGGTCAAAAGGAGCACCAGTCACTTCTCAACACCCACAAGCATATGGAGCTTTTGGATGAATTTGCAAAAAATGATATAGGTGATTTAAAGAAGAAAATCGCAGAGAGCTATGGACAGTATAGAGCTCTTATAAAGGAGCTTGATGAGGCTAAGGCTAGCGATGTATCTAAGGAGAGAGAGATAGTTCTTTTAGATCATGAGATAAATGAAATTGAGTCTGCTCAGCTTAAAATAGGTGAGGATGAGGAGTTGGAGGACGAGTACAGACGCTTGTCTAATTTCAGCAAGACTATGGAATCATTTGGCCGAGCTCATGAAGCAATGGCTGGTGATGGAGGAGCATCAGATGCTCTTAGTAGCGCTATTTCAGAGATTCGTCATATTGAGGGAATTGATGAGAGAGCACCAGAATTCTTAGCTATGCTTAATGATGCAGATAGCATTATTTCAGATTTTAACCGTGAGCTGTCAAGCTACATGTCAGATGCAGCTTTTGATGCCAATAGATTTAATGAGGTAGAGATTCGTCTCAATGAAATCAATAGATTAAAGGACAAATATGGTCCTACTATTGAGATTATCTTAGAGGAGCTTAAGAAGCGTCAGGATCAGAAGGCTAAGTTCGAATCTTTTGATGAGTATTTAGCTGACCTTAAGAAAAAGGTGGATGATGCAACTGCCGAGCTTTCTGCACTTTCTGATAAGCTTTCAGATATCAGACATGCTTCAGCTAAGGTTCTCTCTAAGAAAATGCAGGAAGCTATGAGCGACTTGAATTTCTTGAATACTGGGTTTGATGTAGAGTTAAAGCGACTTGACCATTTTACAGACAACGGTGTAGATGACGGTCAGTTTGTAATCTGCACTAATCCAGGTGAGCCACTTCGTCCACTTAAGGATATTGCTTCAGGTGGTGAGATGAGCCGAATTATGCTTGCCATCAAGACAGTACTTGCTTCAGGCGGCGGCATTGATACACTTATTTTCGATGAGATTGATGCTGGTATTTCGGGAAGAACAGCACAGGCTGTTTCTGAGAAGTTGTCTACTGTGGCATCAGCACATCAGGTTATCTGTATTACTCATTTGCCACAGATTGCAGCCATGGCTGATACTCATTTCTTAATTGAGAAGAATGTGGAGAATGGTCATACAATCTCTGGAATCAAGAAGCTTCATTCTGATGAGGCTGTACCGGAGCTTGCCCGTATGCTTGGTGGTGCTCAGATAACAGAGGCAGTTATGGAAAATGCCCGCGAGATGAGAAAGCTGGCTCTTGAATATAAAAAGAATTCCTAAGCCATTTTCTTTTGCCAGGCAACAGCACCGCATCTGCCGCATCCGTATTTACGATAGTTTTTAGTAAACTGACTATCACGTTTTCTGTAGATGGTTGCACCGCAGTTGCCACAAGTAAATATATATTTGATAGCCATAGAGGAGTTGGACTTGTAGTCTTCAACTCCTTTTTCTATGCCTGTTGTTACACGCTTGATATTGTATCCATATACCTGATTCATAACCTCAGCATAGTATTTCCACTGGCCAGTATGCTTCATGCAATTCCTGCAGGTATGTAAAATCTCATGAATAATAGTTTCTTTGCAGGATTTCTCTGTAATCCTATCGTCAGTAAGAAGAGTCTCAGCTATTTGGATTTCAAAAGTCTTGTCAGGATTTTGCTTGCAAAGTCCCCATCTACTTTTTGCTCTTTTATTAATAGTCCATGAGGTGATATTGCCAGGCTTAATGCCTACATGGGTTACCTCCTTCATTGATTCAGTTATCAGTCGATTAAAATCTTTCATAGTATATACGGTTTACATTTTACCTTATTAGATTATTGCTTTTGTATCCAGGTTATTATATCTATTTTGGCACAAAAGAAAAATATTTAATTTAGTCATCAATGAATTCAATTTAGTCAAAATAGGTGGAAATGACTAAATTAAAAGGTTATTAATAGATTGACACCTTGTGTTAAGACACATATACTAAAATGCAACAGTGTTGCAAATTAGAAAGAGGGTGGACATTATTAACACAGGTGTTTATATTTTTGCTGGATTTTTAGAGAGCGGTAAGACTACAGCATTACAGGGTGTTTTGACGAGAAATGCTGATGTGATTAACAAGGAAAATAAATCAGTTATTATCTGTACTGAGGATGGAGAGGAAGAGTACGATAGCAATCAGCTTGAAGAGATTAATACCTCAGTAGTTATGATGGAGGATGAGGAGTCTTTTGATCTAGATTATCTAGAGAAGATTCAAGAAGATTATTCTCCAGCAACAGTTTATATAGAGTTTAATGGAATGTGGGACTTGAAGAAATTCATAGAAAAGCCCATGCCAGAGGGGTGGATTATTATGAATGTATTTACCCTTGTGGATGCTACCACATTTGAGATTTATTTGACAAATATGCGTCAGGTCATTATGAATCCAATCAGCGTTTCAGATGTCATTTTATTTAACAGATGTACAGAAAATACTAAAAAGGGAGAGATTAGAAGACCTATCAAGATTTTAAATCCAAATGGTCAGCTGTTTTTCTCAAGAATGGATGGTTCCATAGATGATGGAATGGAAGATTTTCTCATGCCACAGGAGGATGGCATTGTTCATGTGGAGGAGGATATTTTCTGCTCTTGGTTTGTAGATTGTATTGAAAATCCTGACAAATATTACGGCAAGCGTGTGGCATTTAAGGCTATGGTTACCTCGGGAAAGGGACTTTCTGATAATCAGTTTTATGTGGGGAGGCTTGCAGCTATTTGTTGTCAGGCTGACGCCCAGTTTATTGGATTCATAGCTGAGGCAAAAGAAAATAGGCCTAATGACAAGGATTGGATTGAGATGGAAGCTACAGTAGAAAGAGGTCAGCTTAGTGAGGGCAAGCAGATTATTCTTTTAAATGCAAATTCTATCAAGCAGGTAGATAAGCCTGAGGATATTTATATCTATGCATAGATTCTAGCCATATAGCAACAGTGGCATTATGTGATATACTTTAGGTACGTTATGCTAGTTGTTAAAGGGGATTGAGTTTATGTACATAAATACGAAGAAACATTATCTTTCAAAATCAATATATATTTCTGCAGGAATAGGACTTTTGGCTCAAATCGTAAATGCGGTTTCCAGAATATTTTTTGATGCAAAAGTTGCTGAGCCGGATATGCTAAATCAGGTTATTTTTATTGTTAGCATGGTTCTGCAGGTGGTAGTTATTCTTGTGATTATCTTTGTTTTTAGTTATTACATCCGTCAGATGCGGCATATAGTGCGTTTAATGAAGGACGATGATTCTGATGAGATGGCTATTTTACAGAGAAAATATATACCAGATGATATATCTACTTTAAAGGCAGAAGCTATTTATCAGCTGTTAGAAATTTGGGCGTCGATATTTGTGTTTGTACAGATAATGTCCCTGGTTTCCAACTATGAATACAGAAGTCTAATTCGAAGACTTTCTCAGCTTATACCTCTTGATACTTATGAGAATGCGGTAAAATTTTACGATATATATAACTCAACACATGGTTTTAAGTATATCGGTATGTTCGCCGCCCTTATCATTGGAATATTTGTAACTGCCGTCTTCTTAAAAGATAGATTTCTAAAGATTGTCACTGTCAGTGTGACAGGAGTCTTTATGCTGGCATTTACAATTTTTCAGATGATTACTTTTGAAACTAATTTTAAAATCATAAGTATCGTATGGACTTCCATTATTTATCATGGCCTAGAAACCATAGGACTTATATTATTTGCAATTTACTTATCTAAGAACTACAAGGGGCTTTAGATTATAGATTCTTCTCGCCCCATTTTTTAAGCTCTAATAAAATTGGTATGATGCTTTTTGCCTTGTCAGTGAGAGAGTATTCTACTCTGACAGGCATTTCATCATATTGCTTTCTGATGACCATTCCAGTTTCTTCAAGCTCTTTTAGAGAGTTGGCTAGCATAGTATTTGTAATGCCAAATACAGCACGTCTTAAGTCACCATATCTGACTACTTCATCCTTATCGATGACGCAAAGTATCATTATTTTCCATTTTCCACCAACGATGTTAAGGACCTTCTTAAGGCCACAGTCCTCACCGGCAATATTGTCACATAAAGGTTCTTTTTTACTCATATCTGACATCCTTTCTATTTGTTTCTGGTCAGTTTTTTCTGACTAGGTTAATAAATTCTGCGTACTTGATATATTTTTCGTACCACATATAATAAACTCATCAATTGATAAACGCAACAATAAAAATAGAAAGGTGTCTGATATTTAAGAATGGTTAGAAAAAAAGCTAATCCAGACAGGTGCATATGTGTAGCTTGTGGAGTCTGTGTAGGACAGTGTCCAAAGGGCGCAATATCAATATATAAAGGCTGCTATGCTTTTGTTGATACTGAAAAATGTGTTGGATGTGGTTTATGCGAAAAGGCATGTCCAGCAAATGCGATTTGTTTGGTAGAAAGTGATTCGGAGGTGGCATATGGCAAATAGTAAGAAGAAACACTGGTACAGTTACCTTTGGATTTGGTCAATAGTATATTTTGCATTAGGATTTTTCAATATCTTATTTGCATGGCTTGGAATGATTGATTTTATTTTGCCTTTGATTTTTGCAATAGTAGGTGGCAACAAATGGTTCTGCAACAATATGTGCGGACGTGGACAGCTGTTTTGGGTGTTAGGTAGAAATCTAGGATGTTCAAGAAAAAAGCCGGCTCCTAAGTGGGTGGCTTCAAAATGGTTTAGATATGGCTTCTTAGCATTTTTCCTAACTATGTTTGGAACCATGGTGTTTAACACATACCTAGTATTTACAGGGGCTGGTACTTTAAAGAAGGCAATTAAGCTTTTCTGGACTTTTAAAGTTCCATGGCAATGGGCATATTCAGGAAGCATTTTCCCTGACTGGGTGGCTCAGTTTGGATTTGGATTCTATAGTTTAATGCTTACATCCACACTTATTGGCTTGATTTTTATGGTTCTATATAAAGAACGTACCTGGTGTTCATTCTGCCCAATGGGCACTATGACTCAGGGGATATGTCAGATAAAAGCAAGAGAAAAATAGGAGGTAGGTTTTGGGAAAGACAGTTATTATCGGTGGTGTAGCTGCAGGTGCAAGCGCAGCAGCTCGCCTTAGAAGATTAAAAGAAAATGAAGAAATAATACTTTTTGAAAGAGGAGAGTATATTTCATACGCTAATTGTGGTTTACCTTACCATGTGGGAAATGTAATTGAAAATCGTAGTGATCTTTTGGTTACAAAAAAAGAAATGATGGAGAGCAGATACGCTATTGATGTAAGAATTAATAGCGAAGTAACATCTATTAATCGTGATTCAAAAAGTGTTCACGTGGTTACAAAGGATGGTCAGGAATATGATGAATCCTATGATAATTTAGTAATTGCCACAGGATCTTCACCAGTTCGACCTGCAATTTCTGGAATTGATTCACCTAAAGTGAAGACTCTTTGGACTGTGCCAGACACAGATGAGATTAAGAAATATATTAAGGAAAATAGTGTTAAATCAGCTACGGTTATTGGTGGAGGATTTATTGGACTTGAAATGGCAGAAAATCTCTATGGGCTTGGTATTGATGTGACAATAGTAGAGGCTTCAAATCAGGTAATGGCACCAGTTGACTACGAGATGGCTCTGCTTTTGAATGAGAACATTCGTGACAATGGAGTAAAATTAATTGTCAATGATGGGGTTGATAGCTTTGTGGACACTTCAGAGGGAATCAAAGTAAAGCTTTCAAGCGGAAAGACTGTTTTGTCAGAGCTTGTGATT
The DNA here is from genome assembly GCF_900101325.1 of Pseudobutyrivibrio sp. AR14. NCBI lineage: Bacteria > Bacillati > Bacillota > Clostridia > Lachnospirales > Lachnospiraceae > Pseudobutyrivibrio > Pseudobutyrivibrio sp. AR14. The sequence continues at coordinate 182,898 of NZ_FMUY01000002.1, forward strand.
CTTTCTATTGGTGTAAAACCAAACAGCAAGTTAGCTGCTGATGCTGGACTAGCTCTTAATGAAAAAGGCGGAATAATCGTTGACAGTCACATGAGAACAGAAGATGAGTCAATCTATGCAGCTGGAGACGTAGTTGAAGTAGAAGATTTTATTTTTAAAGATAAAACAATGGTTCCACTTGCAGGACCTGCAAATAAGCAGGGAAGAATTGTAGCTGATAATATTGCAGGACTAGACTCAACTTATACAGGAACACAAGGCTCATCAGTTGTAAAAGTCTTTGATTTAAATGTGGCAACAACAGGAGCAAATGAGAAGGCTCTTGTAAGAAGAGGGCTTGTAAGAGATAAGGATTATACATCAGTGATTCTAACTCAAAATTCTCATGCAGGATATTATCCAGGGGCAAAGCCTATGATAATAAAGCTTCTTTTCTCTATAGATGGAAAGAAAATCTATGGTGGACAAATCGTAGGAAAAGATGGAGTGGATAAGCGTATAGATACACTTGGTACAGCGATTAGATTTGGTGCTACAGTAAAGGATTTGACAAATTTAGAACTTGCTTACGCACCACCATTTTCTTCTGGAAAAGACCCTATAAATATGGCAGGTTTTGTAGCTGAAAATGTAGTAAATGGGCTTGTAAAACAGGCTGTATGGAATGAGGCAGATACTGATAAGGAATCAGTTGTTTTAGATGTTAGAGAACAGGCTGAGCTTGATGTTTTTGCTATTGACGGTGCTGTTAATATTCCTCTTGGTCAGTTAAGAAAACGTATAAACGAATTGGACAAGAATAAGAAGTATATCGTCCTTTGTGCAATAGGTGTGCGTGCTTATAATGCCTATAGAATTCTTGCACAAAATGGTTTTGAGAATATTAAGCTTTATCCAGCTGGAGTTAGATTCTATTCTTCGACCCATAGAAACTTTGAGGAAGTTAATGAAGAATTTGTTTGTAAATACTAGAATTGTTTGTATTAATTATTATCCTTAAATAATCATTTATAGAAGAAGGACTTCGATTATTGAAGTCCTTTTTTACTTTTTATAAATAATGTTGCATAGATTTATGATTATGTGTATTATACTATGTAGTACAGATAGTACAGTCGGCTGATTATATAGATTTTATTTATAAAGAGGGAATAATGGATAGAAGTTATAGGTATTACGATTACAACGATGATTACTACAGACGCCGCCGGATTGCAGCTAAAAGAAAGCGCAGACGTCGTAGAAGAATGATACTGTTAGTAATTGAGTTTTTAATATTAGTAGGATTTGGATATTTAGGATTACAGTTTTTTAAGCCGGAAGAAAAAATAGATAGACTTGAGGTGGCAAAGGAGTCTGAGATACCTGACTGGATTACTGTAGATATTATTGATGAGGGTAATCCGTCTAGGACAGGGCTACCACTAGATGGTGTTAATAATATAGTGGTTCACTATGTGGGCAATCCAGGTACTACCGCTGAGCAAAATAGAAATTTTTATAATCAAGAGGATTCTGATGTATGCTCACATTTTGTTGTGGGGATAGATGGAACTATTATTATGTGCGTTCCTCTTGATGAGCGTTCATCTGCAAGTAACGATAGAAATCACGACACTATTTCTATAGAGGTTTGTCATCCTAGAGTAGACGGTGAATTTACTGATGAATCCTATGATGCATTGATTAAGCTAGTGGACTGGCTTTTGGATGAGTTTCATATGACACCTGATGATGTAATCAGACATTATGACGTTACTGGAAAAGAGTGTCCTCTTTATTTTGTACAACATCCAGATGCTTGGGAGAAATTTAAGGAAGATTTGTAGTATAATTTTCATTGATAGTAAATTGTTTACAAGGATAGATATCAATGAACAAATCTCAGGCGAGAAAGATTCTCGGGTTAGATGGCTCAGAGAATGAGCGAGAAGTAAAAAAGAAATATCGCAAACTTATGCATGATCATCATCCAGATAGCAGCGGCTCATCAGATGGTGAGATTGCAGCGAAAATAAATACTGCCTACGAGCTTATAATGAAAAGCTTTGATGGTGGAATAGTAACGACTTCTAGCAAGAGCAAGAAGTCTAAAAAGAAAAATTGGAATGCAAAAGAAAACAAGAATGCCTACTGTGTTAGACCTATTTTTCATGAGGTTGAGGATTTTGATGGCAACAGTATTGGGACCATTGAAATAGCCCGTGGCAAATATGTCTGGACAAAGGACGAGGAGTTTTCTTTATTTTTAAAAAGTCTATATGAGACCAGCAAGGAACTGCTTGAAAATGCAAGACCTACATTATTTTTTCAGGTTCCAGATGTGATAAAGCAAAAGTATCTAGCAGACCTTACATATCTGCTAACAGGTCAGTTTATTGATAGTGCTTTGACATTGAAGGAATTGGGAGTGCTTGATATTGATGCTTACAAGATATCTGCAATGGTTGAGCTGGGAGCTGATGTTGTAGTTCCCAAGGTTGGCACTACGCTTTATCCTGCTGGTATTTCTAATCATCGCCTTTATCTTAGAAACAAGGTGTCAGAGATTGTGGGATATCTTAGTTTCAAGGATGATAGGCTCTATTATGTTATAATCCCTTTATTAGAACAAAAGCGAGCTCAAGTGAAAATGGTAGTTGCTGATAAGACCCTTAAGTCTAGAACGAGGAAGAGATACGTGGATTTAGATTTATGGATTAGGCTGATTGATGCGGAGACATCAGCAGTTGAGAGCACTAATTTAAAAATCGATGAGTTGTTGAAAAAATACGGCAAAGAAGGATTCTGATTTGAGGCTTGTGTTGAAGTAACTATTGGTAGAGGAGAATATGGATTTTAAAACTCTTGAAGAGAAAATTGACGAATTAAATCATATTAATCCAAATGCAAGCAATGCAAGTAGGGAAAGGTATATGCGCTTATATCATTTGATTTATGAGGCACTTCTTGAAATGGAAAGCAAAGGGGTAATTGCTATTTCTCCCAAAGATAAAAGCCTTAGTTATTTAGAAGAATTGCTTATAAATGATGGGCCAGAGTTTTCCTATACATTTGTATTTTGGAAAAGATTTAGATTTTGGAAGAAGTACAAAATCGGTGTATGTGTTAGAGGATTACCTATATGCAGGCCATTGACTGATGATTAATTATAATTCTTAGGAGAATAAAATGAAAATAATATTTATTGGAAATAGCCATACCTATATGAATGACATGCCACAGCTTCTTAGTGAGATGGTAGAGAATGTAACTAGCGAATCCTGTGAAGTTTTCATGCTGGCATATTCTGGAAGATCTTTGAAATGGCATATTGATGAGGAATATTTCTCTGAGAGATTTAACATATTACATGGTAATTATGACTATTGTGTTATTCAGGAACAGGCTCACCCAATGCCAGAGGAGAGTGATACATTTATCTATGCTTCAAAGATAATTGAGCTTTGTAAAATGGCTAAGACAGTTCCTATAATATTTGAAACATGGGCCGAGAAAGCAAAGCCTGAAAATCAGCTAGAAATGAATAATAGATACAGAAAGCTAGCTAAGGAGCAGGATGTATTACTTGCACCAGTAGGTGAGGTTTGGAGTGCAGCAAGAGAAGAATTAGAGGCCAAATATGATGCAGATTTATATTATGTGGACGGTGCTCATGCATCAGCAATAGGTGATTATCTTGTTGCTACTGTTCTTACAAAGGTAATAACAGGCAAATTACCATCTTCTGATTTTGTTAAGACATTTGATTTTAGTTTGCCAAACGATGACTGGAATTCTGTTAAAGAAAATGTGGATGAGGAAATAATGTCAGTGCCACTTGATGTGGCAGCTACAATCAGGAAATATGTTTCTGAATAAATAAAAAGGGAGAGTTTAAATGTCATACGAAAATCCTAGAAAATCCCCCCTCAGCAGGGAACTTTATAGCACACTTGTGGAGGATGGTTATTCAATTGAGTTTGCTACATTGATAACTGATAATCTAAATACTGATTTTACTGCCGGTAGGATGCTTGGATATTTGGCACATTATGACCATCTGCCAGAGGTGGAAATAGCAGATGAGATGTTAGCAATACTTTCAGATAGGAAGCAGTTTATGGATAAAAAGGCCGCTGAAAGTTACAATGCTGCATGGAACAACTATATGCAGGCAGGAATATTTGATGATATTGATGAATAGATTGATTGGACCAGCTGAGGCTGGTCTTTTTTGTTGGAGAAATATTAATGAGAAAAATGTGATATATAATTAGGATAAATGGTTAGATATATCTAACCGAATGTAGTAATATATAATTAGTTTTTTACAAATAGAATTATGTGAGGAGAAATACATGAAAAAATTATCATCTAAACAAAAGATATTAATGGGTTGTGTATCAATGATTCTTGCCATTATCGGTGATTATTTGCTTGGATTTGGTACATTTAATGTATCTACAGCACCAAATGCGTATAGGGGAATTCAGTGGAATGTAATTGCAGATTGGAGACTGGCAATTTCTTCTATTCTTGGATTTGTTTGTGCGCCAGTGTTTTATGTTGCAGTGGTTGAAGTACTTAAAGTAATGACTGAAAAGGATAATCTTGGGGAGTCATTTTTATTTAAGCTTTTTAAATATGCTAACTGGGCAGGAGTTTTTTATTTTGCTTTTATTCATATATGCATATGTATGTTGGTAGTAGTTTTTAATGCGGGAATGGGAGTAACAGGTGATGTAGTTAGTTCTGTTGATATGATGATTAGAGTCTTGAAGAGTATAGCAATTCCACTTTTAGCTGGATATATAATATGTGATTTGGGAGTCACTGTAGCTTGGATTGGAATGGTGCTAAAGGGGATGATTCCTGTAAAAAAGATACTTCTAATCTGTAATCCACTTATAATTGCTATCCTTGGAAATGTTGCCAATTATTTAGCAGATGGACTTGATTCCGGATTTGAATCACTTGGTTGGCTGCTTATGTATTTGGTATGTGCAGTATCATTAACCAAAGATACTAGAGAAAATTAACTGTACAGAGAGGAAAAAAATAAATGAAGACATCAAAGGAATACAAGGATTTAACAATAAAAGAATTTACCAAAGCAGCAGACATTTATGAGTCAGGTGATGCGGGGATTTATGAGATATGTAAGGAAGACTATCCTTATATTGCATCTGAACTTGAAAAAGAAGAATATGAAGATTTGCTGGATTGTGGTTGTGGCACCGGTCCAATGATATCTCTTTTATATGAGAAGGATTCCAGTAAAAAATATACAGGACTTGATATTACACCGAGAATGATTGAGGTGGCAAAGAATAAAAATCTAGAGGGTGTCAACTGGGTTGTGGGAGATTGTGAGAATCTTCCCTTTGAAGAAAATAGTTTTGATGCAATCATTTGCTCAAATAGTTTTCATCATTATCCTAATCCAGAAAAATTTTTTGAGAGCGCTAAAAGGGTATTAAGACCTGGTGGAAGGCTCATTTTACAAGATTACACTGCTCCAAAATTCATACTCTGGATTATGAACCATACGGAGATGCCTTTGGCTAATTTAATGGGCCATGGAGATGTAGGGGCCTATTCATTAGATCAGGTTCAGCAGTTTTGCGATTTGGTTGATTTGAAGGTTGAGAAGCTTAAAAGGGAAAAGAAAATGCGTTTACATCTTGTTGCCAGAAAGAAGGTATAAAATATGATGAAATATACAGGCACGTACATAACACTATTTCCAATACTTCTACGTAAGCATCTTGCAAGGCAGTTTGGAAAAGGGGTTACAAAAAAAGCTATTAAAGGTGCAAAGCCAATTTATAAGCAGATGCTACAGAAGTGTGATGATATTGGCTTTGATAATCCTATGGCCAGCAATATCTACATGTGCTTTGTTTTTTTGGCAATATGGGAAGCATCAGAGGGGGCTATAGACTTAGAGGGATATAGAGCAGTTATTAAAAATTTCATGACTAGTTTTCCTGTCAGCAAGTTTTTAGCAAATGGAGATATTAATGATCCTAATACTTTGGCCCTTGCCAAGGAAAAGTTTCACAAAATGCAAGAATGGGCAGATGCACATCCGGAATATAGGGACAAAACCTGGGATTTTAATTTTGATGAAACAAAGCATAAAGATGGTAGCTATTATCATTTTACAAGATGTCCCATAGAGGCTTTTGCAAGAAAGAATGGATATTTAGAAATACTGCCAGTGTGTTGTGAGATGGACTATTACCTTACAGAGGCTAAGCATGGTGTCCTTCATAGAGACTACACCCTAGCAACAGGGGGCAAAATATGTGATTACTGGATTGTTCCTGATAAAATAACGAATCCTAGATGAAAATTATTGATGTAGTATGTTATTATATGTATGCGTTTATCAATGATAAATTAACCTCATGCAGTTTTAGATTGCATGAGGTTTTTAAAAGGAGTTTTTTATGGAAAGAAAAGAATTAGCGGTTGAATTAAAGCATAATGGATGCAACTGTTGTCAGGCTGTACTATTAGCATTTAAGGATGAGCTTGGATATTCGGAAGAAGAATTAAAAAAGATGGGCGCATCATTTGGTGTAGGCATGGGTTGCATGGAGGCAACATGTGGGGCTCTTATTGGAGCCCAGATGATTCTTGGAATGAAGAAATATGAGGGCAAGCCAATACTTAGGGATGCTGCTACATTGGCTAAGGATTTCGCTGAGACATGCGGAGCTACAATTTGCAAGGATTTAAAAGGCGTTGAGACTGGCGTTGTGAAATGCGAATGCGACGACTGCGTAAGAAATGCGGTAGAGGTTTTATTAAGAAATTCTTAAATTAAATAATGATTGTCTAAAGCTCGCATTTTGCGAGCTTTATTTATATACTATAATTTAGTACAGATATAAGAACGTAAGGAGTAGCGTATATATTTAAGTGGGGTAAATGGATGGTTTTGTTTATAAACGCATGTGTGCGAGCTGAGTCTAGGACGCTACAGCTTGCAAAGGCACAACTTGCGCGGATTTCAGATGATTATATTGAGATTAAGTTGGTGGATGTGACATTTCCAAAGATTGATGAGTCATTTCTATCAAAAAGAGATAGTCTTATTGCGAATAAGAAATTTGATGATGACTTATTTGCTATGGCCCGACAGTTTGCAGATGCGGATACCATTGTTATAGCTGCGCCATATTGGGACTTGTCATTTCCAGCTATGGTGAAGCAGTACTTAGAGTTTATTAATGTAGTAGGGATTACGTTTGAGTACACAGATGATGGATTACCAAGGGGATTATGTAAGGCTAATAAGCTATATTATGTCATGACAGCGGGCGGAAATTTTGTTCCTGAAGATTTTGGATATGGATATGTTAAGACACTTTGCCAAAGTTTCTACGGTATTAAAGGTGTAGAGCTTATCAGCGCAACAGGACTTGATGTATATGGGGCTGATGTATCCCTTATTCTTAATGAAGCGGTTAATATAATTAAATAATTATATAGTGTATTGAGGAGGTAAGTTATGAACACTTTTGTAGATGCTCTTTTGAGCGAAAAGCCAGGAATAATCCCCGAGGAGTATGACTGGTTTAAGAAGCTGATTGGTGATTGGGACTGTGATTATTATGACGAGCTTGATGGGAAGAAACGTCATGTTAAGGGAGAGTGGATTTTTAGAAGAGTGCTAGAAGGAATAGGTATTCAGGATATTTTCATTTTTCCGTCTCGAGAGACTAGAGACAATAATCCCCAGCCTGATGGAGAATACGGAACATCTCTCAGAATTTTCAACAAAAATGATGATTGCTATGATGTTGTGTATACCTGTGAGGGGATAATGAAGAGGCTCACTTTTAGAAAAGAAGATGATAGGCTTGTGGGAAAAGTCCTTGATGAGGAAAGCACCTATTGGATTTTTTCTGACATCACAGATACTGGTTTTCACTGGGAATATGTGATAATAGATAAGGATGGAACTCGCAATTTAGTATGTGAGATTTTTGGTAAAAAATAGATTATAGATAACGGAAGGACAGATATTTCGAATATGCAGATTCTGAAAAAAGTCAGTAGCTTGTAAGTTTGCCTGTTATACAAAAATTTAAGCCACGGCATATGCCGTGGCTTTTCTCGAGTTTAGAACAATCTATTTAGTTTTCTGATTTTCCTGAAGCTTCATTGCACGAACCTTGAGTGGAAGTCCCCAAAGTGTGATAAATCCCTCTGCATCGTGGTGATCGTAAAGGTCGCCTGTAGTAAATGATGCAAGGCTCTCTGAGTAGAGAGAGTATGGTGAAGTAGTACCAGCCTTGATGATGTTGCCCTTGTAGAGCTTGAACTTAACTTCGCCAGTTACATATTCCTGAGTAGACTTTACAAATGCCTGAATAGCATCGCAAAGTGGTGTGAACCACTTGCCTTCGTAGCAAACCTGTGCAAGTTTTGCGCCCATTTCCTTTTTCATTTCCATTGTAGCGCGGTCAAGGCAAAGCTCCTCAAGCTGAGCATGAGCCTCCATAAGGATTGTACCGCCTGGTGTCTCGTAAACGCCACGAGATTTCATACCTACAACACGGTTCTCTACGATATCAATAATACCGATTCCGTTTCTTCCACCAATCTCGTTTAACTCTTTGATGATATCAGAAACTTTCATCTTTTTACCATTAACAGATGTAGGAACACCCTTTTCAAATGTCATTGTCACATACTCTGGCTTCTCTGGTGCCTTTTCTGGTGGAGTAGTGAGCATAAGAAGGTGCTCATAATTAGGCTCCTGTGATGGATCCTCAAGCTCAAGTCCCTCATGGCTGATGTGCCAAAGGTTACGGTCACGGCTGTATGACTGATCTGTTGAGAATGGAAGATCAATGCCGTGTGCCTTACAGTAATCAATCTCATCCTGACGAGACTGAAGCTTCCACTTGTCATTACGCCATGGAGCGATAACCTTGATGTCTGGAGCAAGAGCCTTGATACCAAGCTCGAAACGAATCTGATCATTACCCTTACCAGTAGCACCGTGGCAGATTGCAACAGCGCCTTCTTTTCTAGCAATCTCTACAAGCTTAGCTGCAATACCTGGACGAGCCATTGCAGTACCAAGTAAATATTTATTCTCATATACAGCACCTGCCTGAACGCAAGGTACGATGTAATTGTCGCAGAAGTCATCAACGATATCTTCTATATATAATTTAGCAGCACCAGAAGCTTTTGCTCTCTCTGAAAGACCGTCTAATTCTTCTCCCTGACCGCAATCGATACAACAACAAATTACTTCATATCCATAATTCTCCTTGAGCCATGGAATGATAGCAGTGGTATCAAGACCACCTGAATAAGCAAGTACAACTTTTTCCTGTGCCATAATATTTCTCCTTTATGTTTATATTTATTCGCTTGTTTTTGAATTATTAACACTGTACCACGTTAAAGTGGAAAATACAAGTGCAAATTTATGCATATTACAAGAATAAATATGAGGATTGTGAAAAATGTACTTGATTTATATGAATAATGAGTGTATATTTATGCAAAAATAATTCATAAAATTTTGCTGTAATACTTTACTTTGCGAAAGTGAAGTAATAGAATATAGCTGTTCGATTAAATGAAAAGGAGACTTGCTATGATTAAGGTTGGAATTATTGGAGCTACTGGTTATGCAGGAGCTGAAATTGTTAGATTGCTTTACAGCCATCCACAGGCACAGATTGTGTGGTACGGATCTAGATCTTATGTGGATGAGAGATTTGCTTCTATATATAAGAACATGTTCACATTGGTTGAGGACAAGTGTCTTGATGACAATATTTTAGAACTTTCAAAGCAGGTTGATGTTATATTTACAGCTACTCCTCAGGGCTATTTAGCTGGCGTGCTTACAGAGGAGATTCTTTCTAATTGTAAGGTGATTGATTTATCTGCTGACTATCGTATTAAGGATGTAGAGACTTATGAGAAATGGTACGGCATCACTCACAAGAGTCCGCAATTTATAGAAGAAGCTGTTTACGGACTCTGCGAGATTAACAGAGATAAGGAAGTAGGAGCAAGACTTATTGCTAATCCAGGTTGCTATACTACATGCTCTATACTTACAGCTTATCCACTTGTTAAGGCGGGACTTATTGATCCATCTACTCTTATTATTGATGCTAAGTCTGGTACTTCAGGTGCAGGCCGTGGAGCTAAGCTTCCTAACCTTTACTGCGAGGTTAATGAGAGTATCAAGGCATACGGTGTCACAACACATCGTCACACACCTGAGATTGAAGAGCAGCTTGGGTATGCATGTGGACAGAAGTTATTGCTCAACTTCACACCTCACCTTGTTCCTATGAATAGAGGAATATTAGTTACTGAATATGCAAGCCTTGTTAAAAAAGATGGCAAGCTTCCTTCAAAGGAAGAGGTTATGAAGGCATATCATGATGCATATGATGATGAGTTCTTTGTTCGTGTACTTGGTTACGGCGAGTGCCCAGAGACTAAATGGGTTGAGGGAAGCAATTTCGTTGATGTGAGCTGCATGATTGATGAGCGTACAGGTAGAGTTGTTATGATGGGTGCCCTTGATAATCTGGTTAAGGGTGCAGCTGGTCAGGCAGTTCAGAATATGAATATTATTTTTGGCTTAGATGAGAAAATGGGACTTGATTTTGCACCAATGTTCCCATAAGTAGGAGTTATTATGATTACAGAAAGCGTTAGTTTTAAGGTAAATTTAGGAGCTGATATGAATTATCAAATTAGGACAATGGAAGAAGAAGATTATGATGGCGTCTACAAGCTCTGGACTACAATCCATGGTTTTGCTATGCGTTCATTAGATGATTCTAAAGATGGTGTCACTAGAGTTCTTAGAAGAAATCCAGGGCTTTCTGTTGTAGCTGTTTCAGATGGCAAAATAGTTGGTTCCATTTTAGTAGGACATGATGGAAGACGTGCATGCTTTTATCATGTGTGTGTCCATGAGGATTATCGTAAGCAGGGCATTGGTAAGGCGATGGCAGCAGAGGCGATGGTTAGACTTAAGGACGAGGGAATCAATAAGATTCAGCTTGTTGCCTTTAGAGAAAATCAGCTTGGTAATAGCTTCTGGCAGGCTGAACAGTGGGAAAAAAGAGATGATTTAAATGTATATGATTTCGTTTTAAATGACGAGAATATCACAGCATTTAATAAGTAGGAGAAATATATGAAGGAAATCAAAGGCGGAATTACCGCAGCAAAAGGATTCAAAGCTGCCAGCACAGCAGCTGGTATTAAATATCAGGGACGTACTGATATGGCTATGGTTTATTCTGAAAAAACATGTGTCAGCGCAGGTACTTTTACAAGTAATGTGGTTAAGGCTGCATGTGTTCAGTGGGATATGGATATCGTAAATGCGAATAAACCTATTCAGGCAGTTGTTATCAATTCAGGAATTGCTAATGCATGTACTGGCAAGGAAGGATTTGATGCCTGTGAGGCCACTGCAAAGGGAGTTGAGAAGGCACTTTCTATTCCTTATGATTCTGTTGCAGTAGCATCAACTGGTGTAATTGGAATGCAGCTTCCAGTTGATAAGCTTGTAGCAGGAGTTGAGGCTATGGCGCCAAAGCTTGATGATAGCATAGAGGCTGGCACTGATGCATCAAAGGCTATTATGACAACAGACACTGTTAACAAGGAAATTGCAGTTGAGTTTGAAATTGGTGGTAAGACAGTGACGCTTGGGGGAATGAGCAAGGGCTCAGGTATGATTCATCCTAATATGTGTACAATGCTTGCTTTCCTTGGAACAGATATAGATATTGAAAAAAGCCTTTTACAGGAGGCTGTCAGCGAGGTTGTAGCAGACTCATTCAATATGATTACTGTAGACGGTGATACATCTACAAATGATACTTTGATTTGCATGGCAAATGGTTTGGCTGGCAATCCAAAGATTTCATCAAAGGGAGCTGATTTTGATACATTTAAAGAGGCATTAAAATTCGTATGTACGGATTTGGCAAAGAGAATGGCAGCTGATGGAGAGGGTGCTAGCAAGCTTTTTGAAGCAAAGGTTGTTAATGCCAAGTCTGTAGCAGACGCCAAGACATTATCTAGAGCTATCGTAGGTTCTAACCTTTCTAAGGCAGCAATATTTGGCTGCGACGCCAATTTCGGAAGATTCCTTTGTGCAATGGGATATTCTGGAGCTGATTTCGACCAGAATGATGTAGAACTTTTCTTTGAAAGTGTTAATGGCAGACTTCAGGTATTTGATAAGGGCACACCTATTGTGTTTGACGAGGATGAGGCACTTAAGATTATGAAGGCTGATGCAGTTACAGTATTTGTAGATATGCATGAGGGAGATGCAGAGGCTACAGCATGGGGTTGCGATTTGACCTACGATTACGTAAAGATTAATGCAGATTATCGTAGCTAAGTTAATTTATTAAGAGAGCAGTAACTAACAAGCTCATATATTAGTGAAGCTTACATTTAGTAAGCGGAACTAATCATATGGATTGTTAGTGTAACTGCGGACTAGGAGGATAAAATGGATAGTAGTATGCAGCCAATATTGGATAAGGCTCAGGTTTTAATCGAGGCTTTGCCATATATTCAGAGATTTAATCGTAAGATTATGATTGTTAAGTACGGCGGAAGCGCTATGGTTGACGAGGACTTAAAAAAGCAGGTTATTCAGGATGTTACTTTACTTAAGCTTGTTGGATTTAAGCCTATCATCGTTCACGGTGGTGGTAAGGAAATCAGCAAGTGGGTTGAGAAAAATGGTATCAAGCCAGAGTTTATCAATGGTCTTCGCAAGACTGACGAAGCTACAATGGAAATTGCGGAGATGGTTCTCAACAAGGTAAATAAATCACTTGTTCAAAATGTGCAGGCACTTGGAGTTAATGCTGTTGGTGTTTCTGGCAAGGATGGTGGACTTTTAAAGGTAGAAAAGAAGCTTTCTGATGGTCAGGACATCGGTTTCGTTGGAGAGATTACAGAGGTTAATCCAAAGATATTAGAGGATTTACTCGAGAAGGATTTCTTACCAATCGTTTGCCCAATTGGAATGGATGACAATTTTGAGACATACAATATCAATGCAGATGATGCAGCATGTGCTATTGCTAAGGCACTTCATGCTGAGAAACTTGCATTCCTTACAGATATTGAGGGTGTATACAAGGATAAGGATGACCCAGACACTCTTATTTCTGAAATTACAGTTGATGAAGCTAAGAGCCTTATTGGAGATGGCTATATAGGCGGTGGTATGCTTCCTAAGCTTACTAATTGTATTGATGCTATTGAGGAGGGCGTTAATAGAGTTCATATCTTAGATGGACGTATCGCTCATTGTTTATTACTTGAGTTCTTTACAAACAAAGGAATTGGTACAGCAATCATTGGCAACAAGGATACGAGGTATTATGATGAATAAGAAAGAATATATCGAGAAGGCTGATAAAAATTTACTACATGTATATAATCGATTTCCTGTAATTTTTGATTACGGTAAGGGTGTTTATCTCTACGATGAGTTGGATGAAAAGTATTTGGATTTCGCCTCAGGTATTGGCGTTATGGCATTTGGCTATGGTAATGAGGATTTTGAAAATGCTTTAACAACACAGCTTAAGAGAATCACTCACACTTCAAATCTCTACTATCATATTCCTATGATAGAGGCAGCAGAGAAGATAACAAAAGCTTCTGGCATGGATAAAGTATTCTTTACAAATTCAGGTGCCGAGGCAATAGAAGGCGCTCTTAAAACTGCTAAAAAATACGCATACACAAAAAAGGGCCCAGGTGATTATGAGATTATCGCTATGGAAAATAGTTTCCATGGCCGTACTGTAGGTTCACTTTCTGTTACAGGTACAGAGCATTATCGTGAGCCATTTTATCCTTTGATGTCTGGCGTTGAGTTTGCAACTTTCAACGATTTTGGTAGTGTGCTAGCTAAGCTTACTGACAAGACATGCGCTATCATTATGGAGACTGTTCAGGGAGAGGGCGGTCTCTATCCAGCAGATAAGGAATTTATTCAAAAGGTAAGACAGCTTTGCGATGAAAAGGATATTTTACTTATTTTAGATGAGGTTCAGTGTGGAATGGGCCGTACAGGTAGCATGTATGCATTCCAGCAGTATGATATTAAGCCAGACGTACTTACTACTGCAAAGGCTCTTGGTAACGGTGTTCCAGTTGGAGCATTTTGTGTTACTGACAAGGTGGCAGCTAGCTCATTAGTTCCAGGAGATCACGGAACAACATATGGTGGTAACCCACTTTGCACAGCTGCTGTTGCTCAGGTATTTGACATGTTTGAGGATTACAAGATGCTTGACCATGTTAATGCTATTACTCCATATTTCGAGCAGACTCTTGATAGACTAGTGGAGAAATATGATTTCATTACTGCAAGACGTGGAATGGGATTGATGCAGGGACTTGTTCTTACAATTCCAGTAAAAGAAGTTGTTACAAAAGCCCTCTTAGAAGAGCATTTAGTTGTTTTGTCAGCAGGTGCCGATGTACTTCGATTACTTCCTCCACTTGTTATAACTGAGCAGAATATTGATGAATTTAAGGAAAAAATCGAGAGAGTCTTTGAAAAATTTGTGTAAAAATGAGTACGCCATAAAGACGTAAAACTCTTGTAATATTTTTGATTTTTCGCTACAATGAACAGGACGATATTATATACTCCTATCTATGCATTTTAGGAGATTATGAAAAAATTTTTTAGTCTTGTTTGTTGTAGCATCTTTATTTTTACAGGGTGCGGCAAGGTATCTTATTTTCAATCCACAGATTCTAACGAAGTTATAAACGAGCAGACCGACGGGGGAGAGGTGGTGGTTGAAGAGAGTTCTTCGACTATCTATGTTCAGGTTGCAGGAGCGGTAACGACACCAGGAGTTTATGAGCTTCAGTCAGATTCTAGAGTATATTCGGCTATTGAGGCTGCCGGTGGTCTTTTAGATTCAGCAGATGACAGTGATATTAATCAGGCTGCCATTCTAGAAGATGGTCAAAAGATATACATTTACACTGTGGATGAAAGAGAAGCACTTGAAATTGAAGCACCTACACAGACGGCTAATGATGGACTTATCAATATAAATACTGCCACCGTAGGCGAGCTTACTAATTTGCCAGGTATAGGAGAGGCTAAGGCATCTCAGATAGTAGCGTACAGAGATGCTAATGGGGCGTTTTCTTCTATCGATGACATTAAAAAAGTCTCAGGAATCGGTGATGGTATTTTCAATCAAATTAATTCACTAATAAAAATATAGAAAAATAGAGGGTTATTATGGCTAAAAAAGTATTGGTTGTAGACGATGAAAAGCTTATCGTAAAGGGAATTAGATTTTCTTTAGAGCAGGACGGTATGGAAGTTGATTGTGCCTATGATGGTCAGGAGGCTCTTGATCTTGCCACTGCTAATCATTATGACATGATTTTACTGGATGTTATGCTTCCAAAGCTTGACGGATTTGAAGTTTGCCAGAATATTAGAGAATTTTCTAACGTTCCAATCGTTATGCTTACTGCAAAGGGCGACGATATGGACAAGATTCTTGGACTTGAATACGGTGCTGACGACTATATTACAAAGCCATTTAACATTCTCGAGGTAAAGGCTAGAATCAAGGCGATTATGCGTCGTGCTGCCGCTGGACAGCCAGCTGAAGAAGAGAAAAAGGTTGATGAAAACACAATCGAAGATGGTGATATCATCTTAGATAAGAGAAATAGAAATGTTACTATTTTAGGTACTGAGTACAACTTGACTGCAAAAGAATTTGAGATGATGGTTTTACTCGTTACTAATCCTAAGGTAGTATTCTCCCGAGAGGATCTTCTTAACAAGATTTGGGGCCCAGATTATCCTGGAGATGAGCGTACAGTTGATGTTCATATTCGTCGTCTTCGTGAGAAAATTGAGCCTAATCCTAAGGAGCCAAAATACGTTCGCACAAAATGGGGAGTTGGCTATTATTATCAATAAGATTTGTCTAGGGAACGAGTTTTTTAATGAAGAAGCATTTTAGTTTTTCTGCACATTTTCATAGCTTAAGATTTAAAATTGCAATAATAGTATTATTAGTAGGCATCATACCATTTATGGTGTGTGTGCCTATTTCTTTGAAAGCTTACAAGTCTGTAGCCATTCATACGGATGCCACCAATCTTATGGCGGAGGCTGTTCAATACAATAATCAGATAGTCACTAGCGGCTATGTTGCTGGCGAGGAGAACAGAGTCCTTGATACAAAACTCAAGGCAGTTGCTGACAGCAATAACGGTCGTATCTTAGTTATTAATTCCAACCTTAAAATTGTTAGAGATTCATTTTCCGTTGATATGGGTAAGACTGTCATTTGGAAAAATATTATTGACACTCTTCAGGGAAATCAGCTTTATTATTACGACGAGAACACTAAAACTATCATTGTTTCTGTGCCACTTACTAATTCTCAGGGAGAGATAGTAGGTGCTCTTGTAATGAACAAATCTACTGATTACGTTGAACAGAATATAGATATTTTTGTTTCCTACATGCTTATTGGAGGCGTAATTGTCACATTGTTTTCTATACTTGTGGCAGTATTTTGCGCTATTAGATTTTCTAGGCCAATTAAGAATATGTCTACTTCGTTGGATGGAATTATTCGAGAGTATACCAACGAACTTCCGGAGCAGAAATCATTTACAGAGCTTGAACAGGTCTCAGGAAAGTTTAATGAGGTAATAGGAAAGCTTCAATCTATCGATGAGTCTAGACAGGAATTTGTTTCAAATGTCTCCCACGAGTTAAAGACTCCACTTACATCTATGAAAGTTCTTGCTGATTCTCTTAATGGTTCAGATAATGTGCCTATTGAGATGTATCGTGAGTTCATGGTGGATATTGGAGAGGAGATTGATCGCGAGACAAAGATAATTAATGACCTGTTGAGTCTTGTTCGAATGGATAAAAGTGGAGCCAAGCTTAATGTTTCAGCGGTTAATATTAATGAGCTGATTGAGCATATTTTAAAGAGACTTAAGCCTATTGCTGATAAGGCAGATATTGAGGTTGTTTTTGAGTCATTTAGACCTGTTGTTGCAGAGGTTGATGAAGTAAAGTTCACTCTTGTAATTACAAATCTTGTGGAAAATGCAATCAAATACAATAACCAAGGTGGATGGGTTCATATTTCTCTTAATTCTGACCATCAATTCTTCTATATTAAGGTGGAGGATAATGGTCTAGGTATTCCTGAGGAATCAGCACCACATATTTTCGAGAGATTTTACCGTGCAGACAAGTCACATTCTAGAGAAATCGGTGGAACTGGACTGGGTCTTGCTATTACAAAGAGTGCTATAGCAATGCATAATGGAGAAGTCAAAGTACGTTCAAAGCTGGGAGAGGGTTCTACCTTTGATGTACGTATACCTCTAAATTATATTGAGAAGGAGAATCAATAATGAAGAGGATAGTTTCGACAATACTTATAATTTGCATATTGTTTACCTTTGACGCATGTGGTCACAAGGATAAGGTTAGTCAGTACAAAATTTACTACGTAAATACGGATAAAAATGGACTTACACCAGTAAATTATAAATATAAGTCTAATGAAGGTGCACAGCGTATTTCTGAGGCTCTTAATCAGCTTGCTGAAAAGACAGATTCTGTTGATTACATGGCGACTATTCCAGCAGGGGTGGATGTAGATAGATGGGAGCTTGACGATGGAAGTCTCAGCCTTTATCTGACAGGAGATTACGAGAGTTTAGACATCTACACAGAGATACTTGTACGAGCTGCTATTGTTAAGACACTTACACTTATTGAAGGTGTGGATTCCGTTTCGCTTTTTGTAAATGATAAGCCATACACAGATGCTTCCGGGGAGATTCTTGGAGCTATGACATCTGATACATTTATAGATGATTTTGGTCAGGAGACAGATTCCCTTTTGTCTACAGACCTTACACTTTATTTTGCAAGTGCGGACGGCGTATCTTTGGTACCTGAGACTCGACAGGTATATTACAGCCGTAATTTACCTCCAGAGAAACTTATAGTTGAACAACTTTTAAATGGCCCAGATTCTTCTGATTTACTAGCTACGTTGCCTGCAGGTACAAAGATTAATTCTATTTCTGTTTCCGAAAATGGAGTATGTATTGTTAATTTGGATGCTACTTTTGAGACGGCGCTTACAGATATTACAGAGAATGTTACTGTTTATTCTATAGTTAATTCCCTTACAGAAATAGATTCGATTAAGCAAGTTCAAATACTTGTTAATGCGGAGACGCCACATCTTTCTAACTTGGATGTTGATTTATCTGCACCTATTTCAAGAAATGAAGAAATAATCAATTCAGGAAATGGTAATGGTCTTTCTTCAGAAGAGGATGATACAGATTACACTTACGACTATATGGATTATAGTGAATATGTGGAAGACAATGGCACTTCTGAAGAGGAGAATGCCACTGAGAATCCAGAAGATACTAGTTCAGAAAAATAGTTATTAGTACAGATTTAAAAGGAGGAAATATGTTGCAAGGACGGAGTCTTTGTAAAATTTTCTTGCTTATAGTGATAATGATTGCCTTAAGCGCTTATGGACCCTATGATTTTTTAGGGCTATACGGCGCTTCTGGGGCAGTTGATATGTTCTTGACTGATGGAGATAGCGTTTGTTCCACCGGTCAAATATATCGCAAGGAAATAAAAAATAATCAAACGCAATATTTCATTAAAGATGCCCAGGTTATCACAGACCGAGGGACGTTATCGGATATATCTTATACATTCAATTTCGATTCTGATTCTTTTCCTATCAAAAGCAAAATTAAATTAAGTGGTACAGTTTCTAAGTTCATGGAATCGAGAAATCAAGGGGAATTTAACATCAAGGACTATTACAATTCAAATGGTGTTTATTTTCAAATCAATGAAGTGGAAGTAATAGATGTTAATGAGCCGGATCATTTCGATTATGATTGTTTCTACAGACTAAATAAGTCGGTTGTCAGTTTGTACAGTAGAGTACTTGCACCTAGTGAGGCTGGTATTCTATCAAGTATTGTGGCGGGCAATAAATCGGAACTTGATGAGAATACACGGAGTCTTTTTCAAGGAGTGGGACTTGCCCATATACTTGCAGTATCTGGCTTGCACGTATCAATTGTGTGCATGCTTTTGTATAAGCTCCTTAGAAGGTTCGGCGTCAGCTTTTTGCTTAGTTCTATTTTTGCAGGGGCAGTTGCTTTTTCTTACGGCATATTTACTGGAGGGAGTTTGTCTTCTGTTAGGGCAATAGGTATGTTTCTATTCTATCTACTGGCTCAAGTCCTTGGTGAATCCTATGATATGCTAACAGCGGCTGGGGCTATGGCAATAATACTATTAGTGACTAACCCTCTATATATTAAAAATGGTAGTTTTCTTCTTTCATTTGGTGCAATTCTTGGCATTTGGTACATAGCGATTCCCCTAAATAAAAGTTTTATGATGTTTAGAAAAGAGCAAAAAAATAGATGGAACCTAAGATGGCATTGTCATGGGAGAATGGGAGATATTTTTTTAAAATCGATTAACAAGTTGATTGATTACATTGCAGGCACCCTTATTTTTTCGTTTGGAATAAATGTGGGAATGCTTCCCCTTTTGGTAATGCTTTATCATGAGGTGCCAACATATTCGCTTATATTGAATATTCTAATTCTTCCTGTTATGCCATTATTACTTTTGCTTGGAATTGTCGGTGGAATTATGGGGATACTTGTTGGAATTGGTATTGCTGAGATTATATTGAAACCTTGTCATTTTCTTATTATGTACATGGAAGCAATATCGGAATTGTTTTTGGGATTACCACACTCGAAGCTGATTGTTGGTGCTCATGGATTTATGTTTATTGTTGTGTACTATCTTTTGGTGATACTTCTTGTTAGATATAAGAACAGAATTATTAGATATATTGGCTTAATTGGCATATATCTTATGTGGCTTATACCTTTTAATGGGGGATTTGAAATTGACTTTTTGGATGTAGGGCAAGGAGACGGAATATATGTGAACTCAGGTGACGGAATCCATTATTTTATTGATGGCGGCAGTACTTCAAAAAGTAAAGTGGGTGAGTATACCATATTACCTTTCTTGAAATACAAGGGTGTATCATCGATAGATTATTGGTTTTTATCCCACATGGATGAAGACCATGTGTCAGGAGTATTTGAGCTGCTAGAGCAGGATTATAAGATTGAAAACATAGTTTTATCGGCAGAGATTCCAAAGGATGACACTCTTGTGGAGCTGATTGGGCTTGCGGAGGAAAAGGGCACAGAAATTTTATATATGAATAGTGGAGATGTTCTTGGTTCAAAGCATCTTAGATTTACATGTGTATATCCTAATGATAGTGCTGCAGTCCATGTTTCTAGTGAAGGGGAAATAGATCTCAATGCTTTATCGTTATGCTTGCTGATGGAATATGACAGGGACGGAGATGGAGTATGTGATTACGCTGGATTTTTCGGAGGAGATATTTCCTCAGAACAGGAAACTATAATTGCTGATTTGGGATTGGTAAAAGATATTGATTTACTTAAGGCAAGCCATCATG
Source organism: Pseudobutyrivibrio sp. AR14 (assembly GCF_900101325.1). NCBI lineage: Bacteria > Bacillati > Bacillota > Clostridia > Lachnospirales > Lachnospiraceae > Pseudobutyrivibrio > Pseudobutyrivibrio sp. AR14. Next base: position 203,528 of record NZ_FMUY01000002.1, read on the forward strand.
GTAGTCGCTTCAGTTCGGATTCTACTTTCCTAGAATCTTTATCTCCCGAAACTGCAGTAATTAGCTGCTCTAAAAGAAACAGATACGGGCACCCTTCAATTGAGGCTATTGAGAGAATCGAAGATGCGGGTGCAGAAATATTTTATACCATGAATTCAGGACAAATATCTATTTCAGATGAAGGAATATGGTCATTTATCCCATGAGAGCTATCGGCCTACTGCCTGTAAGAGAAAATGCAATATAAGTAGTAGGGGGATGTAGAGGTAGTACTGCTTAGATTAGGAAATTTATTTTAGGCAGTAGGAAATTTTGTATAGGTTACTGCCTATGGAGAAAAATGGCATATAGGCAGTAGGGAAATGGGGGATGGCTACTGCCTATAAGGGAAAATAGATTTTAAGCAGTAGCCCTTTTTGGAAAAGTTACAGCCTAAATTGAAAAAGGAAATATAAGCAGTAATGAATTCGAAAATGGCTACTGCCTGTATAGAAAAATAGAATTTAGACAGTAGCGTGGTTGGAGAATGGTACTGCTTAAACAGAAAAAAGCATAATAAGCAGTAACTAATTTAAAAAGTGATACTGCCTGTATTAATAAATTCAATCTAGGCAGTAGTTTGTAAATAAAATATAGAAGGAGTTATGAAATGAGTATTATTGAAAAGACATTAAATGAAAAGTTAGAGGATATTAATAAGCATCTAGAGATGGTTGACGTTATGCTAGGAGAATGTAGAGAGATTCCTGATTACAAAGTAAGAGTTACATCTGGAAATGGTTGTAGCCAATATTATTATAGAAATGATGCGAATGAATATATCTATATTCCATCGGCAAAGAGGGATTTTGCTAAAAGGCTTATTCAGAAGGATTATTATAATAGAGTGAAAGAGGAACTTACACAACAGAAAAGATTATTAGAAAGATTTATTTCAGGCTACAAGGTTGATGCTCTAGAAAATGTTTACAGAAAATCTTGCAAAGGCAGGAAAAATCTCTTGAAACCTATTGAATTAACAGATGAAGAGTATATTGAAAAGTGGATGGAAAAACATCAGGGGATGCAAAATCCGTACAATGCAAATATGTCTATTAAGACAAAAAGAGGTGAATATGTCAGATCGAAATCTGAAAAGATATTGGCAGATTTATTTTATGAAAATGGTATTCCTTATCAGTATGAGCCGGCCTTTAGATTGATTAATGGTAAGCTTGTTTATCCTGATTTTGTTTTGCTTAATGTGAGAGAGCGAAAGACATATTATTGGGAGCATTATGGATTAGCATCAGATGAATCATATTCAAATAAAAACATAGATAAATTGTGCCTTTATGAAAATTCTGGTCTTAGAATTGGTGACAATTTGATTATTTCTCTTGAAGCAGAAGGGATTCCACTTGATATTTCTTTGATTCAGGAGAAGATTACGAATATTCTATTGTAGATAGCGTTATCTGCATGTTTAAGAATTGCAAATATGTCTAGGTTTTTAGGCCTTTATTAAATAGAAATGTGTATTATTACCGGATTTGAGCTATAATACATGCTAGTTGTAAAATAAGGAAATAATGGAGAATTAAAATGGCAGAAGAAAAGACAAATGTTATGCGCACTCTTGCACAGAAGAAAATAGATTATGTTGGACTTACTTATGAGCCTGATGCCTCTTTGACTGGTGAGCAGATAGCTGAGAAAATGGGTGAGGATCCAAAATGTGTTTTCAAGACTCTTGTGACACAAGGGAAATCAAAAACATATTACGTTTTCGTTGTTCCTGTGGAAAAGGAATTGGACTTAAAGAAGGCGGCAAAGGCAGTTGGAGAAAAGTCTATCGATATGTTGCCTCTGAAAGAGCTGCTTCCACTTACGGGATATGTTCATGGGGGATGTTCTCCAATAGGAATGAAAAAATTCTTTAGGACTACTTTTGACGAGAGTCTAAATCAGCTTGAAAAGGTTTACTTTTCTGGCGGAAAAGTAGGCTTTCAGGTTCAGATTGCGGTAAAAGATATAGAAAAAGTAATTAGATACCAGATAGCAGATGTATGCTGTTAACAACTTTTTTTGGAGGGAATAATGAGTAGAAAAAGAAGACAAAAAAGAACCTTTAGTATAATTCTCATTATTGTGGCACTTCTTTTGGTTATTGGTGTTGCTGCATATATTATACTTAGCAAAAAGGATAGTGACACAAGTTTAGTTTCATCAGATGCTAATAATACTCAACAGAGTGATTCAAGTACTCAGCAAAGTGACTTAGATACTAATGCTGGCGCGGGAGATAATCAGTCTACAGAAGAGCAGGATGAAAGTGCAGGAATTACATTTGAAGAGCTTTCAAAACATAACTATTCACTTTCTTCGGGAGCTGGTGCTTGGTCAGATGATTTTAATATAGAAAAAGATGGATTTTTCCATGGACATTATCACGATATGGATATGGGTGATACTGGAGATGATTATCCTAATGGAACAATGTACATATGTGATTATGAGGGACATCTTTCAAATATACAAAAGATAGATGAATATACTTGTAAGATGGAAGTTTCGGATCTTAAAGTAACAAGTTCTGAGACTGAATATATAGAAGGTGGTGTTAGGTATATTCCTTCGGAACCTTATGCATTTTGCGATACTGAGGAGATTGAAATATATCTACCAGGGAAACCTACATCAGAGATTTCTGAGGAGTTACAGGTTTGGCTTGGCTTTGTCTACTTAGATGAAGTTCCAGAAAAGATTGAGGACATAGCATTAGTAAATGCTAGCCAAGAGCTTGGAATGCCTTCCTTTGATAGGAAAGATGCTAAGGAAGAGGCTAAGGACTTTTACAATAATGCAAAAAGCAGCTATGACTATTTTAATGAAAGCCTTCAGTCTGCATTAACTACAGCAGAAATGGTTGATATATCTTCAGCTCAAGCTAATGCAGTTGATGATATACTTAACGAGATGTGGATTCTTGTTAAATATAATACAGACGAGGAAACATTTAATAAAGCCCTTGATGAGCAGAGACAGTGGCTTGCTGATAGAGACAAGCAGTTAGATGAGTTGCCTAACGAAGGTTCCCTTGCGCCGGTGGATCGCAATGGTCTTTATGCTGAGTTGACCCTTGAAAGATGCGAAGAGCTTTTAAAGTATTTTGATTAGTAACAGTAGAGTCTTGTTAAACTTCAAAAATTATGGTAGGATAACAGACGAAAAGCGATGACAGAAACAGTAGTATATGAGGAAACTAAGAGAGAGGGCGCCTAGGCTGGAAGCGTCTAGTGGATACATATATGAACACCATTCTCGAGCTGAACGTAGAAGCATATTTTGTGCGAAGCGTCTCCGGGTAGTTCCGTTAAAGACAAAATGAGTGAAACACTAAGGTGGAACCGTGCTATTAGAATTTATGCACCCTTAGGAAAGGCCTATGTAATGGCGCTTTCTAGGGTGCTTTTTTATTATTAGTAGCACCCTTAGTACAAGTAATAACTTTATTCATTCATTATAAAAAGGAGAAAATCATGGTTAATTTCAAAGAAGATGAGGCACTTAACACTCTCAATCATTCATGTGCGCATATGATGGCACAGGCTGTTAAGCATCTTTATCCAAATGCTAAATTCTGGGTTGGTCCAGTAGTAGAAGAGGGATTCTATTATGACATGGATCTTGGCGATGTTATGCTTACTGATGAGGATATCGCTAAAATCGAAAAAGAGATGAAGAAGGTAGCTAAATCAGGCTGCAAGATTTATCGTAGAGAGATTTCAAAGGCTGAGGCTCTTGAGATGTTCAAGGATGACCCATATAAAATTGACTTAATTAATAATATGGATGAGAATACTCAGACTATCTCATGCTATGACCAGGGCGATTTCACAGATCTTTGCCGTGGACCACACGTAGACAATGTTAAGCTTTGCCGTTACTTCAAGCTTATTAAGCACTCTGGTGCATACTGGAAAGGTGATGCTGAGAATCAGGTTCTTAACCGTGTATACGGTGTTTGTTTCCCAACACAGGAGCAGCTTGATGAGCATCTTGCACTTCTTGAGGAGGCTAAGGAGCGCGACCATCGTAAGATTGGTAAAGATATGCAGCTTTTCATGGCTGATGACTTAATTGGTCGTGGACTTCCAATGTACCTTCCTAATGGTTATACAATTTGGACAGAGCTTGAGAACTACATCCGTAATAAGGAGCGCAAGCTTGGATACTTACACGTAATGACACCTTGTGTTGGTACAGTTCAGCTTTATCAGACATCTGGTCACTGGGATCACTACAAGGAGAATATGTTCCCAGCTATGGAAGTAGAGGGAGAGAATTTCGTTCTTCGTCCTATGAACTGCCCACACCACATGAGAATATTTGCAAATAGACCACATTCTTATAAGGAGCTTCCTATTCGTATAGCTGAAATCGCTCACGATTTCCGTTTCGAGTCGTCAGGAACACTTAAGGGTATTGAAAGAGGTCGTCATTTCTGCCAGAACGATTCACATATCTTCTGTACACAGGATCAGATTAAGTCTGAAGTTAAGAGCGTATGTGACCTTATCTTCAGCACATATGAGGATTTCGGTATCACAGATTATAGATGTGTTCTTTCACTTAGAGATCCAGCTGATACTAAGAAGTATCATCAGGATGATGCTATGTGGAACACAGCTGAGCAGGCTCTTCGTGAGACTCTTACTGAGATTGGTATTGAGTTTACAGAGGAGATTGGTGAGGCTGCATTCTACGGACCAAAGCTTGATGTTAATGTTAAGCCAGCTATTGGTAACGAGATTACACTTTCTACATGTCAGCTTGATTTCTGCTTACCTGCAAAGTTTGATCTTACATACACAGATGCAGATAGCAACAAGCAGACACCTGTTGTTATCCATAGAGCTATTCTTGGTTCGCTTGATAGATTTATGGCATACATTCTTGAGGAGACAAAGGGAAATCTTCCTCTTTGGCTTGCACCAACACAGGTTAAGGTACTTCCTGTAAAGAATGATGATGACGAACTTAATGCATACTCACAGAAGCTTGTTGATGCTTTAAACGATGCAGATGTAAGGGTTGAGTTTGATACACGTTCAGAGAAGCTTGGTTACAAGATGCGTGAGGCTCAGATTCAAAAGGTTCCTTATCTTGCAGTTCTTGGTAAGAATGAGGAGGCTGATGGCACTGTTTCATACAGACTTCACGGTGAGCAAGGAACTACAACAGTTAAGTTTGATGAGTTCGTTGAGCTTATTGTTAATGAAATCAAGACTAAGGGTCGTAAATAATAGGAGCACATATGGCAGAAGCAGTTGTTGTACTTAAAAAGGGTGAAGGTAGAACAATTAAAGCTGGTGGGGCTTGGATTTTTGACAACGAGATTGATACCATAACCGGTTCTTTTGAAAATGGTGATATTGTTATAGTCCATGATTTTGATGGTTATATGATGGGACGTGGCTTTATTAACACCAATTCAAAGATTAGAGTTCGCATGCTTACCCGAGACAAGGAGCAACAAATCGATGATGAGTTTATTCGTATGCGAGTGAAAAACGCATGGGAATATCGAAAAAGCGTATTGCTTCCAGTTGATTTAAATTGTTGTCGTGTTATCTTTGGTGAGGCCGATTTTTTACCAGGTCTTGTCATAGATAAATATGATGATGTGCTTGTGATTGAGTCACTGGCGCTTGGTATTGACAAGTTTAAGATTCAAATTGTTGAATATTTAAAAGAGCTTCTTTTGGCTGATGGATTTACTGTTCGCGGTGTATATGAGCGAAGCGATGCAGCTGTCAGAAAGAAAGAGGGGCTAGCACCTTACAAGGGATTCATTGGTGAAGAGTTTGATACTAATGTTGAGATAGTAGAGAACGGTGTTCACTATATGGTGGATGTTGTAAATGGTCAAAAGACAGGATTTTTCCTGGATCAGAAGTACAATCGTCTAGCTATACAGCGACTATGTAAGGATAAGAGAGTTTTAGATTGTTTTACCCATATGGGTACATTTGCATTAAATGCAGGTATTGCTGGAGCAGCAGAGGTTACAGGTCTTGATATCTCTGATTTTGCTGTAAAGCAGGCTACTGACAATGCCAAACTTAATGGTCTGGATGAAAGAGTTAAATTTAGACAGGCCAATGTTTTGGATGAACTTCCAAAACTAAACGAAGCGGGAGAGAGATATGATGTGGTAATTCTTGACCCTCCTGCATTTACGAAGTCTAGAGAGGCTACAAAAAATGCCATGAAGGGGTATCGTGAGATTAACATGAAGGGAATGAAGCTGGTAAAAGATGGCGGATACCTTGCTACATGCTCATGTTCTCACTTTATGACACAGGAGCTTTTCGTTAAAGTTATAGGTCAAGCTGCAAAGGCAGCCCATAAGAGACTGCGTCAGGTTGAGTTTAGAACTCAGGCGCCAGATCATCCAATTCTTTGGGCAGCTGATGAAAGCTATTATTTAAAATTCCTTGTTTTCCAAGTGGTTGACGAGAAATAGAACTGTTAATTTTATAAGATTCATATTATTAACCGCCTGCATTTATAGAAATTCAGGCGGTTTTATTGTTATAATACACACATGAGTAAAAATATTTCTAAAGGATTATTATTATCAAATATTAAAAAGGATTACACTTTATCTATTGTTGCTAAACTTAAAGGTAAAAAGGTAGATTTACCACTTGAGTATGCAGAACTAACAGATGAAGAGTATGAAGAATTGACTGAGAAATATGGTCAGGAGATTTTGCCTCTTGAGCCTATAGTAAGTCAGTGGGAAAAGAAGCTTCTTGAGATTTCTTTTAAAGGTCATGAGTCTGTTCTTGAGCTTTTTGTGGTTACCAATGAAGAAGTTTTTCAGTGGGTTGCTGTGAAGGTTTTCAGAATAAATCTATCTACTGGTAGATATATTAATATGATCACATCTAGTCTGTTATATGGAAAGAAGTATAATCGCAGACGTGGTGTAAGAATCAATGTTGATAAGGTAATGAATCTAGAGCAGGAAGGGGAGACCTTCCATGTTATAGTTAAGGATTTATCTTACTGTGGCGTTGGATTCTTTGAATTAGGTGAAGGAATGGTAAAAAAAGGTGTGCCATTTATATTACATCTAACAGAGCCAGGTGAAGACGGCGAAGAAAAGCTTGTTTGTAAGTTAGTAGGAAAAATATTAAATCAGAGAAATGATTCAGGTGGCATATTTAGTGGATGTATTTTATCTACTAAGCATGCAGCTTTTCTCCAGAAATATATAGCCATGAAACAGTTGGAGCAGATTAGTGGAAGAAAGCAAGACTTCAGAATCACACATAATGTCATCGGTGAAAACTGGAAGAGGGATAGAGCAGAAAGACTCAAAGCTTCTAAATAAAAAATATTAAGAATTTGGTATTTTATATCAATTCAATATATTTAGGAGTAAGGCTTACTTAGTCGATTAATTGAACAATACGCTAATATTACTTTTATATTCTGGAATTGAATTTGCTTTGCGGATTTTCTTTATGGTCTTAGTATCATTTGGAAAATTTCTTTCCCAATATGCTATAAATTCCTTCATGCGATGAAGGACAGGCTTTTCTCCGGAAAGAAGGTCAGTATATTGGATGAGTAAATCATCATGAAATGATTTAAAGATCTTAAGGTCTAGAGGAGTTTCTTCTAGGCCTTTTTTGTATGCCAAAACAAGACCTGGATTAGCTAGAAGTCCGCGGCCTATCATGATTGCATCAATAGATGGGTATTTGGCAAATGTATTATTAATATCTGATACAGTAACTATGTCTCCATTGAAAACAAGTGGAGCATTAGAGTGAGTAATTGCGTAATCAAAAAACTCTGGCTTCAAATGCTCTCTGTAGAAATCCTTTTGAATACGAGGGTGTATAGTTAACTCTGATATAGGATATTTGTTATATATGTCTAGAATCTCGTAGAATTCATCGGGCTCTAGCTTGCCTAAACGGGTCTTAATGGAAATATTAGGAGCAGTACAACCTTTTTTACTACAAGCTGATTCTAGGCCCTCAAATACCTTATAAAGCATGTTATCAAGCATCTCAGTGTAGAAGAGCAGACCTGAGCCCTTTTTTTTAGCCACAACTGTACCTGATGGGCATCCAAGATTGAAATTGATTTCTCTATATCCTAGAGCTGCTATTTCTGAGGCAGCCCACAAAAAATGCTCAGCATCATTTGTTAAAAGCTGAGGGACAGTGGTTTCTATATTATTTTTTTCAGGATCAATCTGATTGAACTCTCTTGTAGTGAACTTGTAAGTGGAGTTAGGAGATAGGAAAGGAGTGAAGTATTTGTCCACGCCTCCGTAGTATTTTTCAAAGGTGTTTCTGAAAATGCTATCTGTAACGCCCTCAAGAGGAGCAAAGTATATTTTCTGTTTCATAAAATATCTCCGATAAGTGGTGGTATAAGCAAAGCTTACAATAAAAAACTCCAAGGTTGACGGGACCTTGGAGTAAGTATTTAAATATTATTAAGCAAGTGTGTTAACAAGCTTTGTAAGACGAGATACCTTACGGCTTACAGTGTTGTCATGATAAACACCCTTTGAACCAGCCATCTCGATAACCTTGATAGCAGCCTTAAGCTCAGACTCAGCAAGTGCCTTATCCTTAGCTTCTACAGCAGCCTCAACACGCTTAACGTATGTCTTAACCTCAGATCTGATAGCTTTGTTTCTCTCTGTCTTAACAGCTGTAACTAATACACGCTTCTTTGCAGACTTGATATTTGCCATGTGTTGCTACACCTCCAATTTTTATGAATTAAATAATTTACAATAAATTGCGCTGTAGCCGGACACGGACAGTTCAACGCATACTCGAATATAATAGATAATTAAGTGGGGTTTGTCAATAGATAAACCATATTTTATTGAAGAAATCCCTAAAATATAATAATGCAACCACTGGTTGACAAATTGAAAAGTAAGGTTTCTAGTGGACAGCAAAGACATTTTATATGATAATCTTCGCAAAGACAAATACTTTGCAAAAATCTTTATACATAGAAAGGGAAAATATGATTTTAGCAGAAAAGATTATCGACGAAAGAAAAAAGCAGGGCTGGTCTCAGGAAGAGCTTGCAGAAAAACTAGATGTATCAAGACAATCTGTTTCTAAATGGGAAGGCGGCCTTAGTACTCCAGAAGTTGAAAAGATTGTAAAGATGGCAGAGTTATTTGGTGTTTCTACAGATTACTTATTAAATAGTAATGTTGAAAAAGAAACCGTAAATAATGTGTACGAGCAAAAGCCATTATATGTTGTTTCATTAAAAGAAGCTACAGAGTTCTTAAGCGTTAGGGCTAATGTATTGAAAAAAATTGCACTTGCTTGTTCAATATGTGTAACAAGCCCAATAATTCCTCTTATTGTTGTAGGCGGTTCATATTTTAATGCTTTGGACCTACCATTAGTAGGTGCAGTTGCTATCGCAATTTTATTTTTAGCTATTCATGTATCATTGGCGGTTATGATTATTATTCGACAGGGATTGAAATTAGAAAATTATCATTACCTATTTAAGGAGAAGTTTGTAATTGAAGAAGGCGTAGAAAAAATGGTAAGAGAAAAGCTTTCTCAGCTAAGAAATAGTGGAATTGCTGCTTTGTGTGGAGGAATTATGCTTTGCATTCTCTCGGCTGTACCAGTGGTAATGGGAGCGCTTCTTCAAGTGAGTAACTTTGTTTTATTATGCCTTATTTCAGTGCTTTTATTTGTGCTCTCAATTTCTATTTATCTTTTTGCTGGAGTATGCGGCGGATGTGTTTCTTACAGAGCATTTCTTCATAATAAGAGTAAGTAGAGGAGAATAAATAATGATTTTAATGATTATGACAAAAATAATGCTTTTACCATTAAAAATCCTTGTTGGCGCAAGAGTTATAGTAACGATTATTAAAATATTTCTATCGATTTTATAAATTACTTGTCCAACAAGAATTGAGAGAGTACCTGATTGCTGACGTCTATTCCAATATCTGTGAGGAATAGGCGTCCTTCTTTTGCATCCATAAAGCCCTGATTCTTAAGAGCAGTGATGATTGGTCCATAAATTGCCTCAATATCGATTCCAAACATCTGGTAGAAATCTGACCTTGTAACACCTTCAATTTTACGAAGACCAAGGAACATAAACTCCTCCATGGCATCTTTCTTAGAAAGGACTTCTTCTGAGGCATAGTAAGGAGAGGTGTGTTCAGATGGGACATTTTTGCCGGCGGCTATGGCTTCTGATATTTCACAGTACTTATAAATGTCACGAATGTTGTCGGTTCTGACATTATTAAATAAAGAGGCAGAACCTAGGCCAAGGCCTAAGTATGGAACACGGTCCCAATAACCTACGTTATGGCGGCAGATCTTACCATTTCTGGCATAATTGGAAATCTCATAGCGCTTGTAGCCCTTATTCTCCAAATATTCCATTGTAAATTTATAAAGGCGATAAGATTCTTCGTCAGTAGGAAGCTCCTCAGTAGGCATGCCAGCCTGCTGTTTAACTGCGTCGAATTTGTACTTATCGTAGAAAGGGGTGCCCTTTTCAATGATAAGAGAGTATGCAGAAATATGCTCAGGACGAAGCAGAGTTACTGAACTAAGAGTCTTTTCTAGCTTTTCTATGGTCTGATGTGGAAGGCCTGTCATAATGTCCACATTTACATTGTCAAAGCCAGCCTTTCTAACCAAGTCAAAGGTGTGTAAAAAGCGATTGTAATCGTGAATACGGCCTAGTTCCTTAAGCTCATCATCGTTGGCAGACTGAAGGCCAATGCTAAGTCGATTAATGCCGATAGAACGATATACATTAAGCTTTTCAGATGAGAGTGTACCTGGGTTGCATTCAACGGAAATTTCAGCAAGAGGATCGATTTTAAAAGACTGCTTAACGGTAGTGATGATTGCATCCATCAAATCCTCGGAAAGCCATGATGGTGTACCGCCACCGATATAAATGGTAGAAACAATACAGCCAGGATGTTTAGCAGAAACATATTTTATTTCATTACAAAGAGCAGCGACATAACGTCGCTGCATTTTTTCATCAAAGACTCCAGAAAGGAAGTCGCAATATAAACATTTTTTCACACAAAAAGGTATATGAATATACAGTTCGATAGGAGTCATATTAGTCCTCATCTAATTTAAGAACGCTCATGAAGGCTGCCTGTGGAATCTCTACATTGCCAACCTGACGCATTCGTTTTTTACCTTCTTTTTGCTTTTCAAGAAGCTTTTTCTTTCGAGAAATATCACCACCGTAGCACTTGGCAAGAACGTCCTTACGCATAGCCTTAACTGTTTCACGGGCGATAACCTTTGAACCAACAGCTGCCTGAATAGGAATCTCAAACAAGTGACGTGGAATTTCATCCTTGAGCTTCTCACACATTTTACGACCACGCTCATAAGCTGTGCCAGAGAATACGATGAATGAAAGGGCATCCACTTCTTCTTTATTGATAAGAATATCAAGCTTAACAAGCTCTGACTTCATGTACCCCTTCATCTCATAATCAAATGATGCGTAACCGCGGGAACGGCTCTTAAGAGCATCAAAGAAATCGTAAATGATTTCGTTAAGTGGAAGAGTGTATTTAATAAGAGCTCGTGTCTCTTCAATATATTCCATGCTGATGTACTGACCACGACGCTCCTGGCATAAATCCATGATTGCGCCGATGAAATCAGAAGTAACCATGATTTCGGCCTCAACAATAGGCTCTTCCATGTAGTCGATTTCAGATGGATCTGGCAGATTGCTAGGATTTGTAAGCTCGATCATTGTGCCATCAGTTTTATGAACACGATAGACTACCGATGGAGCTGTAGTAACAAGGTCAAGATTGTACTCACGTTCAAGTCTCTCCTGAATAATCTCTAAATGTAAGAGTCCAAGGAATCCACATCTAAAACCAAAACCAAGAGCAACAGAGGTCTCTGGCTCAAACTGAAGAGCAGCATCATTGAGCTGAAGCTTCTCTAAAGCATCTCTTAAATCAGGGTATTTAGCACCATCTGCTGGATACAAACCACAGTAAACCATAGGATTAACTTTTTTGTAACCAGGAAGTGGCTCTGGAGCTGGCTTATTAACGTGAGTGATAGTATCACCTACACGTGTATCTCTAACATTTTTGATGGAAGCAGTCATGTAACCAACCATTCCTGCTGGAAGTTCGTCGCAAGGAATAAACTGGCCTGCACCAAAATAACCGACCTCTACTACATCAAACTCAGCGCCTGTTGCCATCATGCGGACCTTGTCGCCTACCTTGAGGGTGCCTTCCTTTACTCGACAGAAAACAATAACGCCCTTGTATGGGTCATATAAAGAGTCGAAGATAAGTGCTTGAAGAGGTGCATTTACATCGCCCTTTGGAGCAGGAAGCTGATTGACAATTGCCTCTAAAACATCGTGAATATTAAGACCAGTTTTAGCGGAAATCTGAGGAGCATCCTGTGCCTCAAGTCCGATAACATCCTCGATTTCTTCAATGACGCGCTGTGGGTCAGCGGAAGGTAAATCGATTTTGTTGATTACAGGAATAACATCAAGGTCGTGATCAAGAGCCAAATAAACATTGGCAAGAGTCTGTGCCTCGATTCCCTGTGCTGCATCAACAACAAGAATAGCCCCATCGCATGCTGCAAGGGAGCGAGAAACTTCATAATTAAAATCTACATGTCCTGGAGTGTCGATAAGATTGAAGATGTACTCCTGACCGTCATCAGCCTTGTATATAATACGAACAGCCTGGGACTTGATTGTGATACCACGCTCACGTTCAAGATCCATATTATCAAGAACCTGCGCCTGCATCTCACGATCTGTCAAAGTTCCTGTCATCTGTATAATACGATCAGCAAGAGTAGATTTACCGTGATCGATATGTGCTACAATACAAAAATTTCTTATTTTACTCTGATCCATAAATTACCTCTATAAAAAATACTGAATTTATCTTACCAAAGGATTAGAAAAATAACAATTTTAAAATGATATTCTCAAGTAAGATAGGCATAACAAGAATTGAAAAGCGGATAGCAAGAATTCAATAGCGAATATATTCCGGAATTGTTACATTCAACTCTGGACGTGCAATAAGTACGAAATAAATTGTTGGAGGTTATGGAATAATGAAAAAGAGATTATCGCACATTATGTGTGCAGGGCTGGCAATATGTATGATTTTTACATTAGCTGCGCCAATTACAGTACGTGCTGAGAAAAATTACGATGCTTACAGTACTACAGAAGCTGAGGATGCACATTATCTATATGATTGTCAGGTGAAAACAGAGGATGATACAACTTATCTTGCCATGAAGCCGAATGACACATTTTCTGATTACTATTGCCTTGATAGAGGGTATAAGAGCTTTGAACTCACCTATAGAGCAAAAACTCCTACATCTTTAACAGCTCGCATCTATCGTGAAGGAGGCCCTAGCTTCATGTATATCCTCCTTGAGCCTACTGATGGCGAATTTGTAACAAAGACATATGAAATTCAATATCCAAGAGATAGATATTACTATGACCTTATTTTTTCATGTGGTAGAGCTGATTTAGAAATTGATTCCTATAGATTTATTGCTACAGATGAAGAGAATGTGGACGAGAATGTAGAGGAAACAGAAGATACTCCAGTAAGTCAGGCTGCCTCAGAAGAAAAGGGCAACACTATCAAATGCGATGTGAATAAGTGGAGCAATGGCGGTTCTGCAAATGTTGTTATTACTAATGAATCTAATAATACATCAGAAGGCTGGAAAGTTAAGGTTAAAAAAGGTGACTTTAAAATAGACTGTTTCTGGAGTGCAAACATGGTAGAGGAAGATGACTATTATATCTTTACGCCATGTGATTGGAATAAATCTATTTGCCCAGGAGATTCAGTCCAGTTTGGATTTAATATCAATGGAAACTTTGGCGATTCAATAGATTACACATTAGAATAGTAATAAGCCAAAATAAAGCGCGTAGGATGTTTCCTACGCGTTTATTTTTTTGACTGAAATTCAACGTTTCCTATCTGGAAATTTATCATAGAATTCCTTTTTATCTTTATACATGCGCTCATCTGCATAATGCATAGCCTTTCTAAGACTGCCTCCTTTTGCATCATAATATGTACCGATAGCAAAATATAACCAATCTGGATTACAGGCTTTCTCTCGTAGTAAATTGATTTTTGCTTCAAATTCTTCCTGGGTACTATGAAGAGAGATGATAGTAAACTCGTCACCTCCAGCGCGATATATTTGATCGCCTACAAACACTTCCTTCAATAAAATAGCAGCCTCTTTTAGTAATTTATCACCTGAACCGTGACCCTGTTCATCATTAATATTCTTAAGGCCATTAAGGTCACAGAATGCCACGCTAAATGGCTGTGGGTTGAGCTTTAGTTTTAGAGAAAGTTCATCCACATTTATGTTCATGCAGTTTCTGTTTAAGACTCCAGTTAAAATATCTACGTTGCTAAGATATTCAAGCTTTTCCATAAATATATGATTAGCAATTTCTGCAGTAAGGAAGAAAGAAACCAGTTCTATAGCTTCTTTGATTTTTACTACATTATCACTGTTGAAATCAGTTAAATACAGGTAGCCAATAATTTCTCCCTGATGTATGAAAGGTACAAGAGCAAGGGTGTGAACATCGTTTTCACGCATATGTTTTACCCAATCAGGCGCCTTTTTTTCAAGGACAGCCATATCATGTTCATCCTTAACGATAATAATGTTAGTTTCAGATAGAGCAGCTTCCCAAGTGAGAAACATTTTAAAAGGAGTAGAAGAGAAAAGCTCTTTAATGGTGTTATCCATTTTTTCTCGCATAGATTCACTGATGATTTCCCGGGATTTCTGTTCCTTATCTATAGTTAAAATACATGCGGCAAAAGAATCGGTATATTCTCTTAAGTCATTAGTGACTTTATTCATACTTGAATAGAATTCGGTCTCATCTCTAAGCTCTAAGCAAGTTTTTAATACAAAGCTTGAAACGTCAGGTGATACTGCAGCATATTTTCCAGCGTCTAAATCTTTGTTTAGTGTATAAAGAAACAGACAGTAAGAAATATTATCTGGATGAGAACATTCTACAGGGAGCAAGATATCCTCGGTCCAATAACCGTACAGTTTTCTGGTATCTACATATGTGTGAATATGCTCGCCTTTCCATGCTGCTCGAAAGCAGATTTCTTCAAAATTAGGTTCTTTTGGAAGGTTGGTAGTATATGGTTGTCCTTCGATTAGAGTGTGGATTTCATCATAGGTTATAGTTTTATTATTACAATCATTTGCTGCTATAAACATGTCGTAATAGCCCCTTTTGAAGGCTTCATTGATTGCAAAAAAGCGCACATCACCACAAGAGCCATCTGTGTTTTTTTCCACTGAGAAGACGGCTCCCGGAAGAGTGAAGCTATTAACCATTGTTTTTAACTGAGTGTAAACACCTGATTCCATAAAACAATCCTTTTGCGCTGGTTAATGGTCATCGGCAAATCACTACAATAAATATTAATAAAAAAATGTGCCATTATTGTGAAATGGGGTAATGAAAAATCCTTTTATATTAAAGAAATAAAGGATTTATAAAAAAAGTCTAAAGTCGGTTGACAAACCTTTTATGTAGGTGTAAATTAACATCAGAAAATGATTAGCACTCCATTGAGATGAGTGCTAACAAGAAAAGTATTTAAATTATTGATTACTAATTTCTTCTTGAAGTGAGGTGAATGTATGGCTGATACAGAGCTTGATGAGAGAAAAGTTAAGATTTTAAATGCAATTATCAAAAACTATCTGGAGACGGGTGAGCCGGTTGGTTCCCGTACCATTTCAAAATATACTGATTTGAATCTCAGTTCCGCTACTATTAGAAATGAGATGTCGGATTTAGAGGATTTAGGTTATATAGTTCAGCCTCATACTTCCGCAGGTCGTATTCCTTCTGATAAGGGCTACAGATTCTATGTTAACAATCTGATTGCTTCAAAAGATAAGGAAGTTTCAGATATGAAGGAATGGATGATAGAGCGAGAGGAGAAAATGGAGACACTCCTTAAGAATGTGGCAAAGGTACTAGCTACAAACACTCAGTATGCTACATTGGTTTCTGCTCCATCAGTTATTTCAAATAGATTAAAGTTTATCCAGCTTTCAGCTGTTGATGAGAATCAATTGCTTTCAGTAGTTGTCATGGATGGCAACATAGTTAAGAACAAAATCATTAATGTGGACAAGCCACTTGATAATGAGACATTACTTAAGCTTAATATGCTTTTAAATACTAATCTAAATGGACTTTCAATTGACCAAATTAATTTGGCAGTTATTTCTAAGCTTAAGGAACAGGCTGGTATTCACGATGAGATTATCTCTCAGGTTCTTGATACAGTAGCTGAGACAATTACTCAGGATGAGGATTTGCAGGTATATACTTCTGGTGCTACCAATATTTTTAAGTACCCAGAGTTATCTGATTCTAAGAAGGCATCAGAACTTCTTGATACATTTGAAGAAAAACAGTCTTTGATTGAGCTCCTTACTGATAAGTCATCTGATGAGGAGACAGGCATCCAAGTATACATCGGTGATGAGAGCCCAATTTCCACTATGAAGGACTGTTCGATTGTTACAGCAACATATGAGCTTGGTGATGGTGTTAAGGGTACTATTGGTATCGTAGGTCCTAAGCGAATGGATTATGAGAATGTTGTTGATAATATAAAGAGCCTTAAGGGGCAGCTTGATAAGCTCCTGAAAAAAGAAGGCAAAGATACATGATAGATATAAGGAGAAATAATAGTGGCAGAGAATAAAGAAAAAATGGAAGAGTTCTCTACAGAAGAAGCAGTTAAAGAAGCTGTGGAAAATGCTGAAGAGATGACCGAAGAAGCCGCTCCTGAAGCAGAGGCACAAGAAGCCGAAGCTAAGGATGATAAGGATTCAAAAAAAAGCTTAAAGAAAAAAGAAAAGAAAAAAGATAAGAGAGACGAGCAGATTGAGCAGCTTAATGACAAGGTAATGCGTCAGATGGCTGAGTTTGAAAATTTCAGACGTAGAACTGAAATTGAGAAGTCTCAGATGTTTGCAACAGGTGCAAAGAGCATCGTAGAAAAGATTCTCCCTGTAGTAGACAATTTCGAAAGAGGTCTTGCTACAGTTGAGGAAGGGGCAGATCCATTTGCAGATGGAATGCTTATGATATACAAGCAATTACTTACAACACTTGAAGAGGTTGGTGTAAAGCCAATCGAGGCTGTAGGTCAGGAATTCAATCCAGACTTCCACAATGCAGTAATGCACGTTGAGGATGAGGAAGTTGGCGAGAACATCGTAGTGGAGGAATTCCAGAAGGGTTACATGTATAACGACACTGTAGTCCGTCATTCAATGGTTAAGGTTGCGAACTAAAATGATTTTATAAGTCGAGCAAATCGACAATCAAATTAAGAAAGACTTAATTAGTAAGATTTATTAAGTAGGAGGATATAAATCATGGGAAAGATTATTGGTATCGATTTAGGAACAACTAACAGCTGCGTTGCTGTTATGGAAGGTGGTAAGCCAACTGTTATCGCAAATACAGAGGGCGCTAGAACAACACCATCTATCGTTGCATTTACAAAGACAGGTGAGAGACTTGTTGGTGAGCCTGCAAAGCGTCAGGCAGTTACAAACGCTGAGAAGACAATTTCTTCTATCAAGAGAGATATGGGTACAGACAATGGCCGTATCATCGATGATAAGAAGTATAGCCCACAGCAGATTTCAGCTATGATTCTTCAGAAGCTTAAGAGCGATGCTGAGAGCTACTTAAATGAAAAGGTTACAGAGGCTGTTATTACAGTTCCTGCTTACTTTAACGATGCTCAGCGTCAGGCTACAAAGGACGCTGGTAAGATTGCAGGTCTTGATGTAAAGCGTATCATCAACGAGCCTACAGCAGCTGCACTTGCTTATGGTCTTGATAATGAGCAGGAGCAGAAGATTATGGTATATGACCTTGGTGGTGGTACATTTGATGTATCTATCATAGAGATTGGTGATGGAGTTATCGAAGTTCTTGCTACAGCTGGTAACAACAGACTTGGTGGTGATGATTTCGATCAGAAGATTACAGATTGGATGCTTGCTGAGTTTAAGGCAGCTGAAGGTGTAGATCTTTCAACAGATAAGATGGCTCTTCAGAGACTTAAGGAAGCAGCTGAGAAGGCTAAGAAGGAGCTTTCATCTGCTACAACTACAAACATCAACCTTCCATTCATCACAGCTACAGCAGAGGGTCCAAAGCACTTTGATATGAACCTTACACGTGCTAAGTTTGATGAGTTAACACACGATTTAGTAGAGGCTACAGCAGGTCCTGTTAATCAGGCACTTAAGGATGCAGGTCTTAACGCTTCAGAGCTTTCAAAGGTACTTCTTGTTGGTGGTTCTACAAGAATCCCAGCAGTTCAGGATAAGGTAAAGGCTCTTACAGGTCATGAGCCAAGCAAGACACTTAACCCAGATGAGTGCGTAGCTATCGGTGCTTCTATCCAGGGTGGTAAGCTCGCTGGCGATGCTGGTGCAGGCGATATCCTTCTTCTTGATGTAACACCACTTTCACTTTCAATTGAGACAATGGGTGGTATTGCAACTCGTCTTATTGAGAGAAATA
Source organism: Pseudobutyrivibrio sp. AR14 (assembly GCF_900101325.1). Lineage (NCBI taxonomy): Bacteria > Bacillati > Bacillota > Clostridia > Lachnospirales > Lachnospiraceae > Pseudobutyrivibrio > Pseudobutyrivibrio sp. AR14. The sequence goes on from NZ_FMUY01000002.1 coordinate 222,248, forward strand.
CAACAATTCCTACAAAGAAGAGCCAGGTATTCTCTACAGCAGCTGATAACCAGACAGCAGTTGATATTAACGTAGTACAAGGTGAGAGACAGTTCGCTAAGGACAACAAGTCACTTGGACAGTTCAGACTCGATGGTATCCCACCAGCAATGAGAGGTGTACCACAGATCGAGGTTACATTTGATATTGATGCTAACGGTATTGTAAACGTATCTGCTAAGGATTTAGGTACAGGTAAGGAGCAGCACATCACAATTACAGCTGGTTCTAACATGTCTGATGATGATATCGAGAAGGCTGTTAAGGAAGCAGCTGAGTTCGAGGCACAGGATAAGAAGCGTAAAGAGGCTGTAGATACAAGAAACGATCTTGAGAGCTTTGTATTCCAGACAAAGAAGGCTCTTGATGAAGTAGGCGACAAGATTGATGCAGCTGACAAGTCAGCAGTTGATGCTGATATCGAGGCAGCTCAGAAGCTTCTTGATCAGTATCAGACTCCAGAAGAGATGAGCGATTCACAGATTGGTGAACTTAAGGCAGCTCAGGAGAAGCTTACAGAGTCAGCACAGAAGGTATTTGCTAAGATGTATGAGCAGGCTCAGGCAGCTCAGGGAGCAGCAGGTGCAGGCCCAGATATGAGCCAGTTCACTGGTGCAGGCGCTGGCGCAGCAACAGATTCAAATCCAGCAGATGATGTTGTAGATGCAGATTTTAAGGAAGTATAGAATTGAATAATTCATCAGAATTATTCAATTCGTATTTGGCATGATTTTCGAAACTTGATTTTGAAAATCATGTCAAACGAAGTTGGATTAAAGAGCACATTTCCGAAGTGTGCTCTTTAACCGTATGTAGATTATTTAAAGGATACTATTATGGCAGAACAGAAAAGAGATTACTATGAAGTACTTGGAGTTTCCAAGACTGCTTCAGACAGTGAGCTAAAAAGTGCATATAGAAAGCTTGCAAAGAAATATCACCCAGATATGAATCCAGGGGATGCTGAAGCTGAGAAGAAATTCAAAGAGGCTTCAGAAGCATATGCAATTCTTTCGGATGCAGAGAAGAGAAGACAGTACGATCAGTTTGGTCACGCAGCATTTGAAAATGGCGGCGGTGGAGCTGGCGGATTTGATTTCTCAGGTATGGATTTCGGCGATATCTTTGGCGATATTTTTGGTAGCTTCTTTGGCGGCGGTGGAAGAGCAACTTCTAATGGACCTATGCGCGGCGCTAATCTTAGAGCTGCAGTTCATATTACATTTGAAGAGGCAGCATTTGGTTGCGAGAAGCAGATTGAGATTACATTAAAAGAAGAGTGTGCTGCATGTCACGGTAGTGGCGCTAAGCCTGGCACATCTAAGAGAACATGTTCAAAGTGTGGTGGTAAGGGTCGTGTAATGATGACTCAGCAGTCACTTTTTGGAATGGTTCAAAATGTTACTACTTGTCCTGATTGTCATGGTACAGGTGAGGTTATCGATACTCCATGTCCAGATTGTAATGGAACTGGTTATGTGGCACGAAAGAAGAAGATTTCTGTTTCTATTCCTGCTGGTATTGATAATGGTCAGAGTGTTCGCATTCGTGAAAAGGGTGAGCCAGGAAGAAACGGTGGCCCTAGAGGTGACTTGCTTGTAGAGGTTATTGTTGCAAATCATCCTATTTTCCAGCGTAGAGACTATGATATCTACTCATCAGCTCCTATTTCATTTGCTCAGGCAGCACTTGGTGGAGAGGTTATTATCGATACTCTCGATGGCAAAGTTTCATACGAGGTGAAGCCAGGAACACAGACTGATACTACAATCAGACTGAGAGGTAAGGGCGTTCCTTCTCTTAGAAACAAGAACATGCGTGGAGATCACTACGTTACACTTGTTGTTCAGGTTCCAACAGGACTTTCAAAAGAAGCTAAGGAAGCTCTTAGAAAGTTTGATGAGCTTACAGGTAACACAACAGTAGGTGGTCCTAAGACTGTTAAGGCTGAAAAGAAAAAGCGTGGCTTTGCAGATAAAATAAAAGATACAATCAATGATTTATAATTCTCTAAAAGTTTCCAAGAGTTTTCTCTTGGAAACTTTTTTATTTGAAAAGAAATAATTAGATAATCGCCTATTAAGTAAAAAATATGCCATTAATCAGATACAAATAATTCCATGCTAAAAATCCCATAATGATAAAATTGATAATATTATGGGAAAATAATGTATAGGAGAAGGCGTTATGAATAATGAGACATTAAATCGAGCAAAGGAGCTTGTTTCTCAGATGACTTTGGAAGAAAAGATGAGCCAGATGCTTCATCATTCTCCTGCAATTGAGAGACTTGGCATTCCTAAGTATTGTTGGTGGAATGAAGCTCTTCATGGGGTAGCAAGAACTGGCGATTCTACCATGTTTCCACAGGCGATAGGTCTTGGAGCTACTTTTGATGAAGAGCTTATTCATGATATAGCAGATGTTATTTCTACTGAAGGTCGTGCTAAATACAATGAATTTGTTAAACATGAAGATAGAGATATATATAAGGGCCTTACCTATTGGGCACCTAACATTAATATCTTTAGGGATCCTAGATGGGGACGAGGCCATGAGACATACGGAGAAGACCCTTATTTGACGGGGCAGCTTGGAATGGCTTTTGTAAAGGGGTTACAAGGAGATGACCCGGATAATCCAAAGGCTGCAGCATGCGCAAAGCACTATGCAGTTCACTCTGGACCTGAGGGTGATAGACATCATTTTGATGCCAAAGTATCTGATCAGGATTTGTATGACACATATTTATATGCTTTTAAGCGTCTTGTAAAGGATGCAAAAGTTGAAGCTGTTATGGGGGCTTATAACAGAATAAACGGTGAACCTGCATGTGGCAGCAAGCGTATGCTTAAGGATATTTTAAGAGGCCAGTGGGGATTTGAAGGTCATGTTGTATCTGATTGCTGGGCCATTAGAGACTTCCATGAAAATCATAAGGTAACAGGTTGTGAAGTGGAATCTGCAGCACTTGCTGTTAATAATGGTTGCGATCTTAATTGTGGATGCACATATGAAAAGCTGATTTATGCTTATAAGGCAGGTCTTGTCAAGGAAGAGACCATAGATGAGGCTGTTACTCGACTTATGGAAATCAGACTTCGTCTAGGTACTATTCCAGAGAGAAAGAGCAAGTATGATGATATTCCATATGAAGTGGTTGAATGCAAAGAGCATATCGAACTTGCCCTTGACGCTGCAAAGGATAGCTTTGTCCTTTTGAAGAATGATGGTTTACTTCCACTGAATAAAAAGGATTATAAATCTATTGCTGTTATTGGACCTAACTCTGATTCAAGAAGAGCTTTAATTGGAAATTATGAGGGCCTTTCTTCTGAATATATTACAGTTTTAGAGGGTATTCGTCAGGTTGTCGGTGATGATATTAGATTATTCCACGCTGAGGGCACTCATCTTTGGAAGGATAGAATTCACGTAATCAGTGAGCCAAAAGATGGATTTGCTGAGGCTAAAATCGTAGCAGAGCATTCAGATTTAGTTGTAATGTGCCTTGGACTTGACGCATCAATCGAAGGAGAAGAAGGAGACGAGGGTAATCAGTTCGGTAGCGGAGACAAGCCTGGATTAAAGCTTATAGGTTGTCAGCAAGAGCTGCTTGAGGAAATTGCCAAAATCGGCAAGCCTGTTGTACTTCTTGTGCTTTCAGGTTCTGCTCTTGATTTATCATGGGCTCAGAAATCTAATAACGTAAATGCGATAATGCAGTGTTGGTATCCAGGTGCAAGAGGTGGACGCGCCATTGCAGAGGTTTTATTTGGCAAGGCAAGTCCAGGAGGTAAAATGCCTCTTACATTTTATGCCTCTGATGATGACCTTCCTGATTTTTCTGATTATTCAATGGAAAATAGGACATACAGATATTTCAAGGGCACACCAATTTATCCATTTGGTTATGGACTAGGTTATTCTAAAATCGATTATCTATTTGCTTCTATTGATAAAGATAAGGGAGCAATTGGTGATACATTCAAGCTAAAGGTAGATGTTAAAAATACCGGTAAGTATACACAGCATGAGGCTGTTCAAGTATATGTAACGGACCTTGAGGCAAGCACAAGAGTGCCTATTAGAAGCCTTAGAAAGGTTAAATGTCTAGAGCTTGAGCCTGGTGAAACAAAAGAGGTTGAATTTACCCTTTTTGCAAGAGATTTTGCCATTATTGATGAAAAGGGAAAATGTATCATAGAGCCAGGCAGGTTTAAGATTTCTATTGGGGGACAACAGCCAGACGATAGAAGTAAAGAACTTATGGGCAGAGAGTGTGATATTTTCGAAATTGAATTAACAGGCTCTGTTACAGAAGTTGAATATTAATTGAGAGGTGCATCATGGTTATAGCTAACAATCCAATTCTAAAAGGTTTTTATCCAGACCCTTCTATCTGCAGAAAAGGGGATGATTTTTATCTAGTTTGTTCAAGTTTTGTGTATGCTCCGGGAGTACCGATTTTTCACACTAAGGATTTGGCGCATTTTGAGCAAATTGGAAATATATTAGACAGAGAAAGTCAACTTCCATTGTCGGGAGATATATCTAGAGGCATATTTGCCCCAACAATAAGAGAGCATAATGGAATCTTTTACATGATAACAACTAATGTAAGCTCTGGCGGCAACTTTATTGTTACTGCAAAAGATCCAGCTGGTCCTTGGTCTGAGCCTTATTATTTAGGTGAAGATGAGGCGCCAGGTATTGATCCATCTCTGTTCTTTGACGACGATGGCAAATGTTATTACGTTGGTACCAGACCAAATCCTGAGGGAGTTCGTTACAACGGTGATTGGGAGATATGGGTTCAAGAGCTGGATTTAGAGCAAATGAAACTTGTAGGTTCTTCGATGGCGATATGGAAGGGCGCTCTTAAGGATGTTATTTGGCCAGAGGGACCACACCTTTATAAGAAAGATGGATATTATTATCTTTTACATGCAGAAGCTGGCACAAGTTTTGAACATGCTATTTCTGTAGCTCGCTCAAAGGAGCTATTCAAATGGTTTGAGGGATGTCCTAGAAATCCTATATTTACCCATCGAAATTTAGGCAAGGATTATCCAGTATGCAATGTTGGACATGCTGATTTAGTTGATGATATCAATGGCAACTGGTATATGGTGATGCTGGCATCTAGACCATGCAAGGGAAAGTGCAGCTTAGGACGAGAGACATTCCTTGCAAAAGTAATTTGGGAAGACGGATGGCCAGTGGTTAATCCGGGGGTTGGTCGTTTGACTGATGAGGTGGAGATTGACCTTCCTGAATATAGATTCTCAAAAGAGATTACTACAAAGGATAAAATGACCTTTGAAGAGACAGTCCTAGATGATAGATTTGTTGGAATTGAAAGAAGAAATGAGGACTTTTATTCCCTTACTGACAATCCTGGCTTCTTAAGATTAAAGCTTCGTCCTGAGGCCATAGAAAATACTGGCAATCCATCTTACTTAGGAATTCGTCAAAAGACTCATTCATTTAGAGCAAGCTGCGGGCTTAAGTTTACACCAGCAAAAGATAATGAATGTGCAGGAATGGTGTTATTCCAGAATAATGAAAATCACTTGGAGCTTTTAGTTGTAAAGAAAAAAGATAAGCTACAGTTTAAAGTAGGACCAGTTATTAAAGGAACCAAAATCAGACTTGCTACTTTTGATATTTCATCAGGTGATTTAGAAATTATTCTTGAGGCAGCAAATCAGCTGGCTAATATCTATATTAAAAAGAACAACGAAAAGATTCTTGTGGCAGAATGTATTGATTTGAGCCCATACACTACCGAAGAATCAGGCGGATTCGTAGGATGTACCATTGGACTATATGCTTCTTCAAATGGAAAGGCCAGTGAGAACTATTGTGATTATTCCTACTTTACAGTAGAAGAAGTATAGTATTTTCAATGAGCGAATTTGCAAGTTTTATATACGGGATTAATTGAACGTAAAAACCATACAGGTGTAAAATAGTTTCCAGAGAAAGTTTTTTCTCTGGAATTTTTTATTATGGAGGGGATTATGCTTCAGGAAAGTATTAAGAAGTTGGTACAGTATGGTATTGATATGGGGCTTACACCAGAATGTGAGAGAATATATACTACAAATCTTTTGCTTGAATGTATGAAAGAAGATGAGTACACAGATCCAGACTGTGATTTAAGCAATATTGTGCTTGAAGATGTATTAAATGAACTTTTAGATGAGGCAGTTAATAGAGGTATTATAGAGGATTCAGTTACACATAGGGATTTGTTTGATACAAAGCTAATGAATCAGCTATGCCCACGTCCTAAACAGGTTATAGATGAGTTTAACCGTATATACGATAACCATGGTCCAATAGCTGCAACAGATTATTTTTACAGTTTAAGCAAAGCATCTGACTATATCCGTACTTACAGGGTAAAAAAGGACCTAAAATGGACTTGTGATACAGAGTATGGCACCCTTGATATAACAATTAATCTCTCTAAGCCAGAAAAAGACCCAAAGGCAATTGCTGCAGCTAAGAATGCTAAACAATCCGCATATCCGAAGTGCCAATTATGTATGGAAAATGAAGGCTATGCTGGCCGCATTAATCATCCTGCTAGAGAGAATCATCGCATAATTCCTATAACTATAAATAACAGCAACTGGGGATTTCAATATAGCCCATACGTTTATTACAATGAGCATTGCATAGTCTTTAACGGAGAGCATACTCCTATGAAAATAGAGCGTGCTACTTTTGTTAAGCTATTTGATTTTATCAAACTTTTTCCACACTATTTTTTAGGAAGCAATGCTGATTTACCAATTGTTGGAGGATCTATTTTAAGCCATGACCATTTCCAAGGCGGCCATTACACATTTGCCATGGAAAAAGCTCCAATTATTCAGGAATTTACTGTAAAAGGATATGAGGATGTTAAGGCTGGTATAGTTAAATGGCCACTTTCAGTAATTAGACTTCAGTGCAAGGATGAGACTAGACTTATTGATTTAGCTACTAATATATTAGACAAATGGAGAAATTACACCGATGAAGAGGCATATATTTTTGCTGAAACAGATGGTGAGCCTCACAATACGATTACACCTATTGCTAGAAAAAGAGGGGATTACTTTGAACTAGATCTTGCCCTTAGAAATAACATTACTACCAAAGAACATCCGTTAGGTCTATACCATCCACATGCCCATCTTCACCATATCAAAAAAGAAAACATAGGACTTATAGAGGTGATGGGGCTTGCGGTACTTCCAAGCCGCCTAAAGACTGAAATGGAACTGTTAGCTGACTACATTGTTAACAATAAAGACATCCGCTCCAATGAAGAAATATCAAAGCATGCAGAGTGGGTAGAAGAATTCACCCCAAATTACGACCATATAGATGGTCAAAACGTAAATACGATATTACAAGCAGAAATCGGAAAAGTATTTTGCCAGGTACTAGAGTGCGCCGGCGTCTTCAAGTCCACCCCAGAAGGCATGGATGCATTCAACCGCTTTATAAAGGTTATATGCTAGTGTAGTCTACTACCTGGTTGCGTCCATGCTTTTTAGCGTAGTAGAGAGCTTTGTCGGCACGGTCTAGGCAAGAGTGGTAGTTTTCGTCTGTCTTGTATTTACTGTAGCCGATTGATATTGTCAGAGGGCAAACAGAATTTTCTCCGGAAGATATATCTTGACGGATCTCTTCGGTGACTTTTGCAACTCTGCTGGCGTCACAGTCTACTAGGAGTAGAACGAATTCTTCGCCACCCCAACGGATAACGTAATCTTGATTTTGTACGTGTGTCTCTAGACGGCTGCCTACGTATTTGAGGATGATGTCACCAGCCTCATGGCCGTAGTTATCGTTGACCTTTTTGAAGTAATCGATGTCTAACATGGCGATATAAATGCTTTCGTCGGTGTAGAACTTATGAGTCTCTGGGTCTACGATTTCGTTGATTTTAAATCGGTTGTAGACTCCTGTTAATTCGTCAGTTATTGAGTTTAGTTCTAGAGATTTCTTAATGAGATAGTGGTCTGCATAGGTATTCTCCAAGATAATTTGAAGGAGAATTACTCCAATATATATTGGAATAGCAAGTGTGAGCATCATATCTAGGTGCTCATAGTGGTTGAATAAATTGGATACGAGAATATTAAAAAAGATAAATCCGTGAATAATCGTGTGATACATTACAGGCATTGCAAGCCCGATGGTTAGGAATGCAAAGTGCATAATGATAAAGCCCTCACGGACAAAATCACGGTTCTCAAGATGATATACAGACCAAATTGTGGCCCACATAGCTGCATGTGGAATTAGATAGTAGAGAAGTACTCCTGCTTTGTATGATTTTACTTTGCGATATAGCAATAAAAACAGAGCCAGTGGTAAAAGTACAGATAATCTCGGGATAAGTGTCTCCCATGAGAATCTACCGTATAGCTGGCAATCAGTGAAAAAGTAGGAAATCTCACTAAAGGCAATAATAACTGCGCAATAGGCACTTACTACTTTGTAATAATCAAATTTTGATTGATAAAAATCTAGTAATTCTTCTTTAGCAATTTTCTTTGTAATCATAGTACGTATATTATAACCTCTGAATTTCATCTCAACAATGTAAAACTTATTAATATTTTGCGGTTTTTTTGTGTTCTTCATAAATAATTCTCATTATCGTTTCACAACATTCGGAAACTCTTTTAGTTTTCTTCACTTTACATTCACATAGCCCCATTAATCTTTATCCATCAATTGAAAAGGAGGAAGCCATGGGGCAAATAACCAAAGTATTTAATAGATATGAGAAGAAGTTTCTTATAGATGAAAAGACTTATGCTTTGCTAAAAAAAGAGCTTGATGTCTATATGAATGAAGACGAATATGGGCTTCATACCATAAGAAATATTTATTACGATACCTTAAACGACCAACTTATTAGGACTTCAATAGAAGGACCTAAATATAAAGAAAAGTTTCGAGTGCGTTGCTATGGCAAGCCAACCTATGACAGTATGTGCTTTTTGGAGATTAAGAAAAAGTATAAAGGACTGGTTAATAAAAGAAGGGTGGCTATACCTATGGAAGAGGCGGAAAGATATTTGATAGAGGGCAAGTTGCCATCTAATCCTAATCAGATATTCAAAGAAATAGATTATTTCTTTAGTCATTATCCCCTAGAGCCTAAACGCTATATTGCCTATGATAGGTTGGCTATGTACGGAAAGGAAGATAGGGAGTTTAGAGTGACTTTTGATATTAACATCAGAAGCAGAGATTTTAATTTGACATTGTATAGTGATGAGGAAAATGAGTATTTGCTAGAACCGGGAATGAGACTTATGGAAGTGAAAATATCCGATTCAATGCCTCTTTGGTTTGCAAGACTTTTGTCTAAATACAAGATTTATCCCACATCATTTTCAAAATACGGAAATTTTTACAAAAAAAGCTTAAAAGAAGCATAAAGAGTTATGGAGGTTTATTTTAATGGAATCGATTTTATCAACTTTGATGTCAACTAGTACATCGACTATTTCAACAACAGAAGCTTTACTATATGGAATTGGGGCATCTATATTAGGTTTTGTTATTTCGCTCACATATATAAAAACAGGGACAGTTTCAAAAAATTTTGCAAGAACACTTATTATTTTACCTTTTCTAGTATGTATGGTAATGCTGGCAGTTAATGGTAATTTTGGAACAAGTCTGGCTGTAGTAGGAGCATTTTCTCTGGTTAGGTTTAGATCCCTGCAAGGAAGTTCGAGAGATATAGGTTTTATATTTTTTGCAATGACCATTGGAATAATATGTGCTGTGGGACAGATGCCTTTAGCGGTGATTGTAACAGCAATTATTTGTGGAATTCATTTTGTTTTAAATGGGCTTGGTTATGGTGCTAAAGAAGCAGGAGAAAAGGACCTGAGAGTGACTATTCCGGAAAATCTTGATTATAGCGATATTTTTGATGATATTTTTGAAAGATTTACCCTTTCCCATAAGCAGATTGCTGTTAGAACGACAAATATGGGTTCTATGTATGAGATAAATTATAGGGTAAGATTAATAAATGAAGAAAATGAAAAAGATTTCTTGGATGAAATCAGAATGCGTAATGGAAATCTTACGGTTGTTTGCGGCCGATGTGATATGAATGAAGCAGAGGAATTATAATTATGAGAAATAAATTTTTGATAAGTGCCATATGTCTTGTTGTTATAACAGCTGTTGTTGGCTGCGCATCTTTCAGTGAGGAAAAGACTGATATAGTTGCTTCGGAGAATTCCAATGATGATGAACTTACAGTTAAGACAGATTGGAACCAGATGGCATCAATTACTTTTTCAGAAGATGCTATAACAATTGAGGGAAGTGGTTGCAGTGATGAAGATGGAATTCTATATATTACAGAAGGTGGTGCCTACACACTGCAAGGTAAAGCTAGTAGTTCTTCAGTGGTTGTAAACACTGATGAAAACGTAAAACTTATATTAAATGGTCTGGATTTACAAAGTGTAGATGGGCCTGTAATATATGGTGCTCAGGTGAAAAATCTATATATAGAATTAGCAGATGGTTCAATTAATACCTTGACTGATTCTAATGAGTACGCTACTGATTCTTCTACAGGTGAGGAGATTGGTAAAGGAGTTGTTTCCTGTGAGGATGACATTATCATCATAGGTGAGGGAACACTTAATATTAATGGAAATCATAAGCATGGTATTTCATCTGATGACAAGTTATATGTAGAATCAGGTAACATTAATGTAGTTACTGAGGGGACAGATGGGCTTAATGCAAATGACTTGATTTGTATTGATGGTGGCACTATTGTCATAGAGGCAGTTAGTGATGTTATGGAAAGTGATGGTGTTTTACAGATAAATGGCGGTGAAATTACAGCAAAGAGCAATGATGAGGGCTTAGAGGCTAAGGACAGCATTTATATAAATGGAGGGATAATTGATATATCTGTTTCAGATGACGGATTGAATGCTGCTAATTATATTGAAATAAATGACGGAGATTTAAGTATTACTTGTGAAACTGGTGATGCTATTGACTGTAATGGTGGTGTAGATGGTTGTATTACAATAAACGGTGGCAATATATATGTTCAAGGTGGTAATGAGCCGGAAGGTGGTATTGATGCTGATAATTCTAGTGTAATTATAAATGGAGGAGAAGTGATTGCCATTGGAGCAGTTAATAGTCCTATTTCAGAAGAAAGTGGGCAGGTTTCCATAGTGTACGGCAGTTTTGATGCCGACCAGTCAATAACAATAACAGATGAGAATGGAAATCAGGTTTTCGAATATACGCCAGCTGTATCAGGTTCAACTATGATTATTTCATCAAATGTATTTGAGATAGGAAATACTTATAAGATTACTTCTGGTGAAAATGAAATATCTGTTACAGCTGAAACAACTGTTGTGGAAGCAGGAGGCTCGGCCCAAGGTATGGGAGGACACGGTGGAGGTCCAGCAGGACAATTACAAAAGCCAGATGGAACTTCAAATTTTGAAGATATGCCAGAAGATTTTAAGCCTGGGCAGATGAACCCTGAAACAAGACCACAGGGGCCAATGGAAGAGGGGCAAATGCAAGATAACAACAACCAATAATTAGGTCTTGATACTTGAAAAAAATAAATTTTGGTATAGAATTATTTAGGACTGCACATAGCAGTCCTAATTCTTGTATACAATATAATTTATGAGAGGAAATATAAATGAGTAAAGTAAGAACACGTTTTGCACCATCACCAACAGGTCGTATGCATGTAGGTAATCTTCGTACAGCTCTTTATGCTTTTTTAGTTGCAAAGCATGAGGGAGGAGATTTCCTTCTTAGAATAGAGGATACAGATCAGGAGAGACAGGTAGAGGGTGCTGTGGAGATTATCTATAGAACACTTGCTGCTACTGGCCTTATTCATGACGAGGGTCCAGACAAGGACAAGGGTGTTGGCCCTTATGTTCAGTCAGAGCGTCAGGCTCAGGGCATTTATCTTGAGTATGCTAAAAAGCTTATCGAGAAAGGTGAGGCTTATTATTGCTTCTGTGATGATGAGCGTCTTGCAGAGTGTAAGCAGGTTATAGGCGACAAGGAGATTCATATTTACGACAAGCATTGTCTCAACCTTTCAAAGGAAGAGGTGGAGGCTAACCTTGCAGCTGGTAAGCCTTATGTTATCAGACAGAACAATCCACGTACTGGCACTACTACATTTGTAGATGAGCTTTATGGAGAGATTACAGTTGATAATTCAGAGCTTGATGATATGATTCTCATCAAGTCTGATGGATATCCTACATACAATTTTGCCAACGTAGTAGATGATCACCTTATGGGAATTACTCATGTTGTTCGTGGTAATGAGTATATTTCTTCTTCACCAAAATACAATCGACTTTACGAGGCGTTTGGCTGGGAAGTACCTAAGTATATTCACTGCCCACTTATTACAAATGAGGAGCACCAGAAGCTTTCTAAGCGTTCAGGACATTCTTCATACGAGGATTTGATTGAGCAGGGATTTTTAACAGAGGCTGTTGTTAACTTTGTTGCTCTTCTTGGCTGGTCTCCAGAAAATGACAATGAGATTTTCTCTTTAGATGAGCTTATTAAAGAGTTTGATTATCACCGTATTTCAAAGTCACCTGCAGTTTTTGACATCACAAAGCTTAAGTGGATGAATGGCGAGTACATGAAGGCTATGGACTTTGACAAGTTCTACCAGATGGCAGAGCCATACCTTAAGGAGTACATTAAGGGCGACTATGATCTTAAAAAGATTGCAAAGATGGTCCAGACTCGTATTGAGATTTTCCCTGATATCAAGGACCATGTTGATTTCTTTGATGCAGTACCAGAGTATGACAGCTCAATGTATACTCACAAAAAGATGAAGACAAACGAGGAGTCATCACTTGCAGTATTAAAGGAACTTTTACCAGTTCTCGAGGCGCAGGATGATTACTCTAATGATGCTTTATATGCACTTCTTTCAGGATTTGCTACAGAGCATGAATATAAAAATGGATACGTACTCTGGCCAGTTCGTACAGCAGTATCTGGTAAGCAGATGACACCAGGCGGAGCTACAGAGCTTATGGAGATTCTTGGCAAAGAAGAGTCTATCAAGCGTATCAAGGCGGCAATTGAAAAATTATCATAATTAAATATAGGGTTGGGGAACCCAGAATACATATAGGCGAGTTAGGAGGATTATGAACTTTAACGACTCGCAGATTATGGCGATTAGTCATAAGGAGGGACCCTGCTTAGTTGTGGCAGGACCCGGCAGTGGTAAGACTGCAGTTATTACCCATCGCATTAATGAACTGATTAATTCTGGAATCCCTGGCAGAGAAATCTTAGTTATTACGTTTACTAAGGCTGCGGCCATTGAAATGAAGGAACGTTTCAACAGGTTATCTGGAAATAATCAGGTGACCTTTGGGACGTTCCATTCTTTATTTTGGGGTATTTTACAAAGAGAATTGGGCTACAAAAGCAAGGATATAGTCATGGGCTCTGCAAGGCAACAGATATTGATTGAGGCTATCAGATTAGCTGGCCTTGACCATACTGATTTATCAATTGTTAATTCCATTTCAAATGAGGTATCCACCTATAGAAATAAAGGAGAAAACAAAGCTACATTTATACCTGAGACTACAGATAGGGAGGATTTCTTTAAAATATACTCTTATTTCAAAACCCTCAAACAACAGTATAAGGTAGTAGATTTTGATGACATGCTGAGTATTGCCTATGAGTTGTTTATTAAAAGACAGGACGTTTTAGAGAGATGGCAAAATAGATTTTCGTATTTTCTTGTTGATGAAATGCAGGATATGAACAATCTGCAATTTGAGCTAATTAAAATGCTTTCTGGCAGAACTAATAATATATTTTGCGTAGGAGATGACGACCAGTCTATCTATGGATTTCGTGGAGCTAATCCAAAGATTATGAATGACTTTGAAAATAATTATGAGGATTGTAAGCGGATTCTTTTAAATTACAATTATAGGAATCCATCTAATGTGGTAAGGGCGGCTCTTGCTTTGATAGATAAAAATAGTATTCGCTTTAAAAAGGATATTATACCCACTAATGCAGATGGAATATTGGTAATAGAAGAGACATTAGATGAGGTCAGAGAAGCTGACTACATTTACGAGATGATTAAATCAAAAATAGCACAGGGCACACCCCTTGATGAGATTGCAGTCCTCTATAGAAACCATAGCGATGCAAAATATCTTATTAATCGGCTTATGACAGAAGGTGTCCCAGTTTATCTTAAAGAGGCTACTACTAATTTCTATTCCCATTTCATCATTGAAGATATTGAAGCTTATTTCCAGATAGCTATTGGTAATTCTACAAGGGCAAGACTTCTTAGAATTATAAATAGACCTAATCGTTTTTTACATAGAGCGTCTTTAGAAAAGGGAAGCAAAATAGAGGACATATTATATTTTTATAAGGACAATTACAGTGCTTATCAAAGAGCACTGGCTCTTAATTCAGACATTCTATTGATTTCTAGAATGTCACCTTATGCTGCAATTAATTATATTAGAAATGTAATGGGGTATGACGGTTTTTTAAAGGAAGAGGCTATCAGGTGTGGTACATCATTTGATGAGTATACAGATGTATTAGTTTTTCTATTGGAAATAGTGAAGGATTGTAAAAATATAAAACAGGCTATAGATAAACTAAACGTTCTTAGATATAAGGTTGATTATGAGAACAAGAATAAGCAGGTGGACAAAACAGGAAAGGTAGGTCTTTATACGCTACATTCTAGCAAGGGACTAGAGTTTGATACAGTTTTTATTTTAGGTGCCAATGAAGGGATTATTCCTAATAATAGAGCTGATACAGATGAGGCTATAGAAGGGGAGAGAAGGCTATTTTATGTGGGAGTAACACGTACAAAAAGAGAGCTTTTTATAACATATACAAATAAAAAGAATCGGGAAAAATCCCGATTCTTAAGTGAAATGACTATAGATTATTCTTCATCATCGTCTTCTTCTAAGATCTCTTCAAATCTCTTGGATACAGCCTCGTATTCCTCATCTGAAAGGATGTTTTCTAGGGAAGGAGCGCCTGTCTCGTCCTCGAAATATCTGTAGATGTAAACTTCGCCTTCTTCGTTAGGCTCGCCCTTTTCATCAAGAGGAATTAGTACGATGTAGTCTTGCTCATCTACCTCAAAAATAGTGATAATTTCACATGTAACCTCAGAACCATCATCTAAATTAAGAGTAACGACTACGTCGTCATCTTCGTTATCTACAGGAAAAACTTGATTTTCGTCCATATTGTACTCCTTTAACTAATATATTATTTGTTTAACACATGCCCTTATGATATAATTCATTAGGCTTTATGTCTAGTATTTTAGAGATTTTATATATATAAATACACTTATTTTTGGAAGTGGGGACTGAAATGAAGGTAAGCAAGGGAGATTTTGGTGAATACGGGCCAAGAGTTAGCGGTAAAGACTCAGTTATCTTTACTTTTTCTGTTGAGCCATCAGTCAAAACTGTAGGGATTATTCTCTTCGATAAAAGGAGTAAAAAACAGATTTTTGAGGCAGATTTATCCAGAGAATACTCTGTGGGTAGAGTTTATTCTGCTGAGATTTCTGGCATTAATCCTGATGAGATTTGTTACCTTCTTAAGGAAGATAAGAGGACATATGTTGATAGTTATGCTACATCCGTTGTAGGACGTGATATTTGGGGTGATGTAGATAACAGGAAAAAGTCTAAATTCGCCGTTTATTCTGGAATTTCCCATATAGAAAAGCCTTGGAAGGATGCTGAAGTTGATATTGCACCTTCTGATATGGTTTTATACAAGCTTCATATGAGAGGATTTACTGCTGGTTTCGGTATGTCGGATACTAAAATTGGCAATTACAAGGGCCTACTATCTAAGCTTAACTACCTGACAAAGCTTGGTATTACAAGTGTTGAGATAATGCCTGTTTATGATTTTGAAGAGTTATTTATTGAAAACAAGGTTATTATTTCAAAAAGAGGCGAGATGGTGCCTACACCGGAGTACACTGGCAAGACTAATTACTGGGGCTTTGGTATGGCTAATTATTTTGCTCCTAAGGCTTCTTATTTTGGTGGAGAAAGTAATGCACTGGCAGGTCTTCGCAGCATGATTTCTACCATGCATTCTAAGGGACTTGAGGTGATTATGGAGATGTCATTTGCCCTGGAAGTGTCAGATGACTATATCATTGATTGTCTTAATTACTACGTCAAATATTTCCATGTGGATGGATTTCATATTGTTGGATGCACAGCGCCTATCCAGCGTATTGCATCAGAGCCTTATCTTGCAGAGATTAAGATATTTTATGAGTATATTCCAGAAGAGATTCTTTGCAAGGAACATGGCAAAAAGCACTTATTTATTTACAACGATTCATTTATGAATGTTACACGTCAGATTCAGAATCATATGAATGGCAGCATGGTTCAGTTTGCTAATCATATGAGACGCCAGAATCAGGCCTATGGATTCGTTAATTATATGGCCAATGTTAACGGTTTTTCCCTTTGGGACTCTTACTCTTATGGTGAAAAGCATAACTTAGATAATGGAGAGGAAAATCGTGACGGTACTAATACCAACTACTCATTTAACTATGGAGTAGAGGGTAAGACTAATAACAAGACTATTAATGCTAACAGATATCGTGAGATGAGAAATGCTTTTACAACGCTTTTCCTTTCTCAGAGTGTTCCACTTTTTGTTGCTGCAGATGAGACAGCAGCTACACACTTAGGCAACAATAATCCATACTGTCAAGATAACAAAATGGGTTATACAGTATTTTCTAAAAATAAAAACAAAAATACTCTTTCAAACTTTGTATCACAGCTTATTGAGTTTAGAAAGAATCATAAGTGTATTAGAGGTGAGACACCATTTCTAATGAATGATTATAAGCACCTGGGTCTTCCGGATATGTCA
Source organism: Pseudobutyrivibrio sp. AR14 (assembly GCF_900101325.1). Taxonomy (NCBI): domain Bacteria; kingdom Bacillati; phylum Bacillota; class Clostridia; order Lachnospirales; family Lachnospiraceae; genus Pseudobutyrivibrio; species Pseudobutyrivibrio sp. AR14. Next base: position 239,315 of record NZ_FMUY01000002.1, read on the forward strand.
TTTCATGGTTCTGAGCCTTGGATGATGACTATCGGTGAGGAACAAAAGGCTCTTGGTGTTTTATATAATGGCGCATACGCTAAGGAAAAAGAGGAAGTATTTGTTTGTTATAATTTCCACTATGATTCAGTGGATATGGCACTTCCTTTGTTGTCGCCAGGCAAGCGATGGCGTTTGTGTTTTAATACAGCTGAATATGATGACAAGAGCGATTTTAAGCCAAAGCCTATTAATAATCAGCAATCACTTTCTGTTCCTGGCAATTCAATAAGTGTGCTTGTGGGACTTAAGGTAGAAAAGAAATAGAAATAGGAGTTTGTTGTTTTGAAGGCTTTACAACATTTTTTGACGATAACGCGTCACAGACATCAGGTGATGAAATTATGTTTTGGTGTCGGTTTATATAGACAGGGGCTTTTGCATGATTTGTCCAAATATTCTTGGACAGAATTTTCTGTTGGAGCTAAATATTTTCAGGGGGATAGGAGTCCTAATGATGCCGAAAGGCAGGATAGGGGCGTATCCTATGCTTGGTTACATCATAAGGGCAGAAATAAGCATCATTTAGAATATTGGATTGATTATGATCCAACACGACAGAAATTATTAGCTGGAGCTAAGATGCCAGTTAAATATGTAGTTGAAATGTATTGTGATAGAGTTGCAGCTTGCAAGATATATCACAAGGATGCTTATTCTGATAGTTCAGCACTAGAATATTTTGATAAGGGACGGAGCAAGGAGCTTATGCATCCTGAGTCAGCAGCCCTTCTTAGAGATATGCTTTCTTATTTGGCTGAGCATGGCGAAAAGGCTACAAGTTTATATATTCGCAAAGAGATTTTACATAATAAAAGATAGGTTTTAGGAGATTAATAGTAATGGAAAAGGAAAGAAAAGTATTATATTCAGGTATGCAGGCCACTGGCAAGCTTACACTTGGTAACTATATAGGAGCATTAAAAAACTGGGTTAACCTTCATGAGGATTATGATTGCTTCTTTGGAGTAATGGATTTGCATTCACTTACAGTCCGTCAGAATCCTACAGAGTTCAAGCAAAATGCTAGACGTATCTACACTCAGTATGTGGCTGCAGGACTTGATCCTAAGAAAAACTGCATTTATTTCCAGTCACATGTTTCTGCTCATGCAGAGCTTGGATGGATTTTAGATTGCTTTACCTACATGGGTGAGCTAAATCGTATGACTCAGTTCAAGGATAAATCTGCTAAACATGCAGATAATATTAACGCAGGTCTTTTTACATATCCAGCTCTTATGGCTGCTGATATTTTGCTTTATCAGGCTGATTTGGTGCCAATTGGTGCAGACCAGAAGCAGCATCTTGAGATTTGCCGCGATGTAGCAGAGCGTTTTAATAATATTTATGGTGATGTATTTACAATTCCTGAGGGATTCTTCCCTAAGGCTGGAGCTCGTATTATGTCACTTGCAGAGCCTACTAAAAAGATGTCTAAATCAGATGAAAATGTTAATGCTACAATTTATCTTATTGATGATAGAGATACAATTATTCGTAAGTTTAAGAAGGCTGTTACTGATTCAGAGGCAGAGGTTCGCTATGATGTAGAAAATAAGCCAGGGGTTTCAAATCTCATGGAGATTTATGGCGTTGTAACAGATAAGACTATGGATGAGGTTGCAAGAGAGTTTGAAGGCAAGGGCTACGGCGATTTCAAGCTTGCAGTTGGTGAAGCTGTTGCAGATATGCTAGATCCTTTCCACGCAAGATGTGCGGAGCTTGAAAAGGACAAGACATTCATCAATGAGTGCATAAAAGAGAATTCTGAAAAAGCTGCTTATTTTGCTAACAAGACCCTCCGTAAGGTTCATAAGAAGCTTGGTCTTGTTGAAAGAATTAGATAATTAGTATTTACATAAAAGACAAGAGTATGATAATATGCTCTTGTCTTTTTTCTATATACATTCAATTTTTATCCCAAGGAGATTAATTGTATAGCATAGTTAATACCGCTACCGTTTTCGGTATCGATTCAAAGCTTATATCTGTGGAAGCAGATATATCTGAAGGTATGCCTATTTTTGAGATGGTAGGGTACCTTTCTTCAGAGGTAAAGGAGGCAAAGGAGCGAGTTAGAGCGGCCCTTAAAAATGAGGGTTATACTTTGCCAGTCAAAAGAATCACCATTAATTTATCACCAGCCAGCATCAAAAAGACAGGAGCAGGATTTGATTTGCCTATTGCTGTAGCCATTCTTTCGGCCATAGGGATCATTAATTGCCAAAAGATGGATAAGATATGCATGCTGGGAGAAATATCCCTAGATGGCAAAATACAGCCTGTAAACGGCGTGCTCTCAATGGTTACAGCAGCAAAGAAAAATGATTTTGAAATTGTCATTGTTCCAAAGGCTAATTTACTGGAGGCTAGACTTATTTCAGGGATAACCACCATTGGAGTTTCAAAGCTATCAGAAGTAATTGAAATATTAAACGAGGGATTATTTCAGATGGAAGAAATTCCATCGGTTAATGGAGACTTTCCTATTGAGACGGAATATGATTTTGAAATGATTAATGGGCAACAAGCATTAAGGCGAGCTTGTGAGGTGGCTATTTCTGGAATGCACAATATTCTGATGGTAGGTCCACCGGGAGCAGGGAAATCCATGATGGCAAAATGCATTCCATCTATTTTGCCGGCTATGGATATAGAAGAGCAGATGGAGATATCTAAGATTTATTCTGTATCTGGAAAGTTTGATGAGAGAAAAGGCTTGATAAAAAATAGGCCTTTTAGAAGTCCTCATCATACAATTTCTGCGCAAGGACTTGTAGGTGGAGGGCAATATCCTAAGCCAGGTGAGATTTCTCTCGCAAATAAGGGGATATTATTCCTTGATGAGCTTACGGAGTTTGCAAAGAGCACAATCGAGATTTTGCGTCAGCCTATGGAGGATAAGGAGGTTACCATATCAAGAACTGCTGGAAGCTTTACCTATCCAGCTGATTTTGTTCTTGTTGCAGCCATGAACCCATGCTCTTGCGGCTATTATCCAGATTTAAATAAGTGCCACTGTTCGAGGCTTTCTATTCAGCGTTATATGTCTAAAATATCTCAGCCACTTTTAGATAGAATAGATATCTGCGCCGAAGCGCCTACTCTCAATTTTTCTCAAATAACAAGTAGAGGAAAAAATGAAAGTTCAAAAGATATCAGAGAGCGAGTTATGAGATGTCAGCAGATTCAGCAGGAAAGATATAAGGACTATAGCTTTAAATTTAATAGTCAAATACCAAACAGCCTAATTAATAAATTTTGTAACCTTGGCCATGAAGAAGCAGAATTTATGGAAGAGATGTACGAGAAATACGCTCTTACTGCTAGAACCTATCACAAGGTTCTTAGAGTTGCCAGGACTATTGCAGACATGGATGGGGATGATGATATTAGAATAGCTCATCTGCGAGAATCGCTAGTGTATAGAGGTCTTGATAAGAAGTTTTGGGAGGTGACTATTTGAGTAATGAATTAGCCTTCCAATACTGGTTTTTACAAAATGAAGATATCTGCTATGGCAAGAAACAAAAGTTGATTGAGTATTTCTATAATTCCTTTAATATATACACCGCCTCTAAAAATGAGTTAGTTGCATCCATGTTGTTTACTGAAACTGAAGCAGAATTATTTATAAAAAATAGAAGTTTGTACCAGGTGGATAAAGCATATGAAAGATTTTGCCAATCCCCATTTTCTTTTATAACAACAGAAGACCCTGGCTATCCCAAAAAGCTTGCCAATATATATGACAATCCCTACGGGCTTTTTTATAATGGCAATTTGCCTCCTTTCAATCATTGTATTGCAATTGTTGGGGCAAGACGATGTAGTGCCTACGGTAAAAAGTTGGCCTTTGAACTGGGGAATCGGCTGGCAAAAGAGGGATTTACAATTATAAGTGGTATGGCAAGAGGAATTGATACTCATTCTCATAGAGGGGCTATAGAGGCATCTGGAAAGACAGTGGCAGTGCTTGGGTGTGGATGTGATGTGATTTATCCGCCAGAAAATCATTTAATATATGAAGAAATAGTGCAAAACGGTACAGTAATGTCAGAATATCAAATGGGCTCATCGCCTATAGCACAGAACTTTCCAAGAAGAAATAGGATAGTATCTGCTTTATCAGACATTGTAATTGTTATTGAGGCTAGAGAAAAATCTGGCTCACTTATAACTGCAGATTTAGCTTTAGATCAGGGCAAGGATATCTATGTTGTCCCTGGAAGAATTGGGGATAGCCTTAGTGAGGGCTGTAATAGGCTGATTTCTCAAGGAGCAGGTATCATATACAATGTAGACGCTTTTATAAACGAGATTTTAGAAAGGTACGGTAAGGTAAATCAGAAGAGGACAGTTGTCAATCAAAGGCTTAATATTTCAAGGGAAGAAAAGAAGATATTGTCTCTTTTTGACTATTATCCAAAGAGTCTTTCTACAATTATGGAACAGACAAATATTGATTATTTGAATTTACTGTCAGTTGTTTATTCTCTAGAAAAACAAGGCCTTATTGAAGAAGTATTTAAGAATAATTATGTGAAATTCAGTTAAAATTTCGATGAATTGTTACCTCATCAAATAAAATTCACCTTGAAAATAGAAAATTTATGTTGTATATTGAATACCGATTCTAAAATTCAGTGTCTATTCAAGCGCTGATAAATGATTATTAATTTAAGGAGCATAATATAAATGGCAAAAAATCTTGTTATAGTAGAGTCTCCAGCAAAGGTGCATACAATCAAGAAGTTTTTGGGAAGCAATTATGAAGTTATGGCTTCGCAGGGACATGTCAGGGATATGCCAAAGAGCCAGCTCGGCTTCGATCCAGAAAATGATTTTGAACCTAAATATATAACTATCAGAGGAAAGGGAGAATTGCTTGCGGCACTTCGTAAGGAAGTGAAGAAGGCAGATAAGATTTATCTTGCAACTGATCCCGACCGTGAGGGAGAAGCTATTTCATGGCATCTTACTCACGCTCTCAATCTTCAAGATAAAAAGGTATATCGTATTACCTTTAATGAAATTACAAAGACTGCTGTTAAAAATTCTCTTAAGAATCCTAGAGAAATCGATATGGATTTAGTTGATGCACAGCAGGCAAGACGTATGCTTGATAGAATGGTTGGATATAAGATTTCACCACTTCTTTGGGCAAAGGTCAAAAGAGGACTTTCCGCTGGACGTGTTCAGTCGGTAGCCCTAAGAATTATCTGTGATAGAGAAAAGGAAATCGAGCAGTTTATTCCGCAGGAATACTACACACTCGATGTTCTTCTTGATACAGAAGGTTCTAAAAAGCCAATTGTTGCCAAGTATTATGGTGACAAGACTGGCAAAAAAGATATATCAGACAAAGCTTCACTTGATAAGATAATGGAGGAGCTTAAGGGGGCTGAATTCTCAATTGCTTCTATTAAGAGAGGTACAAGAGAGAAGAAGGCACCACTTCCTTTCACTACATCTACAATGCAACAGGAAGCGTCAAAGGCTTTGAATTTTTCAATTCAAAAGACTATGAGTGTTGCTCAACAGCTTTATGAAGGTGTTTCAGTTAAAGGCCATGGCACAATCGGTCTTATCACTTACCTTCGTACAGATTCTACTCGTGTTTCTGATGAAGCCAGAGCAGCGGCTGAGAGCTTTATTACTTCAAATTATGGTGATAATTACCTTTCGGCGCCTATAGCTAGTTCCAAGAAGAACTCTGGTAAGGTTCAGGATGCCCACGAGGCAATTAGACCTGCTAATATCGAGCTTGTTCCTTCTGAGATTAAGGACAGCCTTACAAGAGACCAGTACAGACTATATCAGCTTGTTTGGAAGCGTTTTGTAGCTAGCCAGATGGCTAATGCTGTTTACGATACAGTTTCTCTTAATGTACAGGCTAAGGATCAGGTGTTTACAGCAGCTGAATCTGCTATAAAGTTCGATGGCTTTATGATGATATATGTATCAGCAGACGACGAAGAGGATGCTAAGACTCATCCACTCTCAAAGCTTACTGAGGATAGCAAGCTTTCGTTCAATAGTTTTGATGAGAAACAGCACTTTACTCAGCCACTTCCTCATTTTACTGAGGCATCACTGGTAAAGACTTTGGAGGAGCTTGGAATCGGTAGACCAAGTACATATTCACCTACAATTACAACACTTATCAAACGTCACTATATTACAAAAGAGGCCAAGAACCTCTTTGTTACAGAACTTGGTGAAGTAGTCAATTCTATTATGGAGGATTCATTCCCTATAATTGTTGATGATAAATTTACAGCAAATCTTGAGTTGCTTTTGGATGGAGTTGAAGAGGGCACAGTAGAATGGAAATCTGTTGTCAGAAATTTCTATCCTGACCTTGAGAAAGCTGTCAAAGTTGCCGAGGATGAGTTGGCTAAGATTGAGATTCATGATGAGGTTACTGATGTTATCTGTGAAGAATGCGGACGTAACATGGTAATTAAGTTTGGACCTCATGGTAAGTTCTTGGCATGTCCTGGTTTCCCAGAGTGCCGAAACACTAAGCCATTCCTTGAGAAGGTGGGTGTACCTTGTCCTAAATGTGGAGGCGATGTTGTTATTCGTAAGTCTCAAAAAGGACGTAAGTTCTACGGTTGTGCTAATCATCCAGAATGTGATTTCATCAGCTGGTCTAAACCAACTGTTGAGAAGTGTCCAAAGTGCGGCACATATATGGTTGAAAAGGGGAATAAATTAGTTTGCGCAAATGATGAATGTCGATTTGTTCAAAGTGTAAATAAAGAATAAGATAATTCAAAAATGTTGGAAATGTACACAACAAAAAGAATAGTCTGAATTTTATTGCAATTCATACAAGTCGGTGCTATAATTTGTACAAATTCACTCTAAGAGTGGTACAGGGGAACGCTGTGTATGAGGAGTTTGATACATTCGTATTAGATTTAGGAGGAAATTATTTTCATGAGCGTACAGTTATTAGATAAGACAAGAAAGATCGGAAAGCTTCTTCATAACAACAATTCTTCAAAGGTTGTATTCAATGATATTTGTTCAGTTTTAACTGAGATTTTGGACTCTTCAGTTCTTGTTATTTCTAAGAAGGGAAAGGTTTTAGGTCTTTCTCATCTTCCAAATACTACAGAAATTGGTGAGCTTATCGTTGATGAAGTAGGTGGTTTTATCGATCCACTTCTCAATGAGAGATTACTTTCAATTCTTTCTACAAAGGAAAATGTTAACCTTAAGACATTAGGTTTCGAGAAGGGCGATATTGACATGTATTCAGCAATTATTGCTCCTATTGATATCGCTGGCGAGCGTCTTGGTACACTTTTCGTTTATAGATTTGATAAGCAGTATGATATTGATGACATCATTCTTACAGAGTATGGCACAACAGTAGTTGGCCTTGAGATGATGCGTTCAGTTAATGAGGAGTCTGCTGAGGAGAACAGAAAGCTTCAGGTAGTAAAGAGTGCTATTTCAACACTTTCTTACTCAGAGCTTGAAGCTATTATCCATATCTTCGATGAGCTTGATGGCAATGAGGGCGTACTTGTTGCATCAAAGATTGCTGATAGAGTAGGTATTACAAGATCAGTTATCGTTAATGCACTTCGCAAGTTTGAGTCTGCAGGTGTTATTGAGTCTCGTTCATCAGGTATGAAGGGTACTTACATTAAGGTATTAAATGATGTTGTATTCGATGAGCTTGAGGAGATTAAGAAGAATAAATAATCTTTATAGAACTTAATATTAAGGATTGTGTGTTATAAAAGGACTTACGTTTGTAGGTCCTTTTTTGTATACAGTATAATTCATTACTTTTTCACATGTTTTTCGTATTATAAAAGAGATTATAAATTGTTACATAATATAACTGCTTATGACACAATTTCTTGTGTAAGCTTATTTTAAATTATACTATATGATGTAAAAACTTCTTGTGTTTTCTGACAGATAATTTATAATAAAATTAGTCTAGGAGGATTGTTGTATGATTAGTTCAGATGCCTTTGGATATATTAATTTGTTGGACGGTGCAGCTGATGCCAGCTGGCAGCGTGAAACACTTATTATGAATAATATTGCTAATAACGATACACCTGGCTACAAGCGTCAGGATATAGAGTTTGAGAGCGTATTAAGACGTGAGCTTATTGGCACTCATGAGCGTACATTGGATAGGGCTGTAGATGTCCTTGATAATGATGGCAATCATGTGGACGGCATTGAATATACTGATTACGAGAATTTTTCCTATCGCTTAGACGGCAATAATGTTGATATGGATACCGAAAATGTTGAATTGGCTTCAGAGCAGATTCGTTACAATGCCATTAATACCAGCATTCAAAACGAATTTTCTAGATTTAAGTCAGTTTTGAGATAGTTATTATATTTTATAGGAGGTATTTATATGGGATTATTTCAACCTTTTGATATAGCTGCGTCTGGTATGACAGCACAGCGCTTTAGAATGGATATTATAGCGGAGAATATCGCTAATGTTAGTACCACTAGAACAGAAAACGGTGGTCCTTATAGACGTAAAATAGTTACTTTCGAGGAAAAGCAGCTCAAGTCTGGTGTACCTTCATTTAGACATATTTTGAAGGACAGCACAGCTGCCTATAATGGCAACGGTGTTAAGGCGACAAAAGTTTCAGAGGATATGGAGAACGATTTTATCATGGAATATGATCCTTCTCATCCGGACGCCGATGAAAATGGCTATGTCTCATATCCTAATGTTAATACAGTTACTGAGATGACTAATCTTATCGATGCCAGCCGTTCATATGAGGCTAACACTACAGCTTTTCAGGCTATTAAGTCAATGGCAACTACTGGCATATCTATTGGGCAGGTTTAATTTATTATTCAAGGAGTATAAATGGACGTTAATTCTATACAGGGCTTATATGGTGCTACACCTGTTACATCAGCAGAGACAAAAATTGATGCAGATAAGGGCTTTCAGAGTATGCTAGATTCTGTAATGGCATTACTTGATGATACTAATTCTGCAATTAAGACGGCTAATAGGGAACAGGTGGCGTTTGCTCTTGGCGAGACAGATAACACCCACGATTTAATGATTGCAGAGCAGAAGGCTAATATTGCTCTTCAGTATACTGTGGCAGTGCGCGACAAGGTACTTGAGGCATATCAACAGATTATGCAGATGCAGGTGTAATTTTATTCTTGTTTTAAATATTTTTCAGGGGGAATAACATGCCGGAACAAATTCAAGCTCTTCTCAATAGAATATTAGAGTGGTGGAGAAAGTTCACAAGAAGGCAGCAGGTTTTGATTATATCTATATCTGCTGTTGTTATTGTGTCTTTTATTATTTTGGCTGTGATTATCACTAGACCTACAATGGTCAAGCTTATAGATTGCGAAGATGGAGTACAGGCCAATTCAGTTAAGGAACTTCTTACAGAAAATGATATTCCTTATGAGACAAGTCAGGATGGATTCACATTCTTCATTAATGAAAAAGACGAGGCTGATGCCAATATTCTTTTAGGTTCCAATTCCATTCCTAGTTCAGGATACTCTATTAATGATGCAGTAGATGGCAGCTTTTCTACTACAGAAGCTGATAAACAAAAGAAATACAAGCTCTATCTAGAGAGCAAGTTTGAGGATACTATCACTAGCCTCAGTATGGTTACTGATGCGGATGTCACTCTTAATATTCCAGATGAGGATGGAACTCTTATTTCTCATGCAGAACCTGGCTACGCTACAGTTGTTGTAGGACTTTCTAACCCTATGACTTCAAATACAGCGGCTGGTATTGCCAAGTATATGTCTGTCAACCTAGGCAATGATGATACTGAGAATATCATGATTATGGATAGAGATGGTAATGTGCTGTTTGCTGGTGGCGATGCTAACTCGGCAGCTGGCAATGCATCTGCTAATCAGGATGTGAGAGACAGAGCTAGAAAAGAGATTGCTGAGCGAGTTGAGAATGTCCTTGATGGAACTAATCTATACGACAACATAACAGTTGGCGTTAACCTATCTATGAACTTTGACGAGAACAGCTGGGTTAACTACGACTATTCCGTAGATGAGGGCAGAACAGAAGGCTATCTTGATAGTGAATCATGGTCCAACTCTGAGTCGACAGGAGGCTCTGGCGGTGTGCCTGGCACAGATACCAATGACGACGATACTACATACGTCATGGAGAATGGCAATGTGACCTCCACTACAACAGAAGAGGGCGAGAAGGACTATCTTCCAGATGAGCTTATTACCACTCATAAGGACGAGATAGGAAAGCAGGTTCTTGAGGATTCTTCTATTTCTGTTACATGTAAGACATTTGCTATTTACAATCAGGACAAGATGGAAGCAGATGGTACTTTGGATGAGCTTGGACAGACATTTGATGAGTTTGTAAAGGCTAATTCAGACCCAGTTCAGCTTGAAGTTTCAGACGATATTGTTGAAGTTGTAGCTAGAGCTACTGGCTTCCCTACTACTAGTGTTAAGGTTGTTTCTTACGAGATTCCAATGTTCCAGTATTCAGAGGGTTCTGGACTTGGACTTACAGATATTTTACAGATTGTTTTGGCGTTGCTTATCTTTGCAATGCTTGGATTTGTCGTGTTCCGCAGTCTTCGTACAGAGGAAGAAGAGCCTGTGGAGCAGGAGCTTACAATTGATGATCTTATTGCTTCTACTCAGGAAGAGGAGGAGGAGCTTGAGGATATTGGCTACACGGAGAAATCCGAAGCCCGCATTCTAATCGAAAAGTTTGTTGACGAAAAGCCTGAGGCTGTAGCTCAACTTTTACGAAATTGGTTAAACGAGGATTGGGGATAATGTATGGCAGCAGAAGAACTTAATGGCGTTCAAAAAGCCGCAATACTTCTAATAGCCTTAGGGCCAGAGAAGTCTTCGCAGATTTTCAAGCATCTCAAGGAAGAGGAAATAGAGGAACTTACCCTTGAGATTGCTAATACCAGAAGTATTTCTCCAGCTCTTAAGGAAGAAGTTATCGAAGAATTTTATCAGGTATGTTTAGCTCAGCAGTACATTGCAGAAGGTGGTATCGGTTACGCAAAGGAACTTTTGGAAAAGGCACTTGGCGACGACCGAGCTCAGGATGTTATTACAAAGCTTACTGCTTCACTTCAGGTTCGTCCATTCGAATTTATTCGAAAGACAGAGCCTTCTCAGGTGTTGAACTTCATTCAGGAAGAGCATCCACAGACTATTGCTATGATTTTGTCTTATCTTTCAGCTGGTCAGGCATCCCTTATTATTGGTGCATTGCCTCCTGAAAAGCAGGCTGATGTAGCAAAGCGTATTGCTCTCATGGATAGAACTAGCCCAGAGGTCATCAAGGAAGTTGAGCGAGTTCTTGAGAGGAAACTTTCTTCACTTATCAATCAGGATTACACTATCGCCGGTGGTGTTGATGCGGTAGTTAATATTCTTAATACAGTTGATCGTGGTACAGAGAAGCGTATCATGGAATCTTTGGAAATCGAAGAGCCAGAGCTTGCAGAAGAAATCAGAAAGAAGATGTTCGTATTCGAGGATATCCTTCTTTTGGACGACCGTGCTATTCAGCGTGTGCTTAGAGATGTTGACAACTCAGATCTTGGAGTTGCCCTTAAGGGAGCAAATGATGAGGTTCAGGCGGCTATCTTTAAGAATCTTTCTACTCGTCTTGCAGCTATGATTAAGGAAGACATGGAATTCATGGGACCTGTTCGTATGAAGGACGTAGAAGAGGCTCAGCAGAAGATAGTTGGTATTATCAGAAAGCTTGAGGATTCTGCGGAAATTGTTATTTCTAGAGGAGGCGGAGATGAGCTCATTGTCTAGTAACAATGTCATCTATGGTTTCTTAGTTGCTCCTAATGAAGTGGACGAAGAAGGAAACAACGATGAACTTGTAATTGATTCTAATGATTTAGCAAGAGAACTTATCTTAAAGCAGGAAAAGGCCTACAAGGCTAAGCTTTTAGAGGAAGAGCGTGAGCGACGTCTTGCAGCTATGAGAGAGGCTGGCGAGGAAGTTCCAGAAGGAATGGATCCAGATGAATTCCTTGGCCTAGCTGATTCTATTATGCAGAAGGAGGAGCCTGAAAGCTCCATTGAAACAGAGCAGATTTTGGCAGATGCCAATGCTGAGGCAGAGAGAATTATCGCAGATGCCCATGCTCAGGCTGATGAGATTATTAATGCTGCACAGCTAAATGCTGATGCTATGAAGAATCTTGCCCGCCAGGACGGTGAGAAGGAAGGCTACAACGAGGGTACTCAAAGAGCTGCTCTTGAGCTTCAAGATGCGAAACGCAACATGGATGCTGAAATCCAGCAGATTTCAAATGATTTCATGGAACGTCAGCTTACAATGGAACATGACATAGTTGAAATGTGTATTCCAGTTTTTGAACATGTCTTTTCAGCAGAGTTATCTGGCAGAAAGGATGTTATATATCATTTGCTAGATCATTGTATTATGAAAATTGAGCGCACTGGTCAGATGCAGATAAAAGTTAGCGATGCGAATGCAGAGTTTATTAAAGGGAAAAAAGAGGAAATTCAGGGAAAAATAGGCGCCGAAGTAGGACTTGATATTATTGCGGATCCTCTTTTAAATGACAGTCAGTGTATCATAGAAACAGACGGAGGAATATTCGACTGCAGTATTGATACTGAACTTGATAATCTGATTAGAGAGATAAAGGCGCTAGCATATAGAGGATAGCGTTAGGAGGAGAATGGACCAGGGTTTATTAATGCAGCTTACTGAGAAGGACTATTTTAAATCTCTCGGCAAGGTTGTAAAAGTTGTTGGACTTACAATTGAATCAGTTGGACCTGAAGCCAAGCTACGTGATTTGTGCGAGATTATTGTTGAAGGCTCAGATCAGCGTATTAAAGCAGAGGTTGTTGGATTTAAAGACAAACGTCTGCTTTTGATGCCTTATGAGAACGTTGAAGGTATCGGCGTTGGTTGTATGGTAGAAAACACAGGACATCCTCTGGGTATCCCTGTAGGGGACCAGTTACTTGGACATTTGGTTGATGGACTTGGTATGCCATCTGATATTGATGACCTTACTGAGTTTGAAGAATTGCCAGAATATCCTGCGGAGGCTGATCCTCCAGATCCTATGGCTCGAGTTATAATCAAAGAGCCTCTTTCTCTTGGCGTTAAGGCTGTTGATGGCCTTATTACAGTTGGAAAGGGACAGAGAATTGGAATTTTTGCCGGCTCAGGTGTAGGTAAATCTACTCTTATGGGTATGTTTGCTCGTAACACCAAGGCTCAGATAAATGTTATAGCTCTTATTGGAGAGCGTGGACGAGAAGTTAGAGAATTCGTTGAAAACGATTTGGGTCCAGAAGGTATGGCCCGTTCTGTTGTTGTATGCGCTACTTCTGATAAGCCAGCTCTTATCAGAAAAAAGGCTGCTCTTACAGCGACAGCTATTGCCGAGTATTTTAGAGATCAGGGCAAGGATGTTCTTTTGATGATGGACTCACTTACTCGTTTTTCAATGGCTCAACGAGAGATAGGACTTGCTTCTGGTGAGCCTCCTGTTACAAGAGGATATCCACCATCAGTTTATTCTGAAATGCCTCGTCTTTTGGAGAGAGCAGGTAATGCTGCTGTAGGCTCTATTACAGGGCTTTATACAGTACTTGTAGACGGTGACGACTTCAACGAGCCAATCACTGATACAGCTCGTTCTATTTTAGATGGACATATTGTTTTAAACAGAAAATTAGCCCAGAAGAATCATTATCCTGCTATAGATGTATTGCAGTCTATTTCCAGAGTTATGTCAGCTGTTGCCACTCCGGAACATAAATCTATTGCGGGAAAGCTTAAGAATGTTCTTGCAACATATCAAGAGGCTGAGGATTTGATTAATATTGGTGCATATAAGAATGGCTCTAATAAGGCCATTGATTATGCGATTCAAAAGATTGACGCTGTTAATGATTTTCTTTTACAGAGTACAGCAGATAAATTCGAGTATGACGAGATTTTGGAGATGATGGCTGCAATCTTTCAAGAGTGAGGGATGATTTATGGCGAAATTTGTCTACAGAATGCAAAATATACTTGATTTAAAGCAAAAGCTAGAAGAGCAAGAAAAGGCCAATTTTGGCCTTGCTGTAGCCAGATACAATGAGGAGCAGCAAAAGCTTAGAGATATTATGGTTCGTCAGGCGGGATATGAAAAGCACTTAAAGGATATTTCCATTGGCGATATTGATATCAAAGAAATCAGATCTTGTAAATCGGCTATTGCAGCTATGAAGGTTGCTCTTAGAAGTCAGCTTATCGAGGTATCTAAGGCTCAAAAAGCTATGGAGAATGCTAGAAGAAAGCTGAACGCAGTTATGATGGAGCGAAAAATGCATGAAAAGTTGAGAGAGCATGCATTTGAAGAATTTTTAGATGAAATCGATAGGGAAGAAAGTAAGATAACTGATGAGCTTGTTAGTTACACTTACTTTAACAATTCAAGTGAGGATGATTAGTTATGGCAGACGTAACAGAGATGCAGGAAAACGAAGCGAATGAAGTAGATCCAAAAGCTGCTAAAAAGGCGGCTAAGGAAGCGAAAAAGGCTGCTAAAAAAGCTAAAAAAGAAGCCAAGAAAAATGGCGAAGAATATGAAGATGACGACGAGTCTCTTGGTATTGGTGGTCGTCTTATAATGGGAGTTGTTGTGCTCCTTATTATTTTGATTTGGCTTGTAATCTTTGGCTTTTTGGTAAAGATGGACGTGGGCGGATTTGGTTCAACCGTCCTATTTCCTGTGCTTAAAGATGTGCCTTATGTTAATCGTATTTTACCTGGTATTGAGGAGTATATTCCTCAGGAAGAGGATGCTTACGCTCAGTACACAACTGTTGAGGAAGCAGTTGATAGAATCAAGGAACTTGAAGTTGAAATTGAAGAGCTCAAGGCCTCAGGAAATGCCAACAGTGATTATATTGCAGAATTGGAAGCTGCAGCTGCTGAATTAGCAGAGTACAAGGCTAATGAAGCATCTTTTGAAGAAACTAAAGAAAAATTTTACGAAGAGGTTGTTTTTTCGGACAATGCACCCGATATAAATGAATATAAGACTTACTATGAGTCTATTGAGCCTGAAAATGCCGAAGCGATATACAAACAGGTGGTTTCTCAGTTGCAAAAAGACGCGGAAATCCAAGACTATATCAAGGCCTACTCAAGTATGAAGCCAAAGAACGCAGCTGCCATATTTGATACTATGACAGATGATTTTGACTTGGTATGTGAGATTTTACAGGGAATGGACGCTAGTACGAGAGCAGATATCCTAGCTGCAATGAACGCGGAAAACGCAGCAATCATCACTAAGATGATGGAACCATAGCTCCATGGTCTTATATTGAAGCTTGAAAATAGAATAGGTGAAAGGAGGAAAGCATGACAAGTAGCAATGTTTCTAACTTGCTGATTCAAGTAAGTCAGATTGACATGTCAGCTGTTAATGACAAGATGACTGTGTCAAAGGATAAAGGCTTATTCGAAGATACTCTTAAGAACGTTGCTGGTTCTGGAAATCCAGTTGATATCAAACGGGCTGAACCTACAAAAAACACACTAGATAATAAGCCTTTTGAATCTGGAGCCATTGCTAAATCGGTTGCTGATAGACCAGAAAATGGTCAGACAGCTGACTCTTCACGAGTAGTAGAGAAAGTTGAAGCAGTTGCCGAAGAAATCAAGGATGTCATCAAAGATGAATTAGACATCACAGATGAAGAACTTGAAAAGGCTATGGAAACGCTAGGGCTTACAATCTTGGATTTATTCAATCCACAAAGTTTAGCTCAGCTAGTGACAGAGATTACTGGTGAGACAGATTCAGTTGCACTTTTGATGAACGATAGCTTTAAAAATATCCTAGACAATGTGTCGACACTTACGAATCAGCTACTTGACGATTTGAAGATATCCTTTGAAGAAGTGAAGGAGATTGTACTTCCTGAACTTAAGTCAGAGAATCTTGAAATCAACGAAGAACTTGTTAAAGGCGATTTACCTACAGAAAATCCTAGTAAGCTGGAAGAGGTTTTAGATGATAATCAAAACTTAAATCCAGTGGAGCCACAGGTTGTTCTTACAGAACAAATCAAACCTATGGAGGGTGAAAACGTTAAGCCTCAGCAGAATATCCAGATGGACATTAATGATCCTGTTGAGATGAAACCTCAGGTAGACGACAACAATAATTCTTCAAAACAAGAATTTGATTTTTCAAAAAATGCTAAGACTGCAAACGATACTCCAAAGGTAACTCATGAAGCTACTGTAGTACATGAGAACTTGGCAGTTGGACAACAAGAAGCTGCTATTGAATATTCAGTTGAACAGGAAGTAGTTACACTACCTACTGGCGAAACGGTAAGAGCAGAGAGTATTGTTAATCAACTTGTAGAGCAGGCGAAAGTTTTAACAGATGCAGAATCAACTACAATGGAGATGACACTTAATCCTGAAGGACTTGGTAAAATTTTCATGGAAGTCACGCAAAAGGGTGATGTGATTACAGCTAAAATTTTCACTGAAAATGATGCAGTTAAGCAAGCTCTTGAAAATCAAATGGCAACTCTTAGAACAGAGCTCAATCAAAATTCAACAAAAGTTACTTCAATCGAAGTTTCAGTTGGAGCCCATGAGTTTGAAAGAAATCTTGAGCAGAATGCAAAAGATGAAAGCAGACGAGAGGAACAGATGAGCAAACAGTCTTCAAAGAGAAATAGCCGAATTAACCTCAATTCATTAGATGAACTTTCAGGTATCATGTCTGAAGAGGATATGTTGATTGCTCAGATGATGAAGGATAATGGAAATACATTAGATTTCCAAGCATAAAATTATAAGGAGGAGATTAATGGCAGAACCACTTATTGGAAGTGTAGTTAACGGTGCTTATAAAAAGACCGCAGCTTCTCAAGATGCTACAAAAGCTAATACAAACATTTCCACTTCTAAAACCGCTGAAACAAAAGACGGCGGATACACAGAAGAGATGTTTATGAAGCTTCTGGTGGCAGAAATGCAATACCAGGATCCGCTTGAGCCAACAGACAATAGTCAGTACGTAGCTCAGCTTGCATCATTTACTCAAATCGAAGCCATCCAAGCAGTTCAGGCTGATATGAAAAATATCCAGGGTAACAGCATGGTAGGTAAGATGGTAGCTCTTATAGATGATGACAATGTTGAAATTCACGGCAGAGTTGATTATGTAAGAACTGACGATGATGGCCAATTATTAGCTTCGGTTAACAACAAGGAATATCCTGTTGAGAAGATTAAGTCCATTATGGACGAGACTTATTACAACGCAGTGCTTGTTGCTGATACAATTCTCGCTGATATATCAAAGCTTCCTACCAAGGATCTTCTTACACTTGGTAATGAAGAAGATGTAGTGAAGGTCGCAACAATGATTAATTCTCTGGATGCATATACAAAAGGCTTCCTTGGAAAAGATGTTACAGAATATGTACAGTCATTGGTTGATAAGATTGCAGAATTGAAGAAAACTAAACAGGAAGCTGAAGAGGAAGTAAATAAGCGTACTACACCAAAGACAGAGGAAGTGAATACTTCCACAGAAACTGCAGAAAATTCAGGTGCTGCAGCAACATCACAGACTACAGTGAATTCAGAGACTACAGAAGAACCTGAATCTACTGAAACATCTCCAGTTGTAGGAGTAGACGAGGGGTAGGAGGAAAATATGAGTAATATAAAAATTAATCCAAACTTTACCTCCATTGAACAAGTTGCAGGTACTTACCTGAACCCAACCTCAGCGTCAAAGCCACAGGGCACTTTAAATGGTGCATCTTTTGAAGAAATCTTTAAGCAAAAGATGGAAGCTGGCTCTGAGCTTAAGTTTTCTAAGCACGCATCACAGCGTTTAGATGACAGAAATATTAAGCTTTCAGAAGAGCAGTCTCTTAGACTTGAAGAAGGTGTACAAAAGGCTTCGGCAAAAGGAATTACTGATTCGCTTGTACTTGTTGATACTTTAGCATTTATTGTTAATGTACCAAATCAGACCGTAGTAACAGCTATGGATCAAACAGAATCAGATGAGAACATTTTTACAAATATTGACGGTGCTGTAATAGTTTAGCTGGACCTTATGGAAGCTAATTGCCGTTGACTGACAGATACGGCAGTACAGTACTGAAGATGCTATATCCACGGAGGTCATTCATTATGATGAGATCACTTTTCTCTGGTGTAGCTGGTCTTAAGACTCACCAGACAAAGATGGATGTTATTGGTAATAACATCTCGAACGTTAATACAGTTGCGTTCAAATCATCTTCAACAACTTTTTCTGATATTATGTATCAGACAACTTCACAGGCATCTGGCGCCACAGCTAATCGTGGTGGTACAAATGCAAAGCAGATAGGTCTTGGTGTTACTAATGGAGCAACAAAAATCTCCATTACATCAGCAGGTGCTGCACAGTCTACTGGCGATGCACTTGATATCAGACTTACTGATTCAAACTCAACAAATTTCTTTATCGTTAATAACGGTTCAGAAAACCTGTTTACAAGAGCTGGTTCTTTCTACATTGATGGAAATGGTAACCTTGCAATGACTACAACAGGTTATCTTGTTATGGGTTGGCAGGTTGATCCACAGGATCCTGCAAATGTAATCAAAGATACAGTAACTCCTCTTAGAGTTATGAGACCTGAGAATCTTACATCTGCACCTGAGGCTACTACAAATGCTAACTTTAGTGGCGTTATTGATAAAAACGATAGCCAGTTTAGCTCAAGCAACGGCTATATTCGTTCTTTCACCTTCTATGATAATTTAGGATACTCATACACAGCTAAATTTGCTATTAAGCGAATTCCTGATGAGATTCCTGGTGAATACAACGGTATGTTTACTGTTGAACTTTCAGCTATATATGATTCAGAGAATAATGACATTCTCGCTAATTACCTCAGAGATGGCGGTAATTTACAAGATATTTTCGGTGAAAATGTTCAGACAACAAGTGCTTATGAAGCAGTAGCAAATACTTATTCATTTACTCTTGGTGGTTTGAATGAAATCACTATGACTGATTCATCAACAGGTAATACATATAACTACAATAATGCAACACAGACTTTTGTTAATACAGCAGACCCAGCAGATACACTTACTTTATCAGCAGTTTGCGGTATTCCAAACGACAAGACTGTTACTGGCGTTTCAATTACAATTCCTGCAGGCCAGACTTCAACAAATATTTTAAATATTACAACTCAGACAATTGGTTATGAGCTTAGCTTTGATACAAGCGAAGGTTTCTTGAATTATGCAGGTGTTGCAGGTAATAAAAATCTTATGTTAAATACAGCATTACTTGGACCAAATAAGGCAGATGCTGCATTATCTAACATTGATATTGACTTCTCAAAGATGCTTAATTACGACAACGGTGGAACATCAACTTGCGTTGCAAACCGTGGCGTTCAGGATGGCTCTTCAATGAGAGGTGAAGGTAAAAAGCTTGGTACAATGACAGGTCTTTCTGTTCAGAACAGTGGTAAGATCTATGGCTCTTACAGCAATGGTAATACAGTTCTTTTGGGACAGATTGCAGTAGCTCAGTTCGCTAATGCATCAGGTCTTGAAGAAATGGGAGATAACTGCTATCAGACAACACTTAACTCTGGTGAGTTTGATGGTATTGGTATCGAAGTTTCAGCTGACGGTTCTTCAATGAACACAGGACAGCTTGAAATGTCCAATGTAGACCTTTCAGGAGAGTTTACAGATATGATTACCACACAGCGTGGTTTCCAGGCTAACTCTCGTATAATCACTGTTTCAGATACAATGCTTGAAGAGTTGATTAATCTTAAGAGATAATTACTGATTTATATTTAAAACAAACCCGTAGTTGATAATCCTTAAACCCCTGAAACTATCAGGTTCTTGGTACATTTTTATAGACTTTACAATTGGACTTAATAATACTAAGACCTGATGGTTGTCAGGGGTTAAAGTGAGGATTATGCACAAAACGGGTTTTTTTAGTTGTGGTGAAATTTCAAATTATTCCTAAAAATTTTGTGAAGAAACAAGATGTAGTGGTAAGGACATAAAAATTACACAATAAAATGCGACTATTTTGTTGTGAAAAGTAGACAATTATATGCAAATCTAGTAAAATAATCACAAAAGTTATATTGTCTTTTTACTATGTGCATTTATGTAAATTTCTAAAATATAGGTGGTGATAACTTTGGATCTAGGGTCTTTAATTGGCTTAGTACTCGGTGTTGTAATGGTCATCTTTGGTATTGTATCATCCGGTGGCGTTGCAGCGATTGCAAACTTCATAGACGTTCCATCAGTCATCATTACAATCGGAGGTTCCTTGTCCTCATGTATTGCTTGTAATAAGATGTCAGACTTCACTGCAGGTCTTAAGGGACTGGGTCTTGCAATTAAAGAGCCAGCAGTAGGAAATGCTGCAGATACTATTGGCAATATCATCAATCTCGCTAACATTTCCCGTAAAGAAGGTATACTTGCTCTAGAAGAGGCTGCAAATGGCATAGAAGATGAGTTCCTGAAAAAGGGAGTCAATCTTGTAGTCGATGGTACTGATCCAGAGCTTGTTAGAGCGATTCTTGAAACAGATATGAGCTGTCTTGAGGATAGACATAAGGTAGTTATTGGCTTTTGGCAAAAATGGGGTGAAATGGGCCCTGCCTGGGGTATGATTGGTACTCTTGTTGGACTTGTTAACATGTTAAAGAACCTTTCCGATGCATCTACAATCGGACCTAACATGGCGGTTGCTTTGCTGACCACTCTCTATGGTTCTTTGATTGCTAACTGGCTTACAGGTCCAGTTGGTACAAAGCTTGGAGTTAATAACAATCTCGAAATTATGATGAAGAGCATTACCGTAGAGGGCTTACTTTCAATTCAAGCAGGTGAGAACCCACGTGTTATAGAAGAGAAACTCAAATCATTCCTTCCACCTTCTGCTAGAAACACTATTGGTGAAGGCGGCGGAGAAGGAGGAGGTGAGGGCTAATGGCAAAGAAGCAAAAGCAAGAAGAAGGTCCTGCTGGTTCTCCTGCCTGGATGGCCACTTTCTCCGATTTGATGAACTTGCTACTTTGCTTCTTCGTATTGCTTTTCTCTATGAGTAGTACTGATACTGAGAAGTTCCAAGAAGTAATTGCAAGTATCCAATCAAGTTTTAGTATTTTCTCATCTGGCGGCACCTCTATTGGTGAGGGACAGATGATTTCATCAGGTATCAGCCAGCTTGAAATGTTTGATGACTATTTCAACAGTGTTCATGATGGCGATGATGAACAATATGAAAAAGAGGGTGCTTCTGATACACAGAGCGATGGACAATTGTCTACCGATGGTGCTACAGAGACCCAAAACAATAATATAGGCGAGATTTCCGTAGATGAAGCTATGGAAGCTCTTGAAGAGGCCGGAGCAGCAGAAAGCGAAGGCATGGCAGAACAAATCGAACAGAAGCTGGTTGAATATGGACTTCAAGACCAGGTAGAAGTAGATTTTAATGCTAATTACGTAATGATTAGAATCAATGGAGCTTTACTTTTTAACTCAGGTAAGGCTGAGCTTACAGATGAGGCTGTTGTTATTGTTGACAACATAGCAAAGATTCTCGAAGAATATGATTCTAATATCATAGAAATTGAGGGACATACGGATAACGTACCAATGTCCTCTGGTACATACGAAAACAACGACGTACTTTCTATGTATCGAGCACTTAACGTTGCAGAGAGAATTAGACAAGATACTAATCTCAATCCAGCATACATTAAATCAGCTGGTAGAGGAGAGTATGTTCCAATTGCAGATAACAGCACAAAAGAAGGACGCGCTAGAAACCGAAGGGTAGAAATTAAGGTTTATAACTCGTATTCCTCTGATGTAGCAGAAGAATAGAAAGGATTACCTTGGATTATGAAAAAGAATTTGATTACAGTAGTTATATTGGCACTGGTTGTAGTAAATCTTGTTCTTACTGCGGTTCTTACAATTTCTATCGTGCCTGAGACAAAAAAAGCTAACGAGCTTATCACAAAGGTTTGCTCAGCTATTGATTTGGATTTGCAGGCAGGAGATACAGCTGGTTCACTTGCTGTAAATGTAGAAGATTTATTTGACTACGCTGTTAATAGCGGAGAGACAATGACTATCAACTTGAAGAACAGCGGAGATGGTAAGGACCATTATGGTATCCTTGGTATTTCACTTTCTCTTGATACAACAAACGAAGATTATTCAAAGTTTGGTGATGGCGCTGGTGATTTATCAGCTTATGATAATGTTATCAGCGATACAATTAAGTCGGTGGTTGCAAGCCATACAGTTGATGAGATGAGAAATAACGAAGAGGGTGTTAAGGAAGAAATCCTGGAGGCCCTTCAGACTTTATTTAAGTCTTCAGTTATTGTAAGAGTTAATTTCTCTACAGCAACATATAATTAAGCAACAAATTTCGGGGCGAATGGTGGTGAGATAGTTTGGGTGATGTCCTTTCTCAAAATGAAATAGATAATTTGCTTAACGCTTTGACAAGTGGTGAGTTGGATGCAGACGAGATCAAGAACACCAAAGAAAAGCCTGTAAAAAATTACGACTTTGCAAGACCGTCAAAGTTCTCCAAGGAACATTTGCGTACATTGGAGATAATTTTTGAGCATTACGGAAGACTTTTGGCAACAAACCTGCCTATCTTCCTTAGAAAGAATATACAGGTTGAGGTAATGAACTCTGAGGCTGTTACCTATATGGAATTTTCAAATTCCCTTTCTAATCCTGTATTACTAGGTATTGTAGATTTTTCTCCATTGGAGACTAACATAATAGTTGAGATGGCTTCTAATCTTGGGTTTGCCATGGTAGATAGAATGCTTGGCGGCGAGGGAGAGCCTCTTGATAAAATTAGAGATTTCTCAGAGATTGAACTTTTAATCATTGAAAGAGTCATGACATCCTGTGTTGAACTCCTTAGAGAGCCTTGGGCTAACGTACTTGATGTTCATCCACGACTTGAGAGAATCGAGACAAATTCACAGTTTGCGCAGATTATATCTCCATCAGAGATGATTGCGATTGTAACTGTCAACATAAAAATTGGTGATGTAGAAGGATTAATGAATGTTTGTCTACCTTTTATTACTTTAGAGCCAGTTATGGACAAATTAAACACAAAGTTCTGGTATAGTAGTCAAAAGGAAAAGACGGGTGTTAGTTATTCAGATGCTGTGGAGACGCTTATTAATAGGGCTAAGATACCTATTAAGGCGGTTCTTGGAAATAGCGTTATAACAGTAGCGGATTTTTCTCAGCTTCAGGTTGGAGACATAGTTAGACTTGATACAAAGGTCGACGAAGAGCTTGATGTATTTGTGGGCGATATTAAGAAATTCTCAGCCCTTCCAGGTGCTTCAGGCAAAGATTACGCAGTTAGAGTGACACAAATCATTAGGGAGGAGCAATAGAATGGGTGATGGTGTATTATCACAAGACGAGATAAATGCACTACTTAGTGGCGGAGTTCCCGATGCACCAGCCGGCGAACCATCTTCTGGAGGTGGCGGAGAGCTATCTGATCAAGAGATGGATACTATCGGCGAGGTAGCCAACATCAGCATGGGAAGTGCTGCGACGACATTATTTTCTCTTGTAAATAAAAAAGTTGAGATATCGACACCGGTTGTATCAGAGACTGATTGGGCAGGACTTGCAGCTGGTTATGATAAATCTTGTGTAGTAGTCCGTATCGGATATACTAAGGGACTTGACGGAAGTAACATCCTTGTTTTGAAGGAAGACGACGTCAAGGTAATTACCGACCTTATGATGGGCGGTGATGGTACAAATATAGACGGAGAGATTTCAGAGCTGCATTTGTCAGCCATCTCAGAGGCCATGAACCAGATGATGGGTGCCTCAGCTACATCTCTTTCATCTATGCTTAATAAGATGGTTGATATTTCTCCACCAAACGCCACTCTTACAGATTTGGCGACTATTGATCCAGGCGAGATTGATGAATTCTTGAATCAGAATTTCGTTAGAATAGCGTTCAAGATGGAGATTGGAGACCTGGTTAACAGTGAGATGATGCAGTTGTATCCTATATCTCTTGCAAAAGAAATGTGTGCAGCTGTTCTCAATAATATGGAGACCGATTCAAACTCTACTGTAGACGATGGAGTGGCACCAACGCCAGCCCCAGCACCTGCGGCAGCAGCAC
Organism: Pseudobutyrivibrio sp. AR14; assembly: GCF_900101325.1. Lineage (NCBI taxonomy): Bacteria > Bacillati > Bacillota > Clostridia > Lachnospirales > Lachnospiraceae > Pseudobutyrivibrio > Pseudobutyrivibrio sp. AR14. The sequence continues at coordinate 263,689 of NZ_FMUY01000002.1, forward strand.
CGGCTCCAGAACCGGCACCGGCACCAGCGGCGGCAGGAGCAGCCCCACCACCGATGCCTCAGATGGATCCAAATATGATGCAGGGACAGCCAATGATGGCTCCTCCATATATGTATGCACCACAACCTACAGTAAATGTGCAACCAGCACAATTTACACCGTTTGGACCAGGTTTTTCTGCACAATTTGCACAGGAGAACATAGACTTAATTCTTGACGTACCACTTGAAGTTACAGTAGAATTAGGTCGTACTAACAAAACAATCCAAGACATTTTGGATTTCGCTCCAGGTACAATCATCGAGCTAAATAAAATAGCCGGTGAACCAATAGATGTACTTGTTAATGGCAAGTACGTGGCAAAAGGCGAAGTAGTAGTTATTGAAGAGTCTTTTGGTGTACGAATTACAGAAATCATCAAAGAATAAAATATATTTAAGGAGATGAAGACATGGCAAAAAACATTTTAATTTGTGACGACGCTGCTTTTATGAGAATGATGATTAAGGACATCCTCACAAAGAATGGCTACAATGTTGTAGGAGAAGCAGAAAACGGCAAAATTGCTGTTGATAAGTATACAGAGCTTTCTCCTGATCTTGTTCTTCTCGACATCACAATGCCTGAGATGGATGGTATCGGCGCATTGAAGGCTATCAAAGAAAAGGATCCTAACGCTTGCGTTATCATGTGTTCAGCAATGGGACAGCAGGCAATGGTTATCGAGGCTATTCAGTCAGGAGCAAAAGACTTTATCGTTAAGCCTTTCCAGGCTGAGAGAGTTCTTGAGGCAGTTAAGAAGGTTATTGGATAATCATGCTGATTCTTTTGTCGGCGGCAGATAGCTTTTTTCAGCTGATTTTTGTGCTGATTATATTTATCGGCGTTCTGGCGCTTACCTACTATGTTACTAAGTGGATAGCAGGATACCAGAAGACTCAGGGGCTTAATAAGAACCTGGAAATCGTCGAGGCTATCAGAATCACAAATAATAAATATGTCCAGATAGTTAGAGCGGGAGAGGATAAATATTTCGTTATAGCTATTGGTAAGGAAGAGGTTACTTTGCTTGGTGAATTAACAGCTTCTGAGCTTAAGTTTTTGTCTGAGGAGGAGAAGGGTTCTGTCAATCCTCCTGTGGACTTTAAGACAATTCTGGACAAACTCAAGAAGAAAAGTTAATTTTGCAGGCTGGATATGTTATGAATAAATTTAAGAAGGTATATGTCATTTGTAGTTTGGTGTTTGCAGCTACATGTATTTTTTGTACACTTTTCATGAGTACAATTACTGCAAAGGCAACTGAATATGATAGTAATACCGAATTTGATACAGAATATGGGGCTAACAATGGGCATTATGGCGCAACAGAAAATGCGCCTAATGCTTCAGATGAGACTGTTGGAGATGGTGGATTCACATTGCAGTTCGATGGCAATGATGGTAATTTCTCATCTACTCTTAGGATGCTATTAATCCTTACAATTATCGCATTATCCCCATCTATTCTCATAATGCTTACATCCTTTACCAGATGCGTAATAGTGCTTCACTTTGTGCGCGCTGCTATAGGTACTAATACAGCGCCTCCGAATCAGGTTTTGATTGGCTTGGCGTTGTTTTTAACTTTATTTATTATGTCACCGGTTTTGACACAGATTAAAACTGATGCAATTGATCCTTTTGATGCAGGAGAGATTACCCAGGAAGAGGCTATTGATGCTGCTGTTATGCCTATCCGTGAGTTTATGTACGGACAGACTCAGACCAAGGATCTTAATCTATTTTGTGACATAGCTGGAGTTACCTACGAGGATTATGATGATGTTGCTTTCACAGTTTTGGTTCCTAGTTTCATACTTTCAGAACTTAGAACAGCATTTATCATTGGATTTTTAATTTATATTCCATTTATTGTTATTGATATGGTTGTTGCATCAGTACTTATGTCAATGGGTATGATGATGCTTCCGCCTACTACCATATCCCTACCATTCAAGATTCTCTTGTTTATCTTGGTTGACGGATGGGATTTGGTTATAGGAGGTCTTGTTAAGACTTTCTATTGATGGAGAAGATTTAGGATTTAGGAGAGTAAGTTATGACAGAGGGACAGGTACTCGACATTATTAGAGATTCTATTTATACACTTCTTATGGTTTCGTTACCATTACTTTTAGTATCTCTTGTTATTGGTTTGGCAATTAGTATTTTTCAAACAGTTACATCTATTCAGGAACAGACCCTTACTTTCATTCCTAAAATAGTTGGCGTTTTCACAGCCCTTATGATTTTTGGTCCGTGGATGCTTTCTGTGCTTACAGATTACATCAATAATCTATGGGCAAATTTCAGTATTTATTTAGGCTAGGATAGATGTTTAGTGTTGATTTTACTTTACAAAATTTTGAATATTTTCTTCTGATACTTACACGCATATCCATGTTTGTAGTGGTGGCGCCATTTTTTAATACTAGAAATACGCCTGTTAGAGTTAAGATAGGCTTTTCAGCTATCGTATCTTTGATGTTGTATTTTGTGGTAGATTTTAGCGCCCTTAATTATTCTACAGTTGTTGGGTATGCTTTTTTAGTTGTTAGAGAGGCTGTAACTGGACTTATTATTGGCTTTTCTACTTACTGTTGTATATTTATCATTCAGCTTGCAGGCCACATGATTGATATGAATATAGGCCTTTCTATGGCTCAGGAGTTTGATCCTACTATGGGTTCGGAAGTTTCAGTTACTGGTTTGCTTTACAATCAGTTTATTATGGTTCTCCTTGTTCTTTCGGGAATGCATAGATATATTTTTAGGACACTTTGCGACGCATTTGAGCTGATTCCTATAGGTGGGACTATTTTTAGATGGGATTCTCTTTTGAGTTCCACAATTATTTTTATTGCAGATATTTTTGTCATTGCTTTTAGAATAATTCTTCCTGTGTTTGCTGTAATTATGATTTTGAATGCAATACTTGGAATAATGGTTAAGGTTGCGCCACAGATTCACATGTTCTCTGTAGGTGCTCAGCTTAAAATCATCGTTGGTTTTATAGTATTATTCTTAACGGTATTTTTACTTCCTGATATAGCAAGTTTTATTTTCAGAGAGATGAAAAAAATGATGTCACTATTTATACAAGGATTGTACTGATTTGATGCAAAGGGAAAATAATCTATTAATTGCATATAACCTTCAGTTCTTCGCAAAAGATGGAGAGGGCGGTGAGAAGACAGAACAGCCTACCTCTAAAAAACTTCAGGATGCAAGAAAAGAAGGTAAGGTGGCAAAAAGTAAGGAAATTGTTAATGGTTTCTCACTTTTGGGCTTTTTTATTAGCTTGCGAATCTTTCTAGAATTTGCAGGTGTTAGATTTGAGGAAATTTTTGCATGGATTTATGCTATAATACCAGATATAGTAGAAATGAATGGAAGTGGCATGACTATACAAACAATATCTGGGATTTTCCAGACCTTGCTTTTGAAGATGTTTTTAATTCTACTTCCGTTTTTAGCTATTGGTTTTGCAACACATTTTGTGGGGAATTTGATTCAGGTAGGATGGAAGCCCACCCTAAAGCCATTGCAACCTAAGCTTAGCAAGTTTAATCCTATCAGTGGATTTCAGAGAATCTTTTCTAAACAATCGCTTGTTAATTTGATTCTAGCTCTTGCGAAAGTAACACTTGTGTTTTATATAGCTTATCTCAATATTAGAGACCAGGCTAACAATCTATTTATACTTTATGATATCAATCTAAGAGCAGCTCTTAGTTTGATATTTAAAATTATTGTTGATACAGGCATTAAGATTAGCCTTGTATATATCGTTCTTGGATTTGCAGATTATGCTTATCAGCGCTGGAAATTTAGAGATGATATGAAGATGACTAAGCAGGAAGTTAAGGATGAGTACAAAAATTCCGAAGGAGATCCTGCTATCAAGGGTAAGCAGAGGCAGAGGATGATGGAAGCCTCTCAGAGGCGAATGATGCAAAGCGTCCCACAGGCGGATGTTGTCATCACCAACCCTACCCACATTGCTGTTGCTATTTTATATGACAACACAAAAGATGAGGCACCCCGTGTGGTAGCCAAGGGCGAGGATTACCTTGCTAAAAAAATTAAAGACACCGCCAAAGATAGCGGTGTACCAATAGTTGAAAACAAACCGCTGGCCAGAGCACTGTATGCCACTGTTGATGTGGATCAGGTTATTCCGCCTGAGTTGTATCAAGCTGTTGCAGAGATTCTGGCGGTTGTATATACCAATAGAGCTAGCTAGAAATATTTTCGGAAAGGGGGATTAGTATGGATTTAACAGCATCAGTTAAAAAAACAGATGTTGGGATTGCGCTTTATTTACTTGCAGCTGTTACATTCTTTGTAATACCTATCCCTAATTTCCTTTTGGATATAATGATTGCTTTCAATATATCCATTGCACTAATCGTTTTAATGAATGTTCTTTTCGTACAAGAAGTGTTGGATATGTCTTTCTTCCCAACATTACTTCTTTTTACGACTATTTTTAGAATTTCACTTAACGTTTCATCTACAAGACTTATTCTTTCAACAGGAGACCCTGGTAATGTTGTTAAGACATTCGGTAGTTTCGTTGGTGGTAACGATCTTGTTATTGGAGCTATCATTTTCTTAATTCTGATTATTATTCAGTTTATGGTTATCAACAAAGGTTCTGAGCGTGTAGCTGAGGTCTCAGCTCGATTCACTTTGGACGCTATGCCTGGTAAACAGATGGCCATTGACGCTGATTTGAATACAGGTGCTATTGATGATGCCGAGGCCAAAAGACGAAGAGATAAGATTCAAGAAGAATCAGCATTCTTCGGAGCTATGGACGGTGCTACTAAGTACGTAAAGGGAGATGCTACAGCAGGTCTTATCATTACTGTTATCAACCTTGCTGGTGGTACTGTAATGGGAATGCTCAATCAGGGACTTCCTGCAGCTGACGCTCTTCAACAGTTTGGCATCCTTACAATCGGTGATGGACTCGTATCTCAGATTCCATCTCTTTTGATTTCACTTTCAACAGGTATTTTGGTTACAAAGGGTTCTAAGGCTGCTGATTTTTCAGGCACACTTATCAAGCAGCTTTTTGGTATTCCTAAGGTTCTTTATATAGTTGGTGGAACTATGGCCTTTCTTGGTATAGCTACACCTCTTAACCCTGTGCTTTTCATCGCTTTTGGCGGTGCTTTTATTGTGTCAGGCCTTTCTATTTCTAAGACCATTGGCGAGGAGGAAATAGAGCAGGAGGTTGCAGCTGAGGAGACTGAGGCTGAGGAAATCCGCAAGCCGGAAAATGTTGTTTCTCTTTTACAGGTTGATCCGATTGAGCTTGAGTTTGGTTACGGAATTATTCCGCTTGCAGATGTTAACCAGGGCGGTGATTTGCTTGACCGAGTTGTAATGATTCGAAGGCAGATAGCCCTTGAGCTAGGTACGGTTGTTCCGATTATCAGACTTCGAGATAATATTCAGCTTAATCCTAATCAATATATCATTAAAATAAAGGGTATTCAGGTGACAGAGGGCGAGATTTTATTTGACCACTATATGGCCATGAATCCTGGATATGTTGAGGAAGAGATTACAGGTATTCCAACATTCGAGCCGTCATTCCATTTGCCGGCTATATGGATTACAGAGAGTCAGAGAGAGCGAGCAGAGTCTCTGGGATATACAGTTGTTGATCCTCCATCTATTATCGCTACTCATTTGACTGAGATTATCAGAAGTCATATTGCAGAGCTTCTTACAAGACAGGATGTACAGAATCTTATCGATAATCTCAAGGAGACAAATCCTGTTATTGTGGAGGAACTTATTCCAAAGCTTCTTGGCCTTGGCGATGTTCAAAAGGTTCTTCAGAATCTCTTATCAGAAGGTGTTTCTATTCGAGATTTGCTTACAATATTTGAGGTATTGGCTGACCACGCAACAACTACACACGATACAGATGTATTGACAGAGTACGTACGACAGGGATTGAAGCGTGCTATATCAGGTAGATATTTTGCTCCTAATGAGACCACGCAGGTTATTACTGTAGATCCTAAGGTAGAGCAGGATATTATGGCTTCTATTAAGCAGACTGAGCAAGGTGCATATTTGACTCTTGATCCAGAGCGAATAAAGGCAATAATCGATTCTCTTGGCCAGGAGATTAACAAGCTTGAGGAAATGGGACGTACACCTATTGTTGTTACATCTCCAATCGTCAGAATGTACTTTAAGAGCATGACTCAGGATTACTATAAGGATTTGATTGTAGTTTCATACAATGAAATAGATTCAAATGTTGAATTATCATCAGTAGGAATGGTTACAGGGTGAGAATAAATGACAATTAACAAATACACTGGAAAAACTGAAGAAGAGGCAATGTCAAAGGTTCGAAAGGAACTTGGCAATGCTGCAGTTATTATGAATGTTAAGGTGATTAAGCCTAAGGGACTAGGTGGTCTATTTAAAAGTAACACCTACGAGGTCACTGCAGCTGTGGAAGATGACGATGTTAGGAACAATCCTTTTGTTCCTGAGGAGGTCGCTTCAGCTATTAGCAATTCACAGGATAAAGCTTCTGGAGAAAATGAATCTTCTGGATTTGATGCAGTAGCTGATGATGCCATTATGCTTAAGAATGCTTTTTCGGCAGTTAATGAAGTTCTTGAAAAGCAGGAGGATAATTCTATGCCAAAGCAGGAGTTTGAGCCACTTTCTGATAGTGCTCCACGCACTAGACTTATTGAGCCTACATACTCTAAGCCGGTTGGTATGAGACCTGTTGTTGCTCCAATCGAGGAGCCTCGTGTTAAGGTGACTCAAGCTGTTGAAACACCTGCTTCCAGAGCTAACATTCAGCCGGAACCTGCTTCTCCGCAGACATCACAGCCATCTATAGATAATGACAACCACGTCTTTGTTAAGATGCTTTACAATGTTCTCCTTGAAAATGAGGTTCAGGAGAAATATATCAATCAGGTATTAGAGGACATGGACAAGGTCTTACAGACTAGCCACAGCCTAGATAATTTACTCTCAAATGTTTACCAGAAAATGGTTTTAAAACTAGGCACTCCTTCTAAGATTATGATGGGCTCTCGTCGTCCTAAGGTTGTATTTTTTATTGGACCTACAGGCGTAGGCAAGACTACAACCATTGCTAAAATTGCCAGCAAATTCAAGGTAGAAGAAGGCAAAAAGGTAGGCCTTATTACTGCTGATACATACAGAATGGCTGCTGCTAATCAGCTTCAGACTTATGCAAATATTTTAGGGGTTCCTCTTAATGTTATTTATTCTGCAGATGAGCTCTTAGATACAGTGAAAAAGCAGACTAGAGAAAATGAAGACTTAGATGTGATTCTTGTTGATACCATTGGTTTTTCACATAGAAATGAGGAGCAAAAGTCAGATACAAATAAATTAATCAGCGCCCTTTCTGATTATTATGATAGTGAAGTTTATCTTGTGCTTTCGGCAACTACAAAATATAAGGATCTTATTGATATAGCTGATGCTTATATGGAGTTTACTGATTTTAACCTTATATTTACAAAGCTTGATGAGACTAATTGCCTAGGTAATATATTCAATCTTAAGCTTTACACCAAGGCAAACCTTTCTTACCTCACTGTTGGACAGAATGTTCCTGATGATATAGAGATTGTTAATGCCCAGAAGCTGGTTAAACAGTTATTGGGAGGGAAGTAAATGGATCAGGCAGAAAATCTTCGCAATGTAATAAAGGCTCACAACATCAAGAGCGTTGAGAATACAAAAGTCATTACCATTACCTCAGGCAAAGGCGGTGTAGGTAAATCCAACATGGCTGTTAATTTAGCTGTGCAATTTACTAAAATGGGCAAAAAGGTCATCATTTTAGATGCGGATTTTGGTCTTGCCAATGTAGAGGTCATGTTTGGAACCTTACCTAATTACAATCTTTCTGATGTTATTTTCAAAGGAAAGAGTATTAGGGACATTATCACTGAGGGACCTATGGGAATTGGCTTTATTTCAGGCGGTTCCGGCGTTGTTGGCCTCAATAATTTAAAAAGTGAACAAATTACGTTTTTAGTGCATAATTTAACACTTTTGAACGATTTATGTGATATTCTAATAATTGATACAGGTGCGGGTGTTTCTGACCAGGTTATGGAATTTGTCCTTGCTTCTCCTGAAGTTGTGCTTATTTCCACACCTGAGCCTAGTTCCCTTACCGATTCTTATTCCCTCATGAAGGCAATGTATAAGAGCGACAGATACATTGAGGGAGGTACAAATGTCCACTTGGTTGCCAATAAGGTCACCAGTGAATCTGAAGGCAAGGCAGTTTATTCTAAAATGCTTTCTGTAGTTCAAAAGTTTTTAGGCGGAAAACTAGATTATTTAGGTTATGTTCCATATGACAATTTCCTTGAAAAATCAGTTAGAAACCAAAAGGTTGTGTCAATTGAATACCCTCAGTCAAAAGCAGCTAAGAGCTTTGAAAACCTAGCTTATAGACTTCTTCAGAAGGATTCAATGACACATTATAAATGGGGTGTTTTACACATTTTCAATACATTATTAAAAGACAGGGCTTAGTTATGGAAATATTAGAATTAAGGCCTGGCACACCGATGGAGTTTTCGGTTGCCAGCATCAATGCCAACGGCGAGGCAAACTTGGATGGGGAGAAGAATAATTATATTTCAAGTGTCTTCGGCGTTACCAAAAATGAAGAGATTTTATTTCATATTCCTACTCGAGGAGGGCACACTGTTACAGTGCCTATGAATATTAATTTTGATGTAGTATTTAATACTCGAGCAGGTATGTTTCAACTTTCGGGAGAGATTACTAAACGAGGAAAGCTGGAGAATTTCCCTATTTATGTTTTTGAGCCTAGTTCCAAGCTTCAAAAAGTTCAAAGAAGGGACTATTACAGATTTAACTGTTTACTTCCGATAAAAGTATTACCAATACCTGAGGATGTAGCCTTACTTCCTTCAATGACTCTTGTTGAGGATGACTTGGAGAAATATGGCAATACCTACGGTGACCCAGTAGAGGGAAATATTGTTGACATTAGTGGAGGTGGAGCTAGATTTAAATCTAGACACGAGGTTCAGACGGAGAGATATATGTACTGTTCCTTTGTTCTATCAACTCCGAACCTTAATAAAATAATAAATGTCATCAGTAGAAAGGTAAAAGTAGAGTACGATAGTGAGAATAATGTTTATATTCACAGAATAGAGTTTTTATTTAAAGAGCCAGACGACAGGGAGATAATAATTAAGTACATTTTTGACGAAGAGCGGCGGTTACGTAAAAAAGAGCAGGGGTAAAGAATGTATAAGATTTTGGTTGTTGATGACTCTGCACTCATGAGAAGGGTTATCTGTGATATTATAAACGCAGATAGTGATTTTCGTGTAGTCGACGTTAGTGCAGACGGCGAAGATGCTTACAACAAAATAAAGAATAATCCGTACGATTTAATCGTGCTGGATATGGTACTTCCTAAGCTCACTGGTTTGGAACTGCTGGAGAAGCTTTACAACGAGAAGTTCACCTTCAATGCTGTGATTGTCAGCTCTATCTTAAAAGAGGATGCAGACAAGACGGTAAAGGCAATGGAGTATGGAGCTCTTGATTTTGTAGTAAAGCCTATTAGATCCGGTAGTGACACTAGAGATGTTTTTGGTAGGCAGCTTCTGACATCGCTCCATAATGTGTCAAAGTCTAATGCTTTTAGACCAGTTACATCTTCTGGAAGCTCTTCAAATGATTCAAAGTCTTTTAGCGAAAGTAGACAAGCAACTCAGGATCGTTTGGAAAGTGTTAGGAATCATCTGGAAAATATCAAATCTGGTTCCGGTAGTGCGCGCACCGCATCAGATATAGAGAAAATGGGCGTTACAAATCAGTCGCCTCAGATGTCTCCTTCTAAGTCAAATCAAGACCAGCCAGTAGTAGCGGATTCAACACCGGCTACACCAAGCAAGAAAGCACCAACAGGCAGTGGCGTTAGAACCAAAAAAATTATTGCTCTTGCTTGCTCAACTGGAGGACCACAGGCATTACATACTTTCGTGCCTATGCTTCCAGCTAGTTTATCAGTACCAATGGTTCTTGTTCAGCATATGCCAGAAGGATTTACAGCCTCTCTTGCAGCTAGATTGGACCAAATTTCAGCTGTTCATGTTAAAGAGGCTGAGGACGGAGAATTCTTTAAGCCAGGCTGGGTTTATATTACCCCAGGCGGTAAGCACATGGAAATCTGCGAAGACGGAAGTAAAGCAGCCTACTGTCATTTAGATGACAGTCCACCTGTGAATAGCCTTAAGCCTTGTGCAGATGTTATGTACAAGTCTCTTAAAGACTCTAGCTTTGATGAAATTATTTGTGTAGTTCTTACAGGAATGGGCGCAGATGGTTCAGAAGGAATTAAATACCTGAATCAATACAAAAAGACTTACGTTATTTCGCAAGAAGCTTCCACATGTGTTGTATATGGAATGCCTAAAGCGGTGGAACAGGGCGGTTTATCTAACGAAGTTGCTCCGCTAAAATCTGTAGCAAATTCAATTGTGAAAAGACTTGGAGGGTAAATCATGGATGTAAGTCAATATTTGGATATTTTTATCGATGAGACAAGTGGTCATATTCAGAGCCTTTCTGACAATATTATGGAGTTGGAGAAAGAGCCTGAAAACAAAGATGTTGTTAACGAGATTTTCCGTGCAGCTCACTCGCTTAAGGGTATGGCTGGTACAATGGGATTCAAGAGAATGCAGCATCTTACACACGATATGGAAAACGTTTTCCAGGAAGTTCGTAATGATAATGTAAAGGTAAATTCTGCTCTTATTGATATTCTTTTTAAATGTCTTGATGCTATCGAGGGTTACCTTGAAACAGTTAAGGCGACTTCTAACGAAGGTGAAGAAGAAAACGAAGCTCTTATTAAGCTTTTAAATGACTATTTGGCAGGGGCAGAAGGCGGCGAAGCACCAGCAGCAGAGGCAGCTGCAGCACCTGCAGAGGCTGAAGCACCAGCAGCAGAGGCAGCTGGCAGCACTGATGGTCCTTTATTTAAGAAGATGAATCTTGAGCCAGAGATGATTGAAAAGCTCAAAGCAGAGAAGCAACTCTATGGATTCACAATCCACATTAATAAAGAGTGCTTGCTTAAGGCAGCAAGAGCTTTCCTTGTTTTTAAGGCAGTAGAAGAGTTTGGCCAGATTATGGCATTTGACCCAAGTTCTGCAGATATTGAAGATGAAAATTTCGAGTTCGATTTTTCATTTATTCTTTCTACAGAGGCTGAGCTTGATCCAATTATTGAGTCTGTAAAGGCCGTATCTGAAATAGAGTCAGTTGAGGCTGAAAAAGTAACACCTGATATGTATGAGAAAAAGGCTGAGGAGCCAGCACCAGCTGCACCAGCAGTAGAGGCCGCAGCACCAGCAGCTGCAACACCAGCTACACCTGCAGCACCAGCTGCGCCAGCCGCACCAGCAGCTCCTGCTGCTAAGCCAGCAGGCAAGACAAATGCACCAGCTAACAAGCCTGTTACTTCACGTACAATCCGTGTAGATATCGAAAAGCTTGATGCTTTGATGAATCAGGTTTCCGAGCTTATTATTGCAAAGAACTCACTTGCATCTCAAAGCAATGGCAATGGTGAGATTGACAGTCAGACATTACATGAAAATATAGAGTACTTAGAGAGAATCACAACTAACCTTCACGAATCAGTTATGAAGGTTCGAATGGTTCCTATTGAGTCAGTAGTTGCTAAGTTCCCACGAATGATCAGAGACTTAAGCCGTAAGCTTGATAAGCCTATGGATTTGGTAATGACTGGTGAGGATACTGAGCTTGACCGTACTGTAGTAGATCAGTTAGGTGATCCACTTCAGCATTTGCTTAGAAACTCAGCTGACCATGGTATTGAGTCTACTGAGGACAGAAGAGCAGCTGGCAAGCCAGAAACAGGTACAATTTTCCTTAACGCTTTCCAGGAAGGTAATAACGTCATTATCGAAGTTGGTGATGATGGTGGCGGTATCAACACAGAAAAGGTTAAAGAAAAAGCCATTGAAAGAGGTCTTGTTACTCCTGAAGAGGCAGAGAATCTTTCTCAGAAAGAAATCATTGATTTCTTGTTTATGCCTTCATTCTCAATGGCAAAGCAGATTACAGATATTTCTGGTCGAGGCGTAGGTCTTGATGTTGTTAAGAGTAATATCGAAGCTCTTGGTGGTGATGTTACTGTTAAGTCTACAATGGGCGAAGGCTCTAAGTTTACAGTTAGATTACCACTTACACTTGCTATTATTCAGGCTCTTATGGTTGAGATTAGAGATGAAAAATATGCAATTGCACTTGCTTCAATTATGAACATTGAAAATATTCCAAGATCAGATATCAAGTATGTTGAATCTAAGGAAGTTATCCACCTTAGAGGTCAGGTTATTCCTCTTATTCATCTTGATTCAATCCTTGACTTTGAGCCTAAGGAAGATGAAGATGAGACAATGACAGTTGTTATTTGTAAGAAGGGCGATACCCAGGGAGGTATCATAGTAGATAACCTTATCGGACAGCTTGAAATCGTTATTAAGTCTCTTGGTAAACTTGATAACAACAAGCTTATCAGCGGTGCTACTATCCTTGGTGATGGTGAAATCGCAATGATTCTTGATGTTAATGCGGTTATATAGTAGGAGGTGAGACCATGTCAGATTTAGCTGTTTATGATGTAGTTGAAAAAGAAAAAAAGCAATACATTGTAGTTAAAATAGGTGGCGAACATTATGGTATCGACATTTCCTATATTGATAACATAGTTCGAATGAGTAAAATTACCAGAGTACCTAAGGCTCCTTCGTATTACAGAGGAGTTATCAATCTTCGTGGTGAGGTTGTACCTGTAATGAGCCTTAGACGTCGAATGGATTTGGAAGATGATGAATTTACTGATGCATCGCGTATCATCATTCTAAAGCTTGAAACTGGCGGACTTATGGGCGTTATTGTTGATGAAGTTAAGGAAGTTCTTTCCCTTTCTGAAGACGATATCGAGACTCCAACATCTACTCTTAAGAGTAAGAATTCTTTCATCAATGGTGTTGGAACAAACGGCGATGAGTTGATTTCTATTTTCGAAATTAACTCAATTATAGGCGAGACAGATGCATCATAAAGGGAGGTAACGATGCTCACACTGAATGAGGTTAATGAGAAATATTTTGATGTCCTCAAAGAGATAGGTAATATTGGCGCTGGCAATGCAACAACTGCCATCGCCAATATGCTTGGCCTTAGGATTGATATGAGTGTTCCTGAGGTTGCATTCCTACCAGTTGAGGAATTAGGATCTGCTATTGGCGCCGAGGATGAGATCATTGTTGGTATTATGCTCGGCGTTGAGGGCGATATTGATGGTTCGATGATGTTTTTGATGGACATGCAATCAGCTCATCATATAGTTAATAAGCTTATGATGAGACCAGATGATTACTGTGAACCATTTGATGAGATGGATTTATCTGCAATCAAGGAAATTGGTAACATTATTGCGGGTTCATATTTGTCTGCACTATCTGGTTTGACTAATCTTACGATTGTTCCTTCAGTGCCATTTGTTGCTGTAGATATGGCTGCGGCTATTCTTTCTGTGCCAGCGGTTCAGTTTGGTATATTTGGCGACAATGCGCTTATGATTAACACTGAATTCTCTGATGACTTAGGAATAAGGGGACATTTCATTCTGATGCCAGAAGAAGATTCTTATGCAAAGATACTAACAGCACTTGGTATACCAATTTAAGGAGAGTGATATTATGGGGCAGATGATTAAAGTCGGCATGGCTGATCTTAAAATTTGCAAGGCTCCTGATGCACTGACTACAATTGGGTTAGGGTCATGTATAGGAATTGCAATTTACGATTCATCCACTAAGATAAGCGGCTTAGCTCATATAATGTTGCCAGACAGCACTGCTATTAGAAATAATTCTAATATTGCAAAATTTGCTGATACTGGAATACAAAAGCTTTATGATGACATGATTAAAGCAGGCGCTAACAAAGCGAAGATGATTGCAAAGATTGCAGGCGGTGCCAAAATGTTTGAAATGCCTGGTGCAGCGTCATCAGGAATCAACGTTGGGGAACGTAATGCAGAGGCCAGCAGGGCTAAGTTAAAGCAACTTGGAATCAGATTAGTAGCCGAGGATTGCGGATTAAATTACGGTCGTACTGTTGAGCTATATAGCGAAACAGGAGAATACTACATAAAAGCAGTTGGCAAAGATGTTAAAATTATTTAGTATATTGTATATGGAGGCCACACGATGATAAATACTAAACCTGTTCCGATTATTATTACTTTGGCTGCGGCATTTATATCGTGCGTTATCTCTATTGCACAAAAAGTCGAGTTTTCAGAGTTTGTCAAAAGATTAGCTATTGTAGTTGCTATTTTTCTTGTGATGGGTACCATCATTAAGATGATATTAGATTATGCGTTTAAGACATTAGAACCTATTACACCAATAGACGAGGATGTTATAAGCGTTAGCACACCATTAGATGAGGCTGAGGGCCAAGAGGGTCAAGAGGAATCATCAGAAGAATCGCAGGGGTCAGACGAAGCCTAGAATGACTGGCCATTCTGTGTAACCTAAGGGGGCATAAATGAAGGCAGGTGACAGAGAAAAGCTTTGGGATAAATATAAGGTTAATGCCACTCCAGAGCTTAGAGAGCAATTGATTCTTGAATATGCGCCACTTGTAAAGATTGTTGCGGGACGACTTTGCATGTACCTAGGCAATACTGTAGAATACGAAGATCTCTGCAGTTATGGTATTTTTGGACTTATTGATGCTATTGATAAGTTTGATTTGGCTAAGGACGTTAAGTTTGAAACTTATGCCAGCTTGAGAATCAGAGGTTCTATTTTAGACCAAATTAGAAAAATGGATTGGATTCCTCGTACCATTAGACAACGTCAGCGTATGATAGATGATGCTATCAAGACTGTTGAGGCTAGAACTGGTCATAGTGCGTCGGACGAGGAGATAGCCGTTGAATTAAATATTTCTTCTGACGAGTTTTTAAAATGGCAGTCTCAGCTTAATGTGACCAATGTGGTTTCACTAAATGAGTTTGTTGAAGCGGGCAATGAACCAGTTATGGAGGCTGAACACAATTCTCATTTTATTCAGCCAGAGGACAATATAGCTAAGCAAGAGCTTTCTGAGAAGTTAAAAGAAGCTCTTGAGAAGCTTACAGAAAAAGAAAAACAAGTCATCCTTTTATATTATTATGAGGATATGACTTTAAAAGAAATAAGTGCAGCTCTTGAGGTATCCGAATCGAGAGTTTCACAGCTTCACACAAAAGCGTTGACGAAGATGCGTAACGTTTTAGGTGATTACATGGGTATTCTAATTAAATAGGTTATATTGTGACAGTAATTGTGTGCTATTCTTTCGGGAGGGAATGTTATGTCAATTAGTCCACTTAATTTTAATGGAATGATTCAAAACACCAATGAAGTCAGTCATACACACTCGGCGGAGGACCAAAAGCCATTGCTTCAGCAGGAAAATCTTACCCATGAGGTAGATAAGCAGCAGGAGCAACAGGCGAAGCAGGTTAATAATCTATATAAGTCCGAACAGAGTGAGTCAAAATATGACAGAGAAGGTAGTGGTAAGGGCTATCAGGGGAACAAGAATCGCAAGCCTACTAATCCAAAGGATAAAAAGGAAGAGACTGAGATGACGGCAGATGGAAAGATTTTCCAGAAGCCTAGCTCATCATTTGATATGCGAGTTTAAGAGGGAGACTGTAATGACAATACTTGAAATTGTACTCCTAATCATTGGGCTTGGCCTGATAATTGGGAGTTTTTTTGTGTCTGAAAGATTATCGTCTAAGGACAAAGAAAATCTACAGAAGTTAACAAGAGATCAGATTGAGTCTATTATCAAGGATAAAATGGCTGACGCCAATGTTGAATTGGAAGATAAGCTTTCTGCAACAATAGATGAGGCCATGGATGAATTAGATAGAAGGACTGATAAGGAGACTAATACCAAAATCCTTGCGATTTCTGAGTATTCCGATAATGTTTTAGAGTCTGTAGACAAGTCTCATAAAGAGGTCACTTTTATGTATTCAATGCTTAATGATAAGCAAAAGGATGCTACTGAAATGACTAAGAAGCTATCTGAGCTAGAAGATACTCTGGTGGCTTTAGATTCTGCAGTCTCAAAAAAGCTGGACTTGCTTAGGGATAAGGAGCTTGAAATTGAAGACGAAAGACGTGTCTTAGAGGAACAAAAGGCAGCATTTGCATCTGAAAAGGAAGAAAATCTCTCGAAACAGATTCCATTTAATGAAGCACTTGCTGAAAAATTTTCTGAAGAGACTTCAAATAATGATACAAAATCAAATGGTAATATGGAGATTCTCACTCTTCATGATGAAGGGTTATCTGAGGTTGAAATTGCTAAAAAGCTTGGAAGAGGCTTAGGTGAGGTTAAATTCGTCCTTGGACTTTATCAGGAGGGAAGATAATGAGACTTAAATATTATATAAGAGGATTGGGAGCCGGGATTCTTCTTGCTACAATTCTTTTAAGTGTTAGCTTCTTCTTTGGTGGAGGCTACAAAAATAAAGAGCTTTCAGATGAGGAAATTATTGCTCGAGCTGAAAAGCTTGGAATGGTTATGGAAGAAAAAGACTCTAAGGAAGACACTGAGAAGACTGACAGTGAAACTTCTGAGGAAGACGCTGATGCTGTAGATGAGTCATCTGCCACTGAAGAAAAGCCAGAAGAAGAGATGACCATTGATGAATTTGTTGAAGAGGCTGAGGAAACTAACGCAGCCCAGCAAAATGAAGATGATACTGTGTCCTATCAGGCTTTTACTGTAAAAAGTGGTGAGTCATCAGAGACTATTGCTAATAATTTATATAAGCAAGGGCTTGTTGACAGTTCAGCATCATTTAATAAATATTTAGGTGAATTAGGAGTAGATAATCGCATCCAGTCGGGCACTTTTTATGTGCAGGTTGGCAGCTCTTATGATGACATAGTGGCGTTACTTGTTAATAAAGAGGCTAGAACAACAACTCCACCTGAAAAATAGTTGCATTTATTTGATTTTTATGATAAATTTTAAGGGCTGTTTAAAATTATACACGCATAAGGACTGATTATGGTTCCCAACCTACTGTAGGCAGGGTGTTAGTCAGGTTGAATTATGCGGAAGAAACAAACCAGGAGGTATTAAAATGAGTGTTATTTCAATGAAGCAGTTACTTGAGGCAGGTGTTCATTTTGGACATCAGACACGTAGATGGAACCCTAAGATGGCTCCTTACATCTACACAGAGCGTAATGGTATCCACATTATCGATCTTCAGAAGTCTGTAGGTATGGTAGACGATGCTTATGACGTTATCTTCGATATCGCACAGCAGGGCGGTACAATCCTTTTCGTTGGTACAAAGAAGCAGGCTCAGGACGCTATCGCATCTGAGGCAGAGCGTTGCGGTATGTACTATGTAAACGAGAGATGGCTCGGTGGTATGCTTACAAACTTTAAGACAGTTCAGACAAGAATTGCACGTCTTAAGGAAATCGAGAAGATGGAAGCAGATGGTACATTTGATCTTCTTCCAAAGAAGGAAGTTACTCAGCTCAAGAAGGAGCAGGAGAAGCTTACAAAGGTTCTCGGTGGTATCAAGGATATGAATCGTATTCCAGATGCTATCTTCATCATCGATCCTAAGAAGGAGCACATCTGTGTTCAGGAAGCACACGCACTTGGTATTCCACTTGTAGGTGTTTGCGATACTAACTGTGATCCAGATGAGCTTGATTACGTTATCCCAGGTAATGACGATGCTATCCGTGCAGTTAAGCTTATCGTTGCAAAGATGGCAGACGCTGTTATCGAGGCAAAGCAGGGTGAAATGAACGAAGTTGCTGAGGAGTCAGCAGCAGCTGATACAGAAGAGGAGGCATAATTATGGCAGCTATTACAGCAGCAATGGTAAAGGACCTTCGCGAGCAGTCTGGCGCAGGTATGATGGATTGTAAGAAGGCACTCGCTGAGTGCGATGGTGATATGGATGCAGCTTTCGAGCTCCTTCGTAAGAACGGTGCAGCTAAGGCTGAGAAGAAGGCATCTCGTATCGCAGCAGAGGGTATCTGCAAAGTTGTAGTTGAAGGCAATACAGCAGTTGTTCTTGAGGTTAACTCAGAGACTGATTTCGTTGCTAAGAACGAGAAGTTCCAGACATATGTTGAGAAAGTTGCTAAGCAGATTCTCAACTCTAACGTTACTACTATTGATGAGCTCCTTGCTGAGAAGTGGGCTGAGGATTCATCAAAGACAGTTAACGATGTACACGTAGAGATGGTTGCTACAATCGGTGAGAAGCTTTCTCTTAGAAGATTCGAGAAGGTTACTTCTGATGGTTTCGTAGTATCATACACACACGGTGGTGGACGTATCGGCGTTATCGTTGATATGGCTGGCGCTGAGTCAGATGCAGCTAAGGAAGCAGCTACAAATCTTGCTATGCAGATTGCAGCTCTTAATCCAAAGTATGTTAGCCGTAGCGAAGTTTCAGCTGAGTACATTGCTCATGAGAAGGAGATTCTTCTTGCTCAGATTATGAACGATCCTAAGGAGTCACAGAAGCCTGAGAAGGTTATCAATGGCATGATCGAAGGTCGTGTATCTAAGGAGCTTAAGGAAATCTGCCTTCTTGATCAGGTATATGTTAAGGCTGAGGACGGCAAGCAGTCAGTTGCTAAGTACTTAGAGCAGGTTTCTAAGGAGACTGGTTCTGAGCTTTCAGTTAAGAGATTTGTTCGTTTTGAGACTGGTGAAGGTCTTGAGAAGAAGAACGAAGACTTCGCAGCTGAAGTTGCAGCTCAGATGAATGCATAGAATCATATTTTCAAGGCTATGCCGAAGAAAATGTGATTTCGAGGAGCTCTTGCCGAATGCAATTTAAAATGAGCTCCGAGACCTTTAAAGAAAAAAGATAGAGGGACTACATTTTGTGTAGTCCTTCTTTTTTTATGCTTTATCTTGTGAAAGTAATGTGATAAAATTAAAGAGAATTTTCAGTAGGGGAGGAAATAGTTTGGAAGGTTCAAACATGGGGCTCGAGAGACAGCGCGCCAAACGCAAGCGTGTCGCTCGAATGAAGAAGATGATTGTCACTACAATCATCGCATTTATGTTAATCACTTTATGCGTTTTGACTTTTTTATGTATCGAGGTAATCTCGTTACAAAAGCAAGTTGATGTATTATCTGCAAAGGTTAATGGGGTGACCGATGTATATACAGAAGCTGCTATGTCTGATGAGGAGATAGAGGATAGTATATATGTGGTAGATAATTCAGAGAACTTTGCTGAGACAGGGGATATTCCACTTGTCTATCTTACGTTTGATGATGGACCTAGTGAGAATACGGAGCAGATCCTTGATATCCTTGATGATTACAATGTCAAGGCTACTTTCTTTGTTAATGGCAAGGAGGATGAAGCTTCAGCAAATACATATCGACGTATAGTTGATGAGGGGCATACTATAGGCATGCACGGTTATATCCATGATTATAGTACCCTATATCAGTCTACGGAGAGTTTCTCTTCTGACTATGATAGGATTCATCAGCTTATATTAGACACTACAGGTGTAGATACACATTTTTATCGTTTTCCTGGTGGTTCTAGCAACACATTCCACACTACATCTATGTGCGATTTAATTGGAGTATTAAATGATAAGGGGGCCGTATATTACGATTGGAATGTACAGGCCGGAGATGCCACTATATCAGCTTTCACAGAGGATGACCTTATTGATAATGTGATGAATAATGTGGTACAATACAAGACGTCTGTGGTATTGCTTCACGAGAAGGATGTTACAGTGGAGAGCTTACCTAGACTTATAGAATCATTACAGCAAGCGGGAGTGATGATTTTACCAATTACTGATGATACATACGTTATACATCACGTTAACGTAAAATAAATGTTATGGAGGAATTGTAATGGGATTTTTTAAGGATTTCAAGGAGGATTTTAACGACGCGGTTAACGAGCTTGTTCCAGGCGAGGGCGCTGCATCTGAGGAAGTCATGGTTAATACCCTTGATGGTGATATTGACGTAGAGTCAGAGCTTAACAAGTTAGATGGTCTTCTTGAGCAGGTATCTAAGAAAGTTGATCAGCCAGCTGATGCACCAGCGGCTCCAGTTGAGGAGGTAAAGGAGGAGAAGAAGTCATTCTTTTCAGATTCTAAAAAAGAAAAAGTGGAGGCACCAAAGACTATGGATGTTATTGGAAATGTAGGGGAAACAAGAAGCAATGCTTCTGATGAGAACGCTATTATCACTGGTGGTATGAAGGTTACAGGTAATGTTGAATCTATCGGTTCTATCGAGGTTCAGGGCGAGATTAATGGCGACGTTACATGTAATGGCAAGCTTACTGTTACAGGTAAGGTAAATGGTAATTCTTCATCTGCTGAGTTCTTTGCAGATGCTGCAAAGATTGAGGGTGAGGTAGTTACAACAGGAACAGCTAAGGTTGGCGTTGGTTCTGTAATCATTGGTAACATTACAGCTACTTCAGCAGTTATCGCTGGCGCTGTTAAGGGCGATATCGATGTTAACGGTCCAGTTGTTGTTGATACTTCAGCTGTTGTTATGGGTAATATTAAGTCTCGTTCAGTACAGATTAACAACGGTGCTGTTATCGAAGGCTTCTGCTCACAGAGCTACTCAGATGTAGATGTAAATAGTGTATTTGCAGTCTAGTCTGAAATATATATTTTTCGAGGTATTTCATGAAGAGAGTATTACTTAAGCTTAGCGGAGAGGCACTTTCGGGGGATAAGGGCTTTGGATTTGATGAGGAGACATGTTTAATGGTTGCTCGTCAGGTTAAGAAGCTTGTTGATGACGGAGTTCAGGTTGGCGTTGTTATTGGCGGCGGCAATTTCTGGAGAGGTCGTTCATCAGAGAATATCGACAGAACAAAGGCAGATCAGATTGGTATGCTTGCAACTGTTATGAATTGCATTTATGTTTCTGAGATATTTAGAACAGTCGGTATGATGACTTCTGTTCTTACTCCATTTGAGTGCGGCAACTGCTCAAAGCTTTATTCTAAGGATAGAGCCAACAAGTACTTTGCAAGAGGCATGGTTGTTTTCTTTGCAGGTGGTACAGGACATCCTTATTTCTCAACAGATACTGCTACAGTACTTCGTGCAGTAGAAATCGAGGCTGATGTTATTTTACTTGCTAAGTCTATTGATGGTGTATACGATAGTGACCCAGCTAAGAATCCAAGCGCTAAGCGCTATGATGAGATTAGCATCCAGGAGGTTCTCGATAAAAAGCTTCAGGTAGTAGATCTTACAGCATCTATTATTGCATTGGAGCAGAAGATGCCTATGTATGTTTTCTCATTAAATGAAGAGGATTCAATTGTTAAGGCTATCACAGGAAAATTCAATGGTACAATTGTTACCGTATAAGGAGGACTAATGGATAATATACTTTCAGTTTTCGAAGAGAAAATGACTAAGAGTTATAACAATCTCGAAAGTGAGTTTACAACAATCAGAGCAGGAAGAGCTAATCCACATATCTTAGATAAGATAACTGTTGATTATTATGGAGCACCTACTCCACTTCAGCAGGTAGCTAATATTTCTGTTCCAGAGCCACGTTTGATTCAGATTCAGCCATGGGAGGCTTCTTTGGTTAAGGAAATCGAGAAGGCTATCAATATGTCTGATATCGGAATAAATCCTACAAACGATGGCAAGCTTATTCGTCTTGTTTTCCCAGAGCTCACAGAGGAGCGTCGTAAGGAAATTGCTAAGGAAGTTAAGAAGCACGGCGAAGATGCTAAGGTTGCAATCAGAAATATTCGTAGAGACGCTATTGATACATTAAAGAAGCATTCTAAGGATGAGGGCGTTTCTGAGGATGAGATTAAGGACCTTGAAGATAAGTGCCAAAAGATGACTGATAAGTTCATCGCAGAGGTCGATAAAGCTGTAGAAGCAAAGACAAAAGAAATCATGACTGTTTAACAGATAATAAATGACACTAATTTAAGGGGCACGAAAGTGCCCTTTTTTATACTTGTGAATTTGGAGGCAATATGAACGTACCAGAGCATATAGCTATTATACTTGACGGAAATGGCAGATGGGCTAAGGCAAAGGGAATGCCACGTACCTATGGTCATACTGTAGGTGCTAAAAACGTGGAGACAATTTGTAGAGCCGCTCATGATATGGGTGTTAAATACGTCACTATGTACGCTTTTTCCACTGAAAATTGGTCACGACCAGCTGATGAGGTGAAGGCCCTTATGAAGCTGTTAGGAGAATATATTAAGACTTGTATGAAGACTGCAAAGAAGGATAACCTTAGAGTTAGATTTATAGGTGACCTTTCTAAGCTTGATGATAAACTTAGGGCGAATATCAAGGAGCTTACAGAGTATTCGTCACAGTTTACAGGTCTTACACTTACTATCGCTATCAATTACGGTAGTAGAGATGAGATGACTAGAGCTATTAGAAATTTGGCTTCTGATGTTAAGGCAGGAGAGATTCAGCCTGAGGATATTGATGAGGAGCTGTTCTCTAGTTATTTGGATACTAAAGATATTCCAGATCCTGATTTCATGATTCGTACTTCAGGAGAACAGAGATTATCTAATTATTTGTTGTGGCAACTTGCTTATGCGGAGTTTTATTTTACACCAGTGGCGTGGCCTGATTTTACTCCTGATGAGCTTAAAAAAGCAATTGAGGAATACGATAAAAGAAATCGACGTTTTGGAGGTATTTAAAATCAATGTTTGTTACAAGACTTATTAGCGGTATTGTGCTTGTTGCACTTGCTTTACTGTTTATTATTACAGGTGGAGATTTACTCTTAGGAGTAATGCTTGTTCTTTCTCTTATTGGAATGTTTGAGCTATACAGAATTTTCGATGTAGAGAAGAAGCTTCCTGGTATATTAGGATATTTAGCAGCTGTAGCATATTATCTTGACCTTAGATTTAACTTTACTGGTGATAATATGGTAATCATGTTAGCTTTCTTGATTCTGCTTCTTGCGGTATTTGTTTTTAGCTATCCTAAATTTCACAGCCATCAGATTATGGCAGTGTTCTTTGGATTATTTTATGTAGGCGTTATGCTTTCATTTTTGTATCAGACAAGAATGCTTCCAAAGGGCCAGTTTATTGTATGGCTGATTTTCCTTTGTTCATGGGGCTGTGATACATGTGCATATTGTGTTGGTGTTTTATTTGGAAAGCATAAGATGTCACCTATTTTATCGCCTAAGAAATCGGTTGAGGGTGCTGTTGGTGGCGTGGTTGGAGCCTGCTTGCTTACAGCTATATACTGCGCTGTTGTTTCAAATGTATTCAAGGTAGATGATTTTGCAATTCTTCCGCTTGTTTGCATTTCTGCTGTAGGAGCCCTTATTTCAATGGTGGGAGATTTGGCTGCATCTGCAATTAAGCGTAATTTCGAAATCAAGGATTACGGCAAGCTTATTCCTGGCCATGGTGGTGTCCTTGATAGATTTGATAGTATTATTATTACTGCACCAATTATTTACTTCTTGGCTAATTATTTTTACGTATAATTATTTTGAGCCTCGGTCTTATCTGGGCCTAGGCCTTATTTAGAATTTAATTTTTAGGAGTTTTAAAATGGCACAAAAGATTGCTATTTTAGGGTCAACTGGTTCCATAGGAACACAGACTCTTGATATTGTTTCACAGAATCCTGATGACTTGCAGGTTGTTGCTATGTCATGTGGTTCTAATATTGATTTATTTGAAAAGCAGATTAGAAAGTATAGACCAAGCCTTGTTTCTGTTGGAAATGAGAAATTGGCTAATGATTTAAAGACTAGACTTTCTGATATAGATATTGATATTCGCTATGGAATGGATGGTCTTATTGCAGTTGCCACTGCGGAAGATGCAGACACTGTAGTTACAGCTGTAGTAGGTATGATTGGTGTTCAGCCTACAATCGCTGCTATCAATGCAAAAAAGACAATTGCACTTGCTAATAAAGAGACTCTTGTTACAGCAGGGCACATTATTATGCCTCTTGCCAAGGAAAAGGGTGTGTCTATCTTACCTGTAGATAGTGAGCACAGCGCGATTTTCCAGTCACTTAACGGTGAGAGACATAATCAGATTTCTAAGATATTACTTACTGCATCAGGAGGGCCATTTAGAGGCAAGACTCTTGATGATTTGGAGAATGTTACACTTGAGGATGCATTAAAGCATCCTAATTGGTCTATGGGGGCTAAAATTACTATCGATTCTGCAACCATGATTAATAAAGGTCTTGAGGTTATGGAGGCCAAGTGGCTCTTTGGAGTGAATCTTAATCAGGTAGAGGTAGTTGTTCATCCTCAGAGTATTTTACATTCTGCTGTTGAGTTTATGGACGGTGCAGTTATTGGCCAGATGGGTACTCCAGATATGAGATTGCCTATCTTATATGCATTGTTTTATCCAAATCGTAAGACTTTGTATTCGGAGCCTCTTGATTTATTCAAAGTAGGTACCCTTACATTCGAGAAGCCGGATATGGAGACATTCTACGGACTTTCTCTCGCTTATGATGCAATGGATGCAGGTGGCAATGTTCCTACAGTTTTCAATGCAGCTAATGAAAAGGCAGTTGCTAAATTTTTAAATAATAAAATAAAGTTTTTGGAAATTCCTGAGATTGTTTCTGAGGCTATGATAAATGTGGACTTTATTCCAAATCCTACTATCGAGCAAGTATTAGAGACAGAGCAGATGACATATGACTTTATTGAGGGTAGGTGGTAGTTATGAAAATAGTTATTGCTATTTTGATTTTTAGCTTTATTATTATCTTTCACGAGCTAGGACATTTTCTTTTTGCTAAGAAATTTGATGTAAAGGTTAACGAGTTTACACTTGGTCTTGGACCAACACTTTTATCATGGGGTAAGGGTGAGACTAAATACTGTTTAAAGGCACTTCCATTTGGCGGTTCTTGTGTAATGGAAGGAGAGGATCAGGAGAGTGATAGTGATAGAGCTTTCAGTAAAAAGCCTCTTTGGCAGAGATTTTTAATTGTATTTGGTGGACCATTATTTAATTTTATATTGGCTTATATTCTTGCAGTTATTTTAATTGCTATAGCAGGAGTTAATAAGCCTATTGTTACTTCTGTTTCAGAGGGGCTTCCTGCTGAGGCTGCTGGTATTGAGGCAGGAGATGAGATTGTTTCTCTTAATGGATATAATATTCATTTTTATGAGGAAATCTCTATCTACAATTTCCTTCATTCATCTGGTGATGATATTACAGTTGGCTATAAGCGTGATGGCAAGACTTATTCAACTACACTTACACCTTTTTACAATGAGGAAGAGGGTAGATATTTACTCGGTGTAAATAGATTATCGGGACGTGATAAGCTTACTAATCCTATATCCATACTGGCTTACGGTGGATATGAAATAAAGTATCAGATATACATGACTGTTCAGAGTCTTAGAATGCTTGTCACTAATGAGATATCTGTAAAAGAAGTATCAGGTCCTATTGGAGTTGGTAAAGCTATTTCTGATGTCTATGATTCATCAGCTGCTGATGGTATTAAATATATTGTTTTAAATTTGATGTCGATATCAATTTTGCTATCAGCAAACCTTGGAGTAATGAACCTTATTCCATTCCCTGCATTAGATGGTGGTAGATTGTTCATTTACATTATAGAGGCTATTCGTCGTAAGAAAATGAAGCCAGAGATTGAAAATGGAATCAATCTTGTGGGCTTTGCACTTTTAATGCTTTTGATGATTGTTGTTATGTACAACGATATTGCCAAAATCTTTTAGAGGTAAATCATGAATACAAAAGAAGTTAAAATTGGAAATAGAGTAATTGGAGGAGGCAATCCTATCCTCATCCAGTCAATGTGTAATACAAAGACTCAGGATGTAGAGGCAACTGTTGCTCAGATTTTAGAGCTTGAGAAGGCAGGATGCGATATTATACGTGTTGCTGTCCCTGATATGGATGCTGCAAAGGCGCTTTCTGAAATTAAAAAGCAGATTCATATTCCACTTGTAGCAGATATACATTTTGATTACAGACTTGCAATTGCAGCTATCGAAAATGGAGCTGACAAGATTCGTATTAATCCAGGTAATATCGGAAGCATCGATAGAATCAAGGCTGTTGTAGAGGCTGCTAAGGCTAAGAATATCCCTATTAGAGTCGGTGTTAATTCTGGCTCTCTAGAAAAGAACTTAGTAGAAAAATATGGTGGGGTTACTGCAGAGGGGCTTGTAGAGTCTGCACTTGATAAAGTTAAAATTATCGAGGATTTAGGATATGACAACTTAGTTATCAGTATTAAATCATCAGATGTTATGATGTGCGTGAAGGCCCATGAGCTTATTGCTGATAAGACAGAACATCCTCTTCATGTTGGTATTACTGAGGCTGGCACCGTTACAGCAGGCAATATCAAAAGTGCCTGTGGTCTTGCCATGATTTTGTCTCAGGGAATAGGAGATACTATTCGAGTATCACTTACAGGTGCTCCTATTGAGGAGATTAAATCTGCCAAGCTTATTTTACGTACTCTTGGACTTCGTAAAGGCGGTATTGAGGTTGTTTCATGCCCAACATGTGGACGTACTCAGATTGACCTTATTGGTCTTGCTAACAAGGTTGAAAACATGGTTGAAGAATTTTCCGACCTTAATATCAAGGTTGCTGTTATGGGGTGTGTTGTTAACGGCCCAGGTGAGGCGAAAGAGGCAGACCTTGGAGTCGCTGGTGGTATTGGTGAGGGACTTCTCATTAAGCATGGTGAGATAGTTAAGAAACTTCCAGAAGACCAGCTACTAAATGCTCTCAGAGAAGAGCTTCTTGCATGGCCACGGATGTAAAGTGGTATCTGAGAAGAATACTATTTTTGATGTAAAAATTATTATTAATCTAAAAATTTTAAGTGAGGCAGTAGTCTACAAGCTCTTAGGTTTCCAATCCGAAACGTGTAGTTGAGGATGGAAACTCTAAGGCTTGTAGGCGTAACTGCCGGACTTCAACTTGGAGAATGATTTATGGACCAAATGGGATTCTTTGAAGTTTTCCCTAATATGAATACGGAGAGTGACTTAAGTACAGCTCTTAGTGATGCCACAATCACTAAGGTAAGTACAGGGCGCTCTAAAGACGATATTCGTATATACGTTACTTTCAATACATTGATTCCAAAGCGCCGAATCTGGCATTTGGAAAAGTCTATTAAAAAACAGTTTTTCCCTAACAACGGAGTTACAATTCGTATATTCGAAGATTTTGACTTGTCTAGTCAGTATACTCCATCCAATCTTTTAAGTTCATACAACGATAGCATTTTAGAGGAGCTTGAGGAGAAGAGTGCTCTTCTTTTTAACATATATAAAAAGGCCGATTTGGATTTCCCAGAGAATGGTCATTTGACAGTTACCATAGAGGATACATTAATAGGCAAGGAAAAGGAGCAGGAGCTTCACGATATGCTTTCTGCTATTTTAAATAGTCGTTGCCATCTAAATATGCCTATTGATTTTGAATACAAGGCACCTAAAAAGAGCAAATATCTTCAAAATGCTCAGATGGAGATAGAAAACAAAATTGCTGCTATCAATGCTCGTACTGCAGGTGCAGGACAACAATCTGCTCCAGAAGAAAAAGAAGAGGCTAAACCTAAACCTGAGGGCAAGAAATCTAAGGATGAGCCTAAATCAGAAGAGCCTGAGAAGAAATTTGTTAGACCACTTACTAAATCCGATGACCCAGATATTATTATGGGTAATGAGATTGTTGAAAATGCAACTCCTATGGAGGAGATTACTGGAGAGTTACTTGGACCAATTGTTATTCGTGGTCAGCTTACAGCTCTTGAATTTAGAGAGACTAAAAAGGGAGGCTACTTTGGTTCTGGTTCCATGACTGATTTTACAGATTCAATTTCTGTAAAGTTCTGGTTTGCTGACTTGGATCAGGGTAAGGAGTTTGAATCGCTATTTAAGGTAGGCGGATTCTACAAGGTTTCAGGTAAGCTGGATGATGACCAGTTTTCTAAGGAGCTTACTGTTGGTCGTATTAATGCAGTTCAAAAGATAAAGGATTTCAGAGTCGTTAGAACTGATACGGCTGTTGAAAAGAGAGTTGAGCTTCATTGCCATACAAAGATGTCAGAGTTTGATGGTGTATCTGAGATTACATCTATTATTTCACGAGCTAAGGATTGGGGACATAAGGCACTTGCTATTACTGACCATGGTGTTGTTCAGGCATTCTGTGATGCGGATCATATGAAGGGCCTTGGTGATTTCAAGGTTATTTATGGTTGTGAGATTTATCTTGTGGATGATACCAAGCTCATTGTTACCAATGACAAGGGACAGAGCCTTCAGGATGAGTATGTTGTATTCGATATTGAGACAACTGGATTTAACCCTCGAAGCTGCAAGATTATCGAGATTGGCGCCGTAAAGATTGTTAATGGCGAGATAGTTGATAGATTTTCTGAGTTTGTTAATCCTCAGGTTCCAATTCCATATCGTATTACAGAGCTTACATCAATAAAGGATGAGATGGTCGAAAATGCTCCTACTATTGAGGAGATTCTTCCAAAGTTTATGGAATTCTGTAAGGGTACTGTACTTGTTGCTCACAATGCCGGATTTGATACAGGATTCATTAAATATAACTGCAAAAAGCTTGGATTAGATTATGATTACACCCATGTAGATACAGTTGAGGTGGCGAGATATTTGCATCCTCATATGGCCAGATTTAATCTAGATGCTGTCTGCAAGGCTGAGAATCTTGTTAATGAGCATCATCATAGAGCTGTCGACGATGCAGAGGTTACTGCGAAAATTTGGAAGAAGTTCATAGAGAAGCTTGAAAACGAAAAAATTTATACTCTTACAGAGCTTAACGACCACAGCAAGCCAGGTCCAGAGCAGATTAAAAAGATGCGTGCTCATCATTGTATTGTTCTTGCTAAAAATGATTTAGGACGTATTAATCTTTATAGATTGGTTTCAGAGTCTCATCTTAATTATTTCTCTAGATATCCTAGAGTGCCTAAGTCTCTCCTTACAGAGTGCAGAGAGGGACTTATTATAGGTTCTGCCTGTGAGGCAGGTGAGCTGTATGGTGCTATCATAGATGGTCGAGATGATTCTGAGATTGCTCGTATTGCAAATTACTATGATTATCTTGAAATTCAACCTGTAGGTAACAACGAATTTATGATTCGCTCAGACAAATATGAGGACATTAATTCTGTTAAGGACTTACAGGAGATTAATAAGCAGATTGTAGCCCTAGGTGAAGAGTTTAATAAGCCTGTAGTAGCTACTTGTGATGTGCATTTCCTTGATCCAGAGGACGAAGTATATCGTCGTATCATTATGGCTAATAAGGGCTTTGATGATGCTGATCAGCAGGCTCCACTTTATCTACATTCTACCGATGAGATGCTTGAGGAGTTTGCTTACCTTGGACTGGCAAAGTCTCATGAGGTAGTTATTGAAAATACAAATAAGATTGCGGATATGTGCGAGTACATTCATCCAGTACGACCTGATAAGTGTCCTCCGGTAATCGAACACTCAGAAGAGGATTTGCGCCGTATTTGTGAGACTAGAGCTCATGAGGTATATGGCCCAGAGCTTCCTGAGATAGTTTCTGCCAGACTTGAAAGAGAGCTTAACTCTATCATTGGTAATGGATATTCCGTTATGTATATTATCGCTCAGAAGCTTGTTTGGAAGTCCAACGAGGATGGATATCTAGTAGGTTCCCGTGGTTCCGTTGGATCATCATTTGCAGCCACAATGGCCGGTATTACAGAGGTTAATCCACTTCCTCCACACTATAGATGTCCTAATTGTTTCTATGTGGATTTTGACGGACCAGAAGTTAAGGAGATAGTCAATCAGGGTCTATCAGGAGTGGATATGCCTGATAAGATTTGTCCTAACTGTGGCAAGCCACTTGCCAAGGATGGATTTGATATTCCATTTGAGACATTCCTTGGTTTCAAGGGAGATAAGGAGCCTGATATCGATTTGAACTTCTCAAATGAATATCAGTCAAAGGCTCATAAATATACTGAGGTTATTTTCGGTGAGGGCCAGACATTTAAGGCCGGTACAGTATCTACTCTTGCAGATAAAAACGCCGTTGGATATGTTTTGAAATACTTTGAGAAGCGCGATATGCGAAAGCGTCGTGCTGAAAATGAGCGTATTGCAAAGGGCATTGAAGGTGTTAAATCTACTACTGGTCAGCATCCTGGTGGTGTAGTTGTTCTTCCGAACGGCGAGGATATTTACTCATTTACACCGGTGCAGCACCCTGCAAATAAGGATACAGATATTGTTACCACACACTTTGATTACCATAAAATCGATGCCAACCTTCTGAAACTTGATATCTTAGGTCACTTGGATCCTACAATGATTAAGCGACTTGAAGATTTGACAGGAATAGATGCCACTACAATTCCTTTTGATGATAAGGGGGTTATGTCATTGTTCCAGAGCACTGAGGCTCTTGGTATTACTCCTGATGACATTATGGGCACACCACTTGGAACACTTGGTATACCAGAGTTTGGTACTGATTTTGCCATGCAGATGCTTGTTGAGGCCAAGCCAAAGTATTTTACTGACTTGGTTCGAATAGCAGGTCTTGCCCATGGTACTGATGTATGGCTTGGAAATGCTCAGGATCTTATTCTAAGTGGTGTAGCCACTATCACAGAGGCTATCTGTACTCGAGATGATATTATGGTTTATTTGATTCACAAGGGACTTGATCCAGCTGAATCATTTACAATTATGGAGCGAGTGCGAAAGGGTATTGTAGCAAAGGGCAAATGTGATGAATGGCCTACTTATAAGCAGCACATGCAAGAGCATGGTGTACCTGATTGGTATATTGGTTCCTGCGAGAAGATTAAATACATGTTCCCTAAGGCTCACGCTGCAGCATATGTTATGATGGCTTGGCGAGTAGCATATTGTAAGATTAATTATCCTTTGGCATACTATGCAGCTTTCTTCTCGATTAGAGCAGGTGGTTTCGATTATGAGAAATGTTGTATGGGTAAGGCCAGATGTGAGGCAGAGATTAAAAACTTAAAATCTCAGTCGGATTTATCTGCAACAGACAAGGATGTGCTTATAGCACTTCGTCTTGTTCAGGAAATGTATGCCCGCGGATTTGAATTTTTACCTATGGACCTATACCAATCTGACTCAAGATACTTTAAAATAGTAGATGGAAAGATACTTCCTCCGTTCAACTCACTTCCAGGTATGGGTGACAAGGCTGCAGAGCAGTTACAGATTGCTGCATCTCAAGGCAAGTTCCTGTCGTTGGACGATATCAAGGACAGAGGAAAGGTTTCACAGACAATACTTGATACAATGGTTGAGCTAGGCATTATCACTGATTTGCCTCAGTCTAACCAGCTTTCAATTTTTGACTTTACTTAATCTTTTCAAGGGGAGGGCTGTACAATGAAGGTACTACGAAGGGTTATTGTAATTTTAGTTGTTTTAGGTATTGCAGGTGGTTTAGCATATTACAAATACATTAACACCGTTACTCGGTTTAATGAGCCAGGGACCAATGGTAACACCGTTGGTAATCTCTATGGCAATGGTCTGTTCTGCGAATATGATGGAGTGGTATATTTTGCTAATCCTAACGACGGAAGTAGACTTTATAAGATGAATCCAGACGAGAGTGATATTGATATTGTAAATGGCGATTCAGTTTATTTTTTAAATTCTGATGAGCACTATGTTTATTACAGTAGAAATAAAAGTAACTCTAGTTATGGTGGCTTTGACGTCAATGCAAACAGCTTGTGCCGCATGGCAAAGCGTAATGGCAAGATAATTCTTCTTGATGTTGATGACTGCAATGCATGTTCATTAGCTGGCAACAGAATTGTTTACTATCATTATGATGCTGAGGAAGCTACTACACTTTACATAGTTGGTATTGATGGTAAGGACAAGCAGCAGCTTTCTGATTCGTCAATTGATCCTAGATGTATGGTGGGAGAAAAGCTTTATTACGCAGGTGTTAAAAATGATCATAATCTCCATGCAATGAATCTTGATACCAAGGATTCTTCATTTGTTTCTGATAAGAATCTTTGGATGCCTATGATAATTGGCGATACACTTTATTACATGAATCTGGATGACAAGGAAAGAGTATATAGTGCACCGTTATCTGGTGGTGATGGTACTATGGTTACTCAGTATGGTACATCAGGTTATAATATTTCAGGCAATTACCTATACTATCAATCTATCAAGGGCAATCCAGACGGATTGTATCGTGTAGATTTGACATCAGGTGCTGAAGTATTATTGGCAGAGGGACAGTTTAATAATATTAATATTACCAGCGAATATGTTTATTTCGCAGACTTTTTTTCAGGAACTACATTCCATGTTAAAAATGGAGGAACACAGGTAGGAATATTTGATCCACCGATAATTGAACTTAAAGAATAGGAGCAACATGAGAGACTTAGCGGACATTAGAGAGGAAATCGATTCAGTAGACAAGGGCATTTTGGAATTATTTTTAAAGCGTATGGAACTTGCTTGTCAGGTGGCTGAATACAAGATTTCTACAGGCAAAAAGGTTTACGACAAAAAGCGTGAGGAGGAAAAGCTGGATAAATTATCATCATTTGTATCAGATGATTTTTATGTTCAGGCAGTTCGCGAGTTATATACTCAGATAATGTCTATCAGCCGTAAAAAGCAGTTTGCCATTTTACGTGACAATGGATTTAGCTTTGATTCTGGATTTAAGAGAGTTGATGATTTTGATTTTTCTGATTCTATAGTATGCT
This sequence comes from Pseudobutyrivibrio sp. AR14, assembly GCF_900101325.1. Classification (NCBI taxonomy): domain Bacteria; kingdom Bacillati; phylum Bacillota; class Clostridia; order Lachnospirales; family Lachnospiraceae; genus Pseudobutyrivibrio; species Pseudobutyrivibrio sp. AR14. The sequence continues at coordinate 296,777 of NZ_FMUY01000002.1, forward strand.
TCCAAGGTGTTGAGGGAGCCTATTCTCAGATTGCGATGGATGAGTTCTTCAAAGGTAAGATGAAATCCAGCTTTCATGTAGATGCCTGGCGAGATGCAATGGAGGCCATCGTTAATGGTGAGGCTGACTATGCAGTTCTTCCAATTGAGAACAGTCTTGCAGGCTCTATAGAAGAGAATTTTGATTTACTTTCTGAATACAATGTTGCAATTGTAGGTGAGCAGATTTTAAAAGTTGAGCATGCTCTTCTTGGTCTTAAGGGTGCCAAAATAGAAGATATCAAAACTGTATATTCTCACGCAAAAGCTATTGCCCAGTGTGATGAGTACATTCGCACTCAGCATATGGATTGGGATGTTAAAAACCTCCATAACACTGCTGCTAGTGCTAGGAAGATTCGAGATGATCAGGATATTACACAGGCAGCTATCGGCAGCATTTTAAATTGCAAACTTTATGACCTTGAGGTTTTAGAGGAGAGCATTCAAGACAATAAAGAAAACGAAACTAGATTTATTATTGTTTCAAAGGATAAAAAGTACAAGGCTACAGCATCTCATATTAGTCTTTGCTTTGAGATTCCTCATGAGCCAGGTAGCCTTTATAGAGTATTATCAAATCTCATGTTCAATGGAATCAATATGAATAGAATTGAGTCTAGACCAATTAAGGGGGTTAATTGGCAATATAGATTCTTTATAGATATCGATGGCAATCTCAATGATGAGGCCGTTTTAAATGTCCTTACAGGACTTCAAGAGGAGTGTGTTAGCCTTAGGGTTTTGGGAAATTATTAATAATTATTGTGGGGGTTTAAATGAAATTATTTGCTAGCATTTATATTGGGACTTACGAGACCACTCTAAAGGTTTTTGAGGTGGTTAAGCAAAAGGGTGCAAAGACAATAGACGTTCAAAAGATTCAGTCAGATATTATCAAGGATATCCTTAGCAAGGGGATGATTCTGCCTGAGACAGTTGACAAACTATGTCGTATTTTAAATGATATGAAGCGCACTATAGAGGGATATAAGGTAGACGCTTTCTCTGTAGTTGCAGGTCCTAATATTCGCCAGGCGTCTAATGATTTAGTGGTTCTGGAGCAGATTAAAATGCGCACAGGATTTAGCCCTATAGTTCTGTCCAACTCTGAGCAGAGATTTTTAGGATATCAGGCTGTGGCATCCACAGAAAATTTTGATGAATTAATCAGCGACTCCGCCGTACTTGTAGATGTAGGTGGAGTTTCTTTGCAAATTACTCTTTTCTCAAAGGGGAAGATTATCACTACCCAGCATCTTTCTTTGGGTACAGTTTCTATCAACGAAAATTTAAGAAAGCTTGGTTCAACTTCAGGCAATTCATTGGAGCAGACTTATGAGATGATGTATAAAGAGCTGGATGTTTTTAAGACTATGTTTCTTAGAGATATTGAGCCTAAGTACATGATTCTTTTTGGCGTTCAGGTAAATAGTATTACAGAGCGTATATCTAGTTTTTCATCTAAGAGTATAAAAACAGAAGAGTATCTTGATTGTTTAAATAAAATTAATAGACAGTACATTAAGAGATTTGATGATAGCAATGATATCTATCTTGATAATGAAAATGTAATTGAGCCTGTAGTAATGCTTTATAAGGCATTGGCTGAGACTCTCAATCCGGCGATGGTATTTGCCCCAGGTGTATCTGTAGCTGAGGGCATGATGTACAACCATAGCTATCAAAAGAAATGGCTAGTTTCAAAGCATGATTTTGACAATGATATCATCACTGCAGCATGGTCAATTGCCAAGCGATATGGCAGTTATCAGCCTCATCTCAAGGCACTTTATCGACTTTCTGGTGAGATATTTGATGCCATGAAAAAATACCATGGACTTACAAAGCGCCATAGGGTATTGATGGAATGTATCGCAATCTTACATGATTGCGGCAAGTACATTAGCCTTGCGGAGGCATCTAGTTGTTCATACACCATAATTATGGCATCAGAGATATTGGGACTGACTCATAAGGAACGAGAGCTTATTGCAAGTACTGTAGAGTTCAATCGCAAGCCAGTGGAGCCTTATGACAATATGTCAGATAGATTTACTCAGGATGAGTATTTAACTATTTTAAAGCTTCTTGCAATCCTAAAGGTTGCAAATGCCCTTGATAGATCACATAAGCAGAAAATAAAAAATGTTTCTATGAGGGTAAAGGATAATGAGCTTGTAATTAACATCGAGGCCAATAGTTCTCTTGCTCTTGAAAAGGGGCTTTTTACTAAAAATGCTAGTTATTTCCAGGAAATATTTGGTATCAAACCAGTGCTTAGAGAAAAGCAGTAAATAGGTGGGGATTATGAAGACAAAGGTTAATATATCAGACTTTAAAAATTTTGATAATAGAGAATTAAGCTGGTTAAAATTTGAGCAGCGTGTTTTAAACGAGGCCACCAACAAGGAGCTTCCAATTTTGGAACGCCTAAAATTTGTCTCTATTACATCTTCTAATTTAGATGAGTTTTTTATGGTAAGGGTTGCCTCTTTGAAGGATATGGAGCATGCAGGCTACACTAAGCCAGATATAGCAGGCATGACACCTACGGAGCAGCTTGTTTTAATTAATGAGAAAACAAGAGAGCTAGTTGATTTTCAGTATAGTACCTTCAGTCGCAGTCTTATGCCTATATTAAAGGAAAAAGGCATTCTTATATATGATAAGTATGAGGATTTAAATGCTGAACAGCTTAAGTATGTTGATTCATTTTTTATGAGTCAGGTGTATCCGGTACTTACGCCTATGGCATTTGATGCATCAAGACCATTTCCTCTTATTAGGAATAAGTCATTAAATATTGCTGCCTTAATTGAAAAGAAAAAGGATGCACTTGTGGCTGGCTCTAACAATGATGATGTTGAGTTCGCAACAGTTCAGGTGCCTTCTGTACTTCCAAGATTTATATCCCTTCCTTCTGACGAGGGCAAGCATGATTGCTTTATTCTTTTAGAGCAGATTATTGAACGCAACATGGATAAGCTGTTTTTAAACTACAATGTTGTGGCAGCATCTCCTTATCGTATTATGCGTAATGCTGACTTTTCTATTGATGAGGAGGGGGCAGAGGATTTACTTCGCGAGATTGAAAAGCAGATTAAATCTCGCCAATGGGGCGAGGTTATTCGCCTTGAGGTGGAGTCCTCAATTAACAAAAAGCTTCTTGCTATTTTGAAAAAGAACCTAGGGGTAAATGAAATTGATATCTACAAAATAAAGGGACCTATTGACTTGACATTCCTTATGAAGCTATACGGAATAGAAGGTCATAGTGAACTTAGGTCCCCTAGTTTTAAGCCTCAGGACAATCCTAGACTTAAGCCAGGAGAGAAGATATTTGATGAAATAAAAAAAGGAGATATTCTTTTACATCATCCTTATGAGACCTTTGATCCAGTTGTGGATTTTATAGCTCAAGCAGCTTTTGATCCACAGGTATTGGCAATAAAGCAGACACTTTATCGTGTCAGTGGTAATTCACCTATTATTGCAAGCCTTGCCCACGCTGCTGAAAATGGAAAGCAGGTTACTGTATTAGTTGAACTTAAGGCCAGATTTGATGAGGAAAATAATATTATCTGGGCTAAGAAGCTTGAAAAGGCTGGATGCCATGTTATCTACGGATTGGTTGGTCTAAAGACACATTGTAAGATAGCTCTTGTTGTTCGTAGAGAAGAGGATGGTATTAAGCGATATGTACACCTTGGCACTGGTAACTACAACGATTCAACTGCCAAGCTTTATACAGACTGTGGAATGCTCACTTGCCAGGATTCCTATGGAGAGGATGCAACTGCTGTATTCAATATGCTTTCTGGCTATTCTGAGCCTGCTGCTTGGAACAAGCTTGTAGTGGCACCACTTTGGCTTAGAGATACATTTGTAGCGTTGATTAACAGAGAGATTGCGCATGCTAAGGATGGCAAAGAGGCTGCTATTATTGCCAAAATGAATTCCCTATGCGACAAAGAGATAATAGAAAAGCTTTATGAGGCAAGTAATGCAGGAGTTCAAATCCAACTTATAGTTAGAGGCATTTGCTGTCTTAAGACTGGTATTCCTGGTGTAAGTGAAAATATTAAGGTTACATCTATTGTGGGAACATACCTAGAGCATGCCCGTATCTTTTATTTCTATAACAATGGTGCAGAAAATATTTATATGGGTTCTGCAGATTGGATGCCTCGAAATCTTGATAGAAGAGTTGAGATTATTTTCCCTGTTGAGGATCAGGTTTTAAAGGCAAAGGTAAAACATATTTTAGATGTACAACTGGCTGATACACTTAAGGCTTACGAGATGACAGATGAGGCAAATTATGTTAAAGTAAAACCTCAAAGAGGTAAGAAGCCTGTGGGTGCACAGGATACATTCTGTAAAGAGGCTAAAAAGAGTAATGAGCAAGAGATAAACTTCTACCAAAGTAGGACGTTTATCCCTCGACTTGCCAATGAGGTTTTTGATGAATAATACAAAATTACTTGCTGTGGACATGGATGGAACACTTTTTGATGATGACAAAAACATCTCAAAAGAAAATCTTAATGCTATTACAAAGATGCTAGATCAAGGCAATGTATTTGCATTTAATACTGGTAGACCTAATAATGCACTGAAGAGAATTCTATCTATATACGATGAGTTCAAGCGCGATAATGTATATATGCTTGGATATCAGGGGGTAGTAGGCACTGAGATGAATAGCGATAAGGTGCTGTTTGAAGATTGTATCGATAATGATACAGCACTAGAGCTTGTTGTTGAGATTCTAAAGGCTGACCTTACATGCCTGGTATTTGACAATGGATGCATATATACTTTCAATGAGAATTACTTTATAGAGAGCTATAAGCAGGTTTCTAGAGAATCATTGTTTTACATTACAGATATCAATACCCTAAAGGGGAAAAATATCACTAAAATCATGGCTATTGAATATGATAAGCCAGAGCGTCTAGAGCAGTTTAGAGTTGCTCATGCCAGTCAATTTGATGACAGATACGATAATTTCTTTTCTCATTATGCTTTTCTTGAATATGTTAAGAAGGGCACTGGCAAGGGCAATGGTGTTAGAGAGCTGGCAAAGCAGCTTAACATTTCTCTTTCTAATGTCATCGCCTGTGGTGATGAGGAAAATGATATTAGCATGGTTGAGATAGCAGGCGTAGGTGTTGCTATGGCCAATGCTAGAAAAGAACTTAAGGATGCTGCTGATTATGTCACAGTAAATGACAACAATCACAGCGGAATAGCAGAGGTTATCAATAAATTTATATTGAACTAATTTTGTAAAAAATGTTGACGGTGACGGATTTATATGTTAAATTATCACTGTTGTGAAAACAAAGTAGAGTATCCACTCTCACCTTAGCACGTATGAGTACAGTGACTTGGGTCTTATATTTCACACAAACCTTGTTTGTGATGATTTATGGTGGATATTCTGTATCCACTATTTTTTTTATATTTTTTGGAGGTAGTACCATTAGCGATTTAATGATTAATGAGCAGATTCGCGACAAAGAAGTTCGTGTTATTGGCTCAGATGGGGAACAGCTTGGCATCATGTCAGCGCGCGAGGCGCAGAAACTTGCAGACGACGAGGGATTAGATCTCGTCAAGATTTCACCAAAGGCTAATCCACCTGTGTGCAAAATTGTTGATTACGGTAAGTTCCGTTATGAGCAGGCTCGCAAGGAAAAGGAAGCTAAGAAAAAGCAGCACGTTGTTGAAGTTAAAGAGATTCGTATGTCTCCAAACATCGATGCTAATGATATGAACACAAAGGTTAACGCAGCTAAGAAGTTCATCTCTAAGGGCGACAAAGTTAAGGTAACACTTCGTTTCCGTGGCCGTGAGATGGCTCATATGCAGTCCTCTAAGCACATTCTTGATGATTTTGCTGAGGCACTTGCTGAGGTTGCAGTAGTGGAAAAGGCACCTAAGATTGAAGGACGTAGTATGTCATTGGTGCTTACAGAAAAGAAATCTTAAATTCAGGAGGAAATTATCATGCCAAAGATGAAGACAAGAAGAGCAGCTGCAAAGCGCTTTAAGGTAACAGGAACAGGAAAGCTTAAGAGAAATAAGGCATACAAGAGCCATATCTTAACCAAGAAGACTACAAAGAGAAAGAGAAATCTTCGTCAGTCTGCAATCGTTGATTCAACAAATGTAAAGAACATGAAGAAAGTACTTCCATATCTTTAAGATTGGTTGTTAATTATTAGTTTGGTTAGGAGGAATTTAAAATGGCAAGAGTTAAAGGCGGATTAAACGCTAAGAAAAGACACAATAGAACATTAAAGTTAGCAAAGGGTTACAGAGGCGCTAGAAGCAAGCAGTATCGTGTTGCAAAGCAGTCAGTTATGCGTGCCCTTACATCATCATACGCTGGTAGAAAGCAGAAGAAGAGACAGTTCAGACAGCTCTGGATCGCTCGTATCAATGCTGCAGCTCGTATAAATGGACTTTCATACTCTAAGTTCATGTATGGTCTTAAGCTCGCTGGTGTTGAGATGAACAGAAAGATGCTCGCTGAGCTCGCTGTTAACGATGCTGAAGGTTTTGCAAAGCTTGTTGATGTTGCAAAGTCTAAGGTAGCAGCTTAATTAATTTAAGAATTTGAAGGAGTCTTGGTTATCCAAGACTCTTTTTTTTGTTTTCTTTAACCTTGAGTAAACACATGCTCTGCTAATGAAGTGAAATATTATTGCAATACTATTGAAAATAAACTGAAAATTAATGTTAATATTTTGAAATTTAAATGTGAAGAAAGTGTGAACACGAAGATTTGTCAGAAAGTAAATGATATAATCCTTTGCGTTGCTTAATACACGGCTACTAAAATTGGGGCATTTACTTATGAGACTTGAATTAATGGTTTTTACTAAGAATATTGAAAATTTAGTAGGGAGAGTGTCTTCATTTGACACCTCTTGTACATATGATAGTGCGGTCTGAAGCTTTTTGTTTAAGAAGCTATTAACCGCGCTATCTTTTTATATAAGCTTATATGTCCTGCAAATAAAAATACGCTTTATGCTCCATTTTAGTAAATCGTTAAAGGTATTAGCTAAGTAATATTTATAGCTGGAGATATCCAGTTGCAGTAGGAAAAAATATATGAATTAAAAAAGTAAAGGTTGAGAGAGAGGTAACGTATATGGGAGAATACATTATTTCTGTTATTACACCATTTCATAATGTGGATTATGAAATGTTTAACAGCTGCATTGATAGCATGCTGAAGCAGACATTAGGCTTTGAAAATATTGAATGGATAATTGCATTACACAATTGTGATCAGGACCACATTGATTATGCAAAGAAGAAATTAAGCAACTTTAAAAATGTAATTTTAAAGGAGGTTAATAACGAAAGCAGAACACCATCTAGTCCCAGAAATGTTGGACTTGATCTTGCGACTTCCGAGTACGTGGCATTTCTAGATGGAGATGATAAGTTTAGAGAAGATGCTTTGGAGAAGATTATTTATTATTTCAAAAAAAGCAATTCTCAGATACTTGTATTCCGAAGAGAGTTTGAACTTGAACATCCAGATATGCTGGCACTATCTGAGACTGTTACTTGGGATACAACTAGAGAAATGATTATCGTGGATATGAATGATTCTGTTGATAATCGTAATTATAATAGTTTTCCATTTTTTGTAACTAATAGAGCGTTTAAACGAGACTTTTTGAATGAAAATCATATTAGGTTTGATGAAGATATTGATAATGCAGAAGATTGCTATTTTAATCTGCAGACAATTCATCTGGCAGATAAGATGTGCTTCTTACCTCAATTGATTGGATATACCTATTTTATTAATTCGAAATCAATTTTAAGTAGTGATAAATCTGATGAAGATATCCTACACATGCTTCGCAATTCCACAAGAATAATTGATGATGCATTAGATTACGGACTATATGTTAACAATATAATCTTGGCACTTGGTTTTGTTATGAGTCGATATTTGTCGGTACCTTCTGTAAAAAAGGAGACAAGAACAATTGTTAAGGAAACCTTTGAACCATACCTTAAAATGACAACACCTATTCCAGCTGGAAGATTTATGGAGCCATTTAGAACAATGATGAATATTCTTCCATTTGAAATTTTGCTTAATACAAAGCGATTTGAAAACCAAAGCACAATTCAGAATGATTATGACGTGCTAGCTGGAATTTTAAAGGAAAATGAGAATACTCATTTTGGTAGTCGTTATCATTTTGAAGATATTTTGTCTATCAGAGGCTTTCAATCGCAAGTTCCTATTGAAAGTCTCGAGTCATACCAGCCGATGGTAGATGCGGAAAAGAGTATTGGAGACATTAATATTTACGCAAGTAAAAAGCCAAGTTGGTATACGAAGTTAATAAATGGAATGTATATGCCTGTTTCTGAAAAACAAGCAATAAGCTATGCGGATGCATTTCAAAATGTACTAAAAGGAAACAATATTCTGGTATTTTCTGAGACTGACACACCTATTGTCCGCTTCAATAATGGAGTGCTTGGCAGTACCATTTCGGGCATTACCCTAGATGGTTATTATCGAAAATATAGATATACCCTATCAGAGCTTACAAGAAAATTTGTTATTCCTCGAGAAATATATTACCAGATGGATGATAAGGCAGATACTAGTCCAGAATTTGACTTGGCTAGAAGATACCTTTTCACCTTAATGAGCGTTGCTAACAAACATGTAGATCAGATCATTGTGTTTGGTGCTACGGATTTTAGAAAATTCGAAGATAGCATATATGAATTCATGCCAGATTTAATAGAGGATATTGAAGCTGGAAAATTACATAAGGATTATGGCTTTAATGATGCGGTAAAACAATATTTGGCATTACACCTAAAGCGTAATCAAAAGAGGGCAAATGAATTAAGAGAAATATATAGCCAAAAGGAAAGAATTAGCCTTAGGGATATCTGGAAAAAATTATCGGATATTACACTTATAGATGTACAGCCTACATCGAATTCAATTGATGAATATTCAGGAATTAAGATTGATAAATCCATGGTTATTTGCGAAGAAGGCATGATTGGTTCCAGGGCTGAAGAGAATGGCGAATATGTTTTGAATCGCGATAATAAATTTTATGAATTTATCAATTATCAGGGGGATGAGTCACATATCATTTTGCCTGATGACTTAGAACCAGGCCAGGTTGTACGTCCAGTAGTTACAAGCGATGCTGGATTATATAGAGTACCTCTTCGTTTTAAAATTAAAATAAGCGGTGTAGAAGAGGGAAATATTATTTTTAAAGATTGTGTATAAAAAGAAAAGAGGAGAAAAAGATGGCTGTTAGAAAAAGATTTGATGCACTACAAACTTTACGATTTTTATTGTTTTTAGTTGTTTTTGGGGAACACAGTGGATTTTATAGACTTATAGGAGTACCAATTTTCTTTGAGATTTCTATAATGAGTGTTTTCTTGATGATGTCTGGATTTTTAATGTTTTATACATATTCAGAAAGAGAATTATCAACAAATCCTGTTGAGAACGTTAAGTTTTCTATTGGAAGGATTAAAAAATTATATCCTCTCCATGTAGAAACAGCTTTAATTCAACTTGCATTTGTAATATTTTTCTTCTTTGATTATTTCAGAACAAGTCCAGAGGGATTTGGCTATTTTGCATTTAGAGTTGGTGTGAATTTAGCATTATTACAGGCATGGGTTCCAAACTTAGAGCAATATACCTTCTTCTTGAATGGTCCTTCATGGTTCCTTTCAGTTATGATCTTTGCATACTTTTTGTTCCCATATATTGTAAAGCTTCTCAAAAAGCTTAAGACAATTAGAAATGGTGTAATTGCTGCAGTTTTATTATTTACAATTTCTTTTATTGCAACAATTATTGTTGGTTCAAAAACTGGATATTTGGATAGCGAGTTCTTTATCTGGTTTACAATGAATTCTCCAATAATGAGAACAACTGATTTTATTTTAGGATGTATTATTGGATTTATTTATGTTGAAAGAAGAAAAACTAGGGATATTGATGCTAAGCCTTATTCTAAGGGATTATGGACTTTCTATGAAATAATGGCATTCCTATTATTACAGGTGTTTAGCGTGTTTATTGTAGCTGGTGTATATCTGATTGGCGGTGATATTGGTATTGCACTTGCATATTGTACAGTAGGATTACCTTGTTTAATCGGTTTACCAATGCTTCTTGTTTGCATTTATGGAAGAGGCTATATGTCTAAGCTATTCTCATGGAAGCTACTTGTATATCTTGGTGATATTACTATGTATACATATTTGATTCATTACATTTATACACAGCTTTGGGCATATCTTCAGGATTATGTATTTGGAATTGATAAATCAGATCCAAGAAATCTTTATATAGTTCCTGTTGAATTTGTTCTTACTATTGGTTCAGCTATTTTGTATGACAAATTTAGAAAGAAGAGAGCTGCAGCTGCAAAGGCTCGTGCTACTCGCCCAATGGAAGGACAAGTTGAAGGGGCTTAATAATGAAAATACTAGGGAGATTTTTACTTAGGCAAAAAAGAGGATTATTGCTGTTAGTAATTTGCTCGATTGTAGTTGTTGGGCTTTCATTGCTCAATACAAGTTATATAGCCCGTGTGACGGATGATACTTATAGCGTCACAACAGGCGGCATCAGTAAGGATATCTATTTAAAAGGCCTTACTGATGCAACAATTATCATGGTGCTTATTATGGTGGCCATGACAGTTGCAAATATAGCAAGTGGCTATTTTGCTGGAAAAATTGCTGTTTCAGTTGCAGAGGGAATTCGTAATGCAATCTACGAGAAGGCTTTGACATTTTCTTTAAAGGAAATGAATGACATTTCTATTCCATCAATGATAACAAGAAGCACAGGGGATGTTATTTCTATCCAAGGTGCTTTGTATTTAACTCTTACAACGGCCCTTTCAGTACCCTTTCTTATTGTCGGCGGAGTGCTTGGAGTTCTTTCTTTAGGAAAGACTTTGGTGGCTCTATTGATATTAGGTGTTGTTCTTGTGATTGTAATTTTTATTCTTCTGGTTATGAGAGTTAGCCCACTGTATGTCTCATTTATGAGTCTTGTTGATGGCCTCAGTAGGGTTACACGAGAGGGGCTTTCGGGCATACAGATTCTTAGGGCGCTTAATCGAGAAAACTGGAGCAGTAGAAGAATCCAGGATACTAGTGAGAAAATAAAAAATATATCATCCCGCGTAGATGTTGCTCAATCAATAATGCAGCCAAGTATGTATATGGTTATCAATATCGTAGATATTATAGCAATTTGGGTTTGTGCGGTATTTGCTGATAAGGCTATATGGAGTGTAGGCGATATTGTTGCATTTATTAATTACCTTTTTATGACTTTATCTGGAATTATTATGGGTGCTATGGTTGGAATTCAACTTCCGGCAGCATTTATATGTATGGGAAGAATTAAAGAAGTTCTTGAAAAGGAACTTTCGATTAAAGACGGAAAGGGAGAAAATGTATCTAATTTATCTAATTACGATGTTTGCTTTGATTCTGTAAGCTTTCGTTATTCGGATGACTCTGGATTTGTTGTGAGGGATATATCCTTTACTGCTAAACAGGGGGAGCTTACGGTTATCACAGGTAATACAGGTTGCGGCAAGACTACTTTGATGCAACTTATACCTAGGCTTTATGATGCTACAAAAGGATCTATTACTATTGGCGGTGTAGATGTTAGAGATATGAAGCTTAAGGACCTTAGGTCATTTATTGGTTATGTTCCCCAGCGAGTCTTTCTTCATACTGGAGATGTTCGATATAACATCTCTTATAGAGACAAGGACTACGATGATGAAACTATTCTAGAATCAGCTGAGTTATCTCAGTCCTTATCATTTATTCATGAAAAAGAAAAAAAATTTGAAGAATGGATTTCACAAGGGGGCAGTAACTTCTCTGGCGGACAAAAGCAGCGCTTGACTATTGCTAGAGCTTTGTCTGGCTCTCCAAAAGTGTTGATTTTAGATGATAGTGCCTCGGCTCTTGATTTAGAGACGGGAGTTAAGTTAAGAGATGCGCTTTTGAGCATAGTAGGTGATATTTCCATAATATTTATAACTCAGCGTTTATCTATTATTAAGAATGCTGACAAAGTTATTTTAATGAAGGATGGGGAGATTTGTGAACAAGGTACATATGAAGAATTATCAGTGCATAGTGATACCTTTAGAGAAATTCTTCAATCTCAAATGGGGGCTTAATTATGGCAAATGATACAACTAAACCTATTTTAAGACTCATAAGATTGCTAGGTAAGGATAAGTTAAAGGTATATCTTTCCTTTGTGTTTGCTTTGTTTTACTCAATCACTCAAGTTGCAGGACCGGTGTTGCTTGGTCAATCAATTACTGTGTTTGCAAAAGGAATGACAAAGGTTCTAAAAAATAACCAGCCATTTCCATTTGATCAGCTGATGTTTTACATCGCATTATGTGGTGGGGCATATATATTCAATTGGATATTTTTGCTATTACAGAATTACGTCCTTATTGATGTTACACAAAAGATGGTGCTTCGCCTTAGACTAGAGATTTCTGAAAAAATGGCTAAGCTACCTCTTAGCTTTTATGAAAATCATCTGTATGGAGATATATTATCTACACTGACAAATGATGTAAATGTTCTTTCACTGAATTTTAGAACCTTTTTAATTCAGATAGCTGACGCACCTATTTATCTATTAATGATGATAGTTGTAATGTTTTATCGAAGTCCAATCCTTGCAGTTGTAGTTATTTTAAGTGTTCCTGTTAGTGCGTTGTCATCAAAGCTTGTTTTATCTAAATCACAGAAATATTTTGATGCTCAGCAAAAAACTCTTGGAGAGTTAAATGGAATAGTTGAAGAAAACTACACAGGATTTGATGTGGTAAAACTTTTTGGCCATGAAGAAGATGACGAGGCAATATTTAGAGAAACTAATAGAAAGTTATCGAAGGCCAGTGAGAAGGCTTTGTTTCGTTCGTATCTTTTGGCGCCAATCGTTATGTTGGTGGGCCATATAGCTCATATTGCCGTTTTGATTTTGGGAGCCTTTTTAACATTCCTTGGAAAGATTCCTATTGGTGATGTTCAGACATTTCTTAATTTTGTAAACAGTATATCTGAGCCAATGCAGCAAATAGCTCGATTAGGAAGTGTTTATCAAAGTTTTATAGCTGCAGCTTCAAGAGTATTTGCTTTTGTGGACGAAGAGGAAGAGAAGGATACCTCAGTTGAAGGTGTAAAAGCTGCAAATATGAATGTATCCTTTGACAATATTTCCTTTGGTTATTCAAAAGATAAGATAGTCATAAATAATTTTTCTTTTGATGTTAAAGAGGGAGAACATATTGCTATTGTAGGTCCTACAGGCGCTGGTAAAACTACGCTGATTAAATTGCTAATGAGATTTTATGATGTGCTGAAAGGCCAGATATTACTTGGGAATGTTCCGATAACTGATTTTAATAGGGATACTCTTCATGAGCTTATTGGAATCGTTCCGCAGGAGATTTGGTTTTTCCAGGGGACCATTGCAGATAATCTTAGACTCGGTAGAGAGGATGCCACTGATGAGGAAATTGAGGTCGCTCTAGAGGGAGTTGGGGCTGATTATTTTGTTGATTTACTTCCTGGTGGAATTAATTTTGTATTGGCGGAAAATGGAGCCAATATATCTGCAGGTCAAAGACAGTTACTTGCCATTGCAAGAGCATTTATAGCTAATCGTTCTATTCTTATATTGGATGAGGCTACATCATGTGTGGATACACAGACAGAAAGAAGGCTTCAGGATGCAATGATTAAGCTTATGGAGGGAAAAACAACTTTTATTATTGCTCATCGCCTAAGCACTATTGTTGATGCTGATAAAATCCTTTATTTGCAAGATGGTGATGTAAAAGAGCATGGTACACATGAGCAATTGATGAAACTTAGAGGACTTTATAGGAAGATGTTTGACTCTCAATATACATAAGACTACCGCAGCTTATTAGTCTTATATTTTTTTTAAAAGAGGAGGATGATGTATATGAAATTAGGTGCATCAGATAAGTTTTTTTATTACGTATTATCTGGTAGATCCACAATAGATATTATTTGCGATATGTATTTCAAACAGGAATTTGATCTATCGGTAATGAAAAAATGTGCTGATGAAGCGCTTGAATATATTCCGGAATTTAATAGAAAAATAAATGTTAATAATGGAAAGCTTGAAGCAAGTGAGGGTTCAGGCAATGTGGCTTTTTTGCCATATGATTCCAAGAGGATTGTACATTTTGGGTCGGATGAGACTAATGGACTTTTGTTTTACTTTTCCTATAAGGATAAGTTCTTAAAATATAGTGGCTTTCATGGTGTTTCTGATGGGGCCGGTACGGTTTCGTATATTAAGACGGTTCTTTATCTGTATATGCAAAAAATTGGAATGGATATTAGTGCTGAAGATTTAGCTTACTATACAAAAAATATCAGGACAATTAAGCCAAATCCAATGATGTTAGATAATGATGTTTTCTATATGCCTTATGAAAAATATGGAGATTCATCCGTAAATCCGATTTTTAAAGCTAGCAATTTAAACGCTTTTTCAATTCCAGAAAAGCCATATGATAATAGCTGTAAGTACACTCATATTTGCAAGGCTAAGATTTCTCTTGAGAAGTTCAATGAATCGAGAAAAAAATCAGGCGTATCTTTATTACCTTATGTATCAGATATTGTATCTATGGCAATTCATAAGCATTTTGATAAGGGAAACTCGCCTATTATTTTAATGTCAGGTGTTGACCAAAGACCAATGTTAAAAGCAGATACATTTGTTAATTGTTCAGATAGTATTTTCCTTTCTATGACAAATGACATGTTTAAGGAAGATGAAAAGACTCGTTGTTTTCAAATAAAACAGAATATGAAAGAACAGCTTGAAGCAGATTTGCATATAAAGCTTGCAGGTGACAGGGCGGAGCTTGTAGAAAGTTTTGAGGCAGACCCAAATGGAGTGGTAGCTATTGCAGATAAGCTAGCCAACATACCATCTGCTGACAACTTTAATCCAATGACTATGGTAATTACTAATATGGCTGATATAACTATGGGTAATGCGGTTGATGATTTGTTTGAAGATTTCTTGATTTACGATGCCGCCAGAGCTAATTATGCAATTTTCTGTTCTTTCGGTGATTATATGCATCTGATTGTAGGTAATCAAAATGATAGTTCAAAAATTATTGAAAGCATTGTTAGTGAACTGGGTGACAGAGGTCTAGACGCAGAAATATATAGTGATGAGCATTACTATTCAGATGTTTTTGATTTTGATTTAATTGATTAGGATAGGAGAATAAATATATGGATATTTTTTTCAGCATTTTAATTCCAGTTTTTAATCAAGTGGGATTAATGGATCATTGTATTGAAACTATTAAGAATCAGACATATAAAGAATTCGAGGTTATCTTGGTTGATGATGGTTCTACGGATGATTCTTACAATATGTGTGTTGGCTTTTGTCAGGGAGACGATAGATTTAAAGTTCTTAGACATGAGAAAAATGGCTCCTTAGTTGCAGCTAGATATACAGGAATGAAGTATTGTAGAGGTCAATATGTTTTATTTGTAGATAGTGATGATTATTTAGAGGAAAATGCTCTTGAATTGCTACATGACAATCTTCAAAAGAATCCAGTTGATATTCTTAGATTCGGATATATAAAAGAATTTATGGATACTGTGGAAGGTGGATTTGGCTTGGTTCCTGAGAATGAAGAGGTACTTCCACTTCATACAGACAATCCACTTTATGCCATGATGACTGATGAACTGGTTCCTAATGTGTGGAAGAACTGCTATAGCAAAAAAGTTATTAAAAAGGCAGTAGAGGAAATCCAGCCATTCTATTGCAATATGGGAGAAGATGTATTCTGGAGCTCTGTATTTTTCACTTGTGCAGAGAGTGATGGAATATTAGAAGATTGTTTGTATCACTACATAATTGGTACTGGTATGTCTACACAGGCAAAAAATCAATCTGTAGAAAAGCTCAAAATGCATGTAGATAATATTAAATGTTGTATTGAGCATATGAAAGCTTATATCTCAAAATATAATCCAAAATATCTTGATTTAATTGATGAGAAGGCTGTTTCTATGTATTGCTTTGTCCTGATTATGTTTATGAAGGATGAGAATGACTATAGAAAGATTGTTGATTATCTAAAAGTATTTGATGAGTCAGGTCTTGAAATGGTATACGATTACGGCTGCAACAAGGCGTTACTTTTCAAGTTTAGATTTGAACATAAAATTACAGATGAGATGCTTGATAAACTTGGAGTTAAATACGATAAGTTTTCATTGAAATAAGGGGGAGATAATGTATTTTAGTGTACTTGTTCCTGTTTATAATCAAATGGGAAAAATGGATAAATGCATAGATTCATTAAAGAATCAGACACTAGAGGATTTTGAGGTTATTTTTGTAGATGACGGATCGATAGATGGCTCATCAGAATTCTTAGATAAACTATGTGATAACAATGAAAGATTCTTTGTATATCATCATGATACTAATAAATCTTTGACGGCTGCTCGTTTTACAGGAATGGAGCATGCAACTGGAAGTCATATTTTCTTTTTAGACAGTGATGATTTTATTGAGCGGACTGCTTTGGAAGATTTAAAAAACGCATTCGATTCAACTGGTTCTGATGTAATACGATTCGGAGTTATGATGGAGCCAATGGGGGTAACTGTGATGCCGCCTGAGACTGATGATTTCTTAAGTAGTTTTATGAAAGGAGAGATTCCTCCTGCTATTTGGAAAAATGCTTATGATGCATCTGTTATAAAGGGCACATTAGAAAAATGCAGTTCATTTTATTGCAATATGGGAGAAGATAGCTTCTTTTCAACTGTCTTTTTCGGCAATGCTGATGTTGTTACTTCGTTAAATAAGGTCCTTTATCATTATGATGCCTTATCTGGCATGTCGCAGACTAGCCAGGTAAGTACAATGTCAAAGCTTAATAGGGATTATGAGAGTGCTCATTCCGCAGGACAGAATATTCTTCGATTTATAAAAAAATATAAACCTGAATACTTAGAGTTAGCTCAAAAGTCTATTCGTCATATGTATAGATATATTCTTTGCCAAAATATTTTGTACGCCAAAGATTGCTTGGATGTTTCTTCTTATCTTAATTTTTTCAGGGAAAAGGGAGAAAAGCTTGTGTATGAATTTGGATGCAAGGAATTGATTCCTTATAAGGTTAAGTTCGACTTAAAGAGAAATGATGAACGATTTTCTGATATTGAGTTAGAAGAGTTATTCACGCTTTTGCCAGAAAAATGATTTTTTTTGACTTTATTATTACATTGATATTTGCTAATCTATTCATAGCTTAAATTTAGGAGGTTCTTTATTATGGCAATTTTAGTTACAGGTGGAGCTGGTTTCATCGGAAGTCATACATGTGTTGAGCTTCAGCAGGCGGGTTACGACGTTGTTGTTTACGATAATCTTTGCAATTCTTCCGAAGAATCACTTAAGAGAGTAGAGGCTCTTACTGGTAAGGCTGTTAAGTTTTACAAGGGTGATATCTTAGATAGAGATAGATTGAATGAGGTTTTTGAAAAGGAAGATATAGATTCATGTATTCATTTTGCAGGTCTTAAGGCTGTAGGTGAGTCTGTTCAAAAGCCTTGGGAATACTATGAGAACAATATAGCAGGTACACTTACACTTGTTGATGTAATGAGACAGCATAATTGCAAGAATATCATTTTCTCATCATCAGCTACTGTATATGGAGATCCAGCTGAGATACCTATTACAGAGAATTGTCCAAAGGGGCAGTGTACTAATCCTTATGGATGGACTAAGTCAATGCTTGAGCAGATTCTTACAGATATCCAGAAGGCAGATAATGAATGGAATGTAGTTCTTCTCCGTTATTTCAATCCTATCGGTGCTCATCCATCAGGAACAATGGGAGAGAATCCAAACGGTATTCCAAACAACTTGATGCCTTATATTACTCAGGTTGCAGTTGGTAAGCTTCCAGAGCTTGGTGTATTTGGAAACGATTACGATACTCCAGATGGTACAGGTGTACGTGATTATATTCATGTAGTAGATCTTGCTAAGGGGCATGTTAAGGCTCTTAAGAAGATTGAAGAGAAGGCTGGCCTTAAGATTTACAATCTCGGTACAGGTGTGGGCTACTCAGTTCTTGATATTGTTAAGAACTTTGAGGAGGCAAATGATATCAAGATTCCATACACAATTAAGCCACGTCGTGCAGGAGATATAGCTACATGTTACTCAGATGCTACAAAGGCTAAGGAAGAGCTTGGCTGGACAGCAGAGTACGGCATTAAGGAAATGTGTGCTGATTCTTGGAGATGGCAGAAGAATAATCCAAATGGTTATAGCAAATAATAAACAAATATCTGAATGTTTGAGTTATTCTGAAAATAAAATTTTTAAGAAAAGGGGTTGACGAAAGCCAATCCACATAGTAATATATGTCTTGTCGCTGAGGTGATTAGCGACAGACAATATGGTTCCTTGGTCAAGCGGTTAAGACGTCGCCCTCTCACGGCGAAAACAGCGGTTCGATTCCGCTAGGAACTGCGAAAGCGTCATCGTCAGATGACGCTATTATTTTGCCTAAAAACTTGAATTTTTTAGGTTTTCTGTTATAATAGCTATTGTTGATGAAGAGAACGACTGAGGAGAGAGCTAATTGCTCTCTCTTTATTTATGCTCTTTCAATTTTAAACTGAATCAGATGGATTATTCATTTGATTCCTACAACTGAATAAGGAGGACGATAATGTCAAAACACACCGATTACGAAAAACGTACGGAAGAATTGATTACTCCTATTCTTGATGAGTTAGGCTTTGAGCTATATGACGTAGAATACGTCAAGGAAGGTGCAGACTATTACCTTAGAGCCTACATTGACAAGGATGGAGGTATCACAATTGACGATTGTGTGGAAGTCAGCAGAAGAATGAATGATCTTCTCGATGCAGAGCCTCAGATTGGCGGCGACGAGGGATACATCTTCGAAGTTAGCTCACCAGGACTTGGTAGAGTACTTAAAAAAGATAAGCATTTTGAAAAAGCTATAGGTCAGGATGTAGACATCAAGACTTATAAGCCAGTTAATGGAGCAAAAGAATTTACTGGTATGCTCAAGGCATTTGATAAGGATACACTTACCATCGAATTTGAGGATGGAACAGAGGTATTTTCTAGATCAGATGTTGCACAGGTTAAATTATCAATAGATTTTTAAATTATTCTTGTAAATAAGGAGGAATTATGGCAAATACAAATGATTTTTGGGATGCTCTTACAGATCTTGCAAAAGAGAAAAATATTAGCATGGATGTGTTAATTGAGACAATTGAGAATTCACTTCTCATCGCTTGCAAGAACAACTATGGAAAGGGTAAGGACCCTAATGGTAAAGGAAAGGAAGTTAACGCTTCTGTAGAGATTGATAGAAACTCAGGTGAGTACCATGTATATCTTATCAAGACAGTAGTTGAGGATGTACAGGATTCTGTTGAGGAGATTTCTCTTACAGATGCTCACAACATCGATGGCAAGCTTCAGGTAGGTGATGTTGTTAAAATCGAAGTTAAGTCTAAGGAGTTTGGTAGAATCGCAGCTACAGCTGCTAAGAACACTATCACTCAGAAGATTCGTGAGGAAGAGAGAAACGTACTTTACAAAGAGTACTATGAGCTTCAGCACAAGGTTGTTACTGGTGTTGTTACTCGTTTCTCAGGCAACAATATCCACGTTAATCTTGGCAAGCTTGAGGGCTTCCTTTCAGAGTCTGAGCAGGTTAAGGGTGAGTTCTACAAGATTCAGGACAGAATCAAGGTATATATCGTAGAAGTTAAGATGTCTAGCAAGGGACCTCGTATTGTTGTTTCTCGTACACATCCTGAGCTTGTTAAGAAGCTTTTCGAGGAAGAGGTTTCAGAAGTTAGAGATGGTATCGTAGAGATTAAGTCAATCTCACGTGAGGCTGGTAGCCGTACAAAGATTGCTGTATGGTCAAATGACGAGGATGTAGATCCAGTTGGCGCTTGCGTAGGTCAGAATGGTGCACGTGTTAACGCTATCGTTAATGAGCTTCGCGGCGAGAAGATCGATATTGTTGAGTGGGATGAGAACCCAGCTTACCTTATCGAGAATGCACTTTCTCCAGCAAAGGTTGTTGCAGTTGTTGCTGATGCAGATGAGAAGAGCGCTCGTGTAGTAGTTCCTGATTATCAGCTTTCACTTGCAATCGGTAAGGAGGGCCAGAATGCTCGTCTTGCTGCACGTCTTACAGGCTTCAAGATTGATATCAAGAGCGAGACTCAGGCTAGAGAGGCTGGCGATTTCCTCGATTACGAAGAGGATTATGATGACGATGAGTACTATGATGAAGAAGAGTACTACGATGAGGATGGCGAGTATGATGAGGCTGAGGCTGATTCAGAAGAGTCTTCAGAGGAAGAGTAATGATAAATAAGACAATACCTCTTAGAAAATGCGTTGCATGCGGGCAGATGGTTCCCAAGGATGAACTATACAGAGTTGTAAGAACAGAAGAAGGCATTCAGCTTGATTTGACTTATAAGGCTCAGGGCCGTGGGGCTTATGTTTGTCGCAAGATAGAATGTATTCAGCTTGCTGATAAGAAAAAGTCTTTTAACAGGTCTCTTAGATGTCCTGTTTCTCAAGAGGTAATTGATAGCTTATATGCGGAGTTTAAAAATGATAGATAAAGCACTTAATATGATTAGCTTAGCTATGAAGGCTGGCGCTTTAGCTAGCGGAGAGTTTGCATGCGAAGAGGCAATTAAGGGAGGCACTGGTTTCCTTTGTATTGTAGCTACTGATGCATCTGCTAACACTAAGAAATCATTTTCGAATTCCTGTGAGTTCTACGGAGTTGATTATGTAGAATATGGCACTAAGGAATCTTTAGGTCATGCAATTGGCAAAGAATATCGGGCATCTATCGTAGTGTGCGATGAAAATTTATCCTTAAGTATTCTAAATAAGATACGCAGTTAAGTAGTTGAGGAGGATATTAGATGGCAAAAATTAAAGTACATGAATTAGCCAAAGAGCTTGGTAAAGAGAGCAAGGACGTTATCGCTTTCTTAAGTTCAAATGGTATAGAAGCAAAGGCGCAGAGCGGCGTCGAAGAAGATATGGCGGCAAAGGTTAGAGCTAATTTCGGTGGCGCTTCTGAGAAGCCAGCAGCTAAGGAGGCAGCTCCTGAGAAAAAAGAGGCACCTGCTGACAAGGATGCTGCTAAAAAGGCACGCCCAGTTGATAAGGATGGCAATCCAATCAAGAAAAAGAAAAATGTCTTCGTTGTAACTCGTGATAGAGATGACAGAAGAAGACGTGGTTCTGATTCTTCACGTTCTGAGAATAGAGATGGCGGCAGAGATAAGAGAAATAATAGCTCTCAGCCACAGCAGCCACGTGGACCAATCAGACCTCGTTCATTTGCTGACGGTGTTCGTCCATCCCAGAGAGCATCTGCTCAGTCTAATGATACAGAGTTTGCTTCAAAGAAGAAGCCTGTTGATGCAGAGGCTCCACGCCAGGCTAAGAGACCTGAGCGTCCAGAGCGTTCAGAGCGTCCAGAGAGAAGCGAGCGCCCAGAACGTTCAGAACGTCCAAATAGAGGAGAAAACAGAGGCGACAATAGAGGTCAGCGTCCTGAGAGACCTTCTAGAGACGATAGAAATGGTGCTTCTAGACCAGACAAGAGAAACGATAGAAATAATAATCGTCCATCTCAGGCACCAGCTGCAGATATGTCACCAGCTTCAAGTGGCAAGGGCGGCCGTCGTGATGACAAGAAAAAGAAAAATAATAACGATAGAGAGAACAACTTAGGCGGCAAGAAGCAAGAGCGTTTCATCAATCTTGAGAAGAATGGTGGTAAGAAGAAAAAGAATAATGCTCCTAAGGCACCAGAGCGTGATATGAATGAAGTTCTCACTATCACAATTCCTGATAGAATTACTATTAAGGACCTTGCAGACAAGATGAAGGTTCAGTCTTCTGCAGTTGTTAAGACTCTTTTCTTAAAGGGTAAGATGGTTACTGTTAACCAGGAAGTTGATTTTGATGAGGCTTCTGAGATTGCTCTTGAGTTCAACTGTATTTGTGAAGAAGAGGAAAAAGTTGATGTTATCGCAGAGCTTCTTAAGGAAGAGGATGAGGATACATCAAGTTTCCCATCACGTCCACCTGTTGTCTGCGTAATGGGTCACGTTGATCACGGTAAGACATCACTCCTTGATGCTATTCGTGATACAAAGGTTACAGACCGTGAGGCTGGTGGTATTACACAGCACATCGGTGCTTATACAGTATCTATTAATGGTCAGGATATTACATTCCTTGATACTCCTGGTCATGAGGCATTTACAGCTATGCGTATGCGTGGTGCTAACTCTACAGATATAGCTATTCTTGTAGTAGCTGCTGATGATGGTGTTATGCCACAGACAGTAGAGGCTATTAACCATGCTAAGGCTGCTGGTATTGAAATCATTGTTGCAATCAACAAGATTGATAAGCCAAACGCTAATATTGATAGAGTTAAGCAGGAGCTTTCAGAGTATCAGCTTATCCCTGAGGATTGGGGCGGAAGCACAGTATTCTGTCCAGTATCAGCTCACACTAAAGAGGGTATCGATAACCTTCTTGAGATGATTCTTCTTACAGCTGAGGTACTTGAGCTTAAGGCCAACCCTAACCGTAAGGCTCGTGGTCTTGTTATCGAGGCACAGCTTGATAAGGGACGTGGTGCTGTTGCTACAGTACTTGTTCAGAAGGGTACACTTCACGTTGGCGATCCTGTTGCCTGCGGTAGCTGCTACGGTAAGGTTAGAGCTATGCTTGATGATACAGGTGCACGTGTTAAGAGTGCAGGTCCTTCAGTTCCAGTTGAAATCCTTGGTCTTTCAGAGGTTCCAAACGCTGGTGAAGTATTAATGTCATTTGATTCCGAAAAGGAAGCACATGCATTTGCAGATACATTTGTTGCAGAGCACAAGAACAAGCTTGTTGAGCAGACTAAGTCTAAGATGTCTCTTGATGCACTCTTCAGTGAGATTGAGTCAGGAAATCTTAAAGAGCTTGATATCATCGTTAAGGCTGACGTTCAGGGTTCTGTTGAGGCTGTTAAGCAGTCACTTGAGAAGCTTTCTAACGAAGAGGTTGTTGTTAAGACTATCCACGGTGGTGTTGGTACAATCAACGAGTCTGATGTAGTTCTTGCTTCAGCTTCAAATGCTATCATCATCGGTTTCAACGTTCGTGTTGATCCTCAGGCTAAGATGACAGCAGATAGAGAGGGTGTTGACCTTCGTCTTTACAAGGTAATCTACGATGCAATCAATGATGTTGAGTCTGCTATGAAGGGTATGCTTGATCCAATCTTCGAGGAGAAGGTTATTGGTCATGCAGAAGTTCGTCAGATATTCAAGGCTTCAGGTGTTGGTAACATCGCAGGTTCTTATGTTACTGATGGTTACTTCCAGAGAGATTGTATGGTTCGTGTTACTCGTGAAGGCGAGCTTATTCACGAAGGCAAGCTTGGTTCTCTTAAGAGATTCAAGGATGATGTCAAGGAAGTTAAGTCTAACTTCGAGTGTGGTCTCGTAATTGAAGATTTCAATGATGTTCAGGAGATGGATGTTATCGAGGCTTACATTATGGTTGAGGTACCTAGATAATGAGAAAGAATTCAGTTAAGAATATTCGCATAAACGAAGAAGTTATGCGTGAGCTTTCTAATATTATTCGTCTAGAGGTAAAGGATCCACGTATATCACCGGTTACATCGGTGGTATCTGTGGAGGTTGCCCCAGACCTTAAGACTTGCAAAGCTTATATTTCTGTTCTCGGTGATGATGAGGCTGTTAAGAAGACTCTTGAGGGACTTAAGAGTTCTGCAGGCTTCATCAGAAGAGAGCTTGCTAGACGAATTAATCTTAGAAATACACCTGAGATTACATTCGTAAGCGACCAGTCAATTGCTTATGCTGCTAAGATGAGCAAGCTTATTGATGAGGTCAATGCACCACTTCATAAGGATGAAGACTAATTTATAGCTTTTATCTATTTAATATATGGTGAAATAAGGAGAAGACAATGATAGACAACTTTAATGAACTTATCTCTAATTCAAAGACAGTGGCAATTTCTGGTCATATACGCCCAGACGGTGATTGTGTAGGCTCTTGTATGGCTGTTTACAATTACATTGTTACATATTTTCCAGAGGTAGAGGTTCATGTCTATCTTGATCCTATCCCTAACATATTCAAATTTCTTAAGAACACAGATAAAATCGAGGACATTCACGCACTTGCTGAGGATACAGTCTTTGATTTATATATTGCACTAGATTGTAGTGAGGGGTCTAGACTGGGTGATGCATGTGCGTTTTTTGAAAAGGCGGCTCACACAGTATGTATTGACCATCATTTGACTAATGGTGGATTCGCGGAATATAGCTATATTATTCCGGATGATAGCTCTACTTGCGAACTTATCTACAATCAATTTGGAAAAGATAAAATTACTAAGGATATTGCAGAGTGCCTTTATCTTGGTATTATCCATGACACAGGTGTTTTTCAGTATTCATGTACAACAGAAGCTACAATGGCAGCTGCAGGATTTTTGATGAGTAAGGGAATCGATTATCCTAAGATTTGTACTGACACATATTATGCTAAGACAATGATTCAAAATAAAATGCTTGGCACAGCACTTCTAAACTGTAAGACCTATGATGATGGCAAGATTATTGCTGCAGTTATTACAGCAGAGGATATGGCCCAATATGGAGCCCAGAGCAAGCATTTAGAGGGAATTGTACAGCAGCTTAGAGACACTACTGGTGTAGAGGTTGCAGTATTCCTTTATGAATTAGAAGATGGCGATTTCAAGGGCAGCACTAGAGCTACTGGTGATGTAGACCTTACAGCTATCACTGGCGTATATGGCGGCGGTGGTCACAAAAAGGCGGCTGGTTTTTCTGTAAATACCAAAGAACCATGGTCTATTATTGCTGAGATAGTAGACATGATTGAAGAACAGTTTAAACAGTTAGGAATCAATTAATGAATAGCGGCATTATTAATGTCTACAAGGAAGCTGGCTTCACTTCATTTGATGTGGTAGCTAAGCTACGTGGAATTTTAAAGATAAAGAAAATTGGGCACACTGGTACTTTAGATCCTGATGCTACCGGTGTGCTTCCTGTATGTGTCGGTAAGGCAACTAAGCTTTGTGATATGCTTACTGACAAGGACAAGGTATACGAGTGTGTCATGTTGCTTGGTACCGAGACTGACACATATGATATGAGTGGTCGTATTTTATCTCGCAAATCTGTTACGGCATCAGATTCCGAAGTTACTGATGCTATTAACAGTTTTGTAGGCGATATTATGCAGGTCCCTCCAATGTATTCCGCCCTCAAAGTTAATGGCAAAAAGCTTTATGAGCTTGCAAGAGAGGGGAAAGAGGTGGAGAGGAAGCCTCGACCAGTTACAATATTTAGCATTGATATTTTAGAAATGAATTTGCCTGAGGTTTCTATCAGGATTCATTGCAGCAAGGGAACGTATATCAGGTCTCTTTGCCATGATATTGGCGAGAAATTAGGATGTGGTTGCGCTATGAAATCATTAGTTAGAACTCGCGTTAGCCAGTTTGATATTTCAGATGCAAAAACACTTGATGAAATAGAACGAATCGTCAAAAATGGCAATATAGATGGTATAATGATGCCAGTTGCACAGGCTTTTGAAGGTATGGGCACGGTATTTGTTATCCCTACTGAAGAGGCGATACTGCATGCAGTTAATGGTGCACCTATACCTGAGGCAAATGTTTTTGCTGAATCAATAAGTTCATTTGAAGATGGGGATAATTACAGAATATTCCTTCCGGATAATAGATTTATTGGTGTGTATAAATATCAAGAATCTCACTTTATTTTGGAGAAAATGTTTTTAGAATAATTATGGAATATATACATTCTTTATTTAATACTACAATTAAAGAACCTACAGCAATCACAGTAGGTAAGTTTGATGGTATCCATAAGGGACACCATCTTTTGACCTCTGATATTATTGCTAAAGAGTCTCTTGGACTTAAGTCATGCATGATTACTTTCACTAATTCTCCTAGAATAGCTTTGACTGATGATAAGTCACCAACTCTTATCACTAATAAAGAGCGTGTTTTTATGCTTGATAATAATGGAATTGATTATTTGATTGAGTGCCCATTTGACAAGCAGCTTATGGAGACTGATGCTAGGAGCTTTATTGAATATCTTGTTAATAATCTTAATATGAAATACATGGTTGCAGGCTCTGATTTTACCTTTGGATATAAGGGAGCCGGCAATGTTACATTGCTTAAGGAATTAGCAGATGAACTTGGATTTGAGCTTAAGATAATAGATAAAATCAAGCTTAATGACAGGGACATAAGCAGTACTTATATTAGAGAAGAACTCACTAAAGGACATATTGATATAGTTAACGAGATGCTTGGCTATGAATATTTTGTCTGGGGAGAAGTGGTTCATGGTGCTCATCTTGGTCATACTATAGGTATTCCAACTATCAATATTATGCCAGAGGCATCAAAACTTGTTCCAAAATTTGGAGTTTATGTTACTACTATAGATTTTGATGGTAGGATTTATCATGGTGTGACCAATGTTGGCACAAAGCCATCTGTATCAGATGCTAATATAGTGGGAATAGAGACACATATTTTGGATTACAACGGGGATTTATACGGTAAATTTGTCAAGGTAACATTTGTTTCATTCCTTAGACCTGAGATGAAGTTTAATTCTATAGATGAATTAAAGGCTCAGATGAGTAAGGATAAGACTATTGCCAAGGATTTCTTTAATAAAAGATAAGATTTTTGGTGACAATTGTTACGCAAATGTTACAGCTATTGTTACAAAACATTGACAAGTATCGAATGAGTTGATATAATTACTTAGTTGCGTTTATTAGTATTTTTTAATTGGAGGTTTTATGAAGAAACGCATTATTTCAGCTTTTTCTATTGTTTGCGCTTTGGCACTTATCATCGATCATAGCATCGATTCTAAAAATAAAATAATTGATAATTCTACAGATGGTGATTACTCAGCTACAGCTGGTGTTATTTCAGCAGCAGCCTTTGACGAAGATGCACTTACTTCTATTTCAGTGACAGATTCTCAGGCTATTGCCACTGCTAAGTCACTTGGTGATATCTACGGATACGATAATATTGGTATCTGTAATGTTTCTGAGGGTAACCTTAACATTCGTGAGAGTGCATCTACAGATGGTAAGCTTGTTGGTAAGTTTCCTGCTAATGCAGCCTGTGAGATTCTTAAGACTGAGGGCGAGTGGAGCTACATCAAGTCTGGCGAGGTAGAGGGTTATGTACTTTCTGAGTACCTTATTACAGGTGATGATGCATGGGACAAGGCATTAGAGCTTGCAGAGTATGTAGCGACATCTACTACTGGTGGTCTTAGAGTTAGAGTAGAGCCTAATACAGATTGCGAGATTATTTATCAGCTTGCTGATGGTGAGGAAGTTCCTATCCTTAACAACACTCAGGAAGAT
This sequence comes from Pseudobutyrivibrio sp. AR14, assembly GCF_900101325.1. Lineage (NCBI taxonomy): Bacteria > Bacillati > Bacillota > Clostridia > Lachnospirales > Lachnospiraceae > Pseudobutyrivibrio > Pseudobutyrivibrio sp. AR14. Next base: position 324,580 of record NZ_FMUY01000002.1, read on the forward strand.
GAATGGATTGAGGTTGACGTAGATGGTGATACTGGTTATGTATCTTCAGAATATGTAGATGTTGATTTATCACTTACTACAGCTATGACACTTACAGAGGCTCGCTATGGTGCCGGTGTATCAGATGTGCGTATGGCAGCTTGTGATTTTGCTCTTCAGTATGTTGGTAATAGATACGTGTGGGGCGGTACATCACTTACTAATGGTATTGATTGTTCTGGATTTACAATGCAGGTTATGGCTCAGTATGGTGTTAGACTTTCACATTCATCTAGAGCACAGGCCAATGAAGGAACTACAATCTCTACATCAGAGCTTAAGCCTGGCGATTTGATTTTCTACGGTAGAGGTGGTTCTATCAATCACGTAGCTATCTACATTGGTGGTGGTCAGATTGTTCACGCGTCTAACAAGCGTGACGGTATCAAGATTTCAAACTACATGTACCGTACACCAATTAAGTGTGTCAGAGTTCTTTATGATTAAAGCTATCGGGTGGCCCCCTGGTAAAGGGCGGTGAGTTTTCCCGTATTAAATGAAATGTTAAAGGCTAGAAAACTTATGTTATCTAGCCTTTTATTATGGGTTATGTTATAATTTTCTTCGTGGCATGCCACACAATTTTGATTATTTATTGGAGAGGAATTTAAAATGAGTTTATTAGAACAATGGCAGAAGATTGCCTACAACCAGAATCAGTCACAGGCTGATTTACAGAGATTTTGGCAGAATTACTTTTTGCTTGAAAAAGGAGTTTACGAGCAGCTTTTAGATGACCCTGACACAGAGGTTAAGGGCACTGTTAAGGAGCTTGCTGATAAATATAAATTAGAGATTATGCCAATGGTTGGTTTCCTTGATGGTATTAATGACTCCCTTGTTACACCAAATCCTATCGAGACTATGGAAGAGGATACAGTAGTTTCTCTTAAGTTCGATAAGGAAAAGCTTTACAAGAATATGATTGATGCTAAGGCTGATTGGTTATATGGTCTTCCACAGTGGGAGAAGATTTTCGATGAGGAGCAGTTAAAGGCCCTTACAAAGGAAGCTAAGAACATGCACACAATCGTCCGTACTGAGAAAAAGGTAGGACGTAATGATCCATGTCCATGTGGTTCTGGTAAGAAGTATAAGCACTGCTGTATGAACAAGAAATAATCTATATTAGCAAATTAACGCACCCTGATGGGTGCGTTTTTTAATGGCTGAATAAACATTGACATTACCGAGTATAAGTATTAAAATACTACTAACACTATATGAACTTTTATATAGAAATATTGCATAAAGGAGGATAGTTGTGGATTTATAAGAAAATTTGATTTATTGGGAGTTTAAAATAATTATTCGCGGGCATGTTTGTAGATTGCATTTAGAAAGAGGATAATTATATGTTTTTTAATGAGTTAAAAGGAAAATTAAAGATTAATAAAATAATATTTCTGGTTATTATTTTTTTTATTTTGGTGGCGATTATTTACTTTATAAAAAATATTGATAATCACAGATTTATTAATTCTGTATTTACAGGGGAAGATCCAATATGGACTATAGTTGATGGCAAGCCTTTAGAATATGATTTAGCTATTACCGGTTATGAAGGTGATTTTAAAATTTGTTTTCCAGGTGATTGCAGTGAAAATATTTATATTTCATATAAAGAATCTGAAGAATCACAATATCTTTTTAATGGTAGTGAGGAATATTCCCCTTATGAGATGTGGGATTATTTGCCAGATTATGTAAGCGAAATTAAATCTTCAGATATTAATTTTGATAATATACCTGATCTTATAATAACAGGATTTCAAGATGGGGCAGGGAAAATATGGTGCTTTGAAGGTCAATTCGATTATGGTAAGGACTATCCTACTTTTCTACTAAGTGAAATTGCGTCAGATGCCGTTATGAAATATTTAAAGTCAGATTATAAGGCGGATGATGTTGTTAACTATTTTACTAAAGATTATTTGAATGGAAAATTTAAATCATATCAAGAAGCGTATTCTTCGATAGTAGATTACTATGTTATTTGTTATAAAGATGGTGTGAAATATGATTTACATTTTCTGGACGGTGATGATGTTCCAGAATTAATTATCGATTATGTAGGTAATGCTTTAGATATATATACTTTTAAAGAAGGAACTGCATATAAGGTGGCAGATTTTATAACTTATGGTCCTCATGATACATCAGGTTTTAAATATGTTCCATATGACAATACTATTTATATATGCCAATTAGCTTGTAAAGACTATAGAGAGTTAATAAATTTAGGTCGTATTGAAAATGATAAAGTTAAATGGTGTTATACACGCTATTCAAATTTTTGGAATGACTTGGATCGTGATGATGTTCCTGATGAAGAAGAATTATCAGATGAAGTCATGGAGAGTTTTGAGCCAGAGATTTTTTATTCTAATTATACAGATGATGAATTGACGGATGAACAACTTAAGGAGGAGGTAGATAATCTTATTGAATTAGATTATTTACCACTTCATGGAACTCATACTTCTGAAGAAATAAAAGCTAATTTCAGTAATTAATAAATTGCGATAAAGCTTATACATAGAAAGGGAATGAGATTATGAAAAAAAGAAATATAAGAATACTATTTTTTTGCACGATCATGGGAATATACTTGTGTTCCTGCGGGAAAAATACCGAAGATGTGAAGGGGGAAGTGAAAGAAGATTCAGTGGAAATTTCAACTGAGACTGAGGATGCAGAAGTAGAGATTATACCTGAGGGAGAGAAATCTACAGATTATATTGATGATGTAGTTACAGCGGATTTAAATCCAAATGACTATACACATATAGTCTCTATGGCAAATGATATTACCGGTGAGTATACATTGGTAAGTTATGTAGTGGATTTGGATAATGATGGGACTGATGAGGCATTTGTTCTAGAAGTATATTGGAATGAGACTAACAATTCACCTCTTACCGAAGATTCCACATTTGAGGCTACACGTCTATGGTTTGTTGATGAAAAAGGAGATGTAACAAATCTGACTGATTTTGCAAAAGATGGAACAGTTAGTGTTCATGAAACACTTCAGTTAGTAACAATAGGTGATAATAGTTATTTGTTTCTTTCTGGCACTGGACAGATGGCAGCATATGATCAAGCAATTATATACACAGTAAAAAATAATGCAATTCATAATGCATCCGACTTACCTTGCTATGGTTCTAAAATCTTCGTTGATGGTGAAGTTATCTGGTATCACGAAATGTATGGTATGCAGATTGATAGAGAAGATGATTTACCGTTAATAGAATCTAGTCTTACAACGGGGCACTGTTATATTCCATATCGTCTGTATTTAGATGATTCTGACAAGACATTTAAATTATATGGAGCCAAGGAAATATCCCTAGAAGAGGCGGAAGAGTTAACTGATCTTGATTTTTCAGATATCCTTTCTGAAGCAACAGAATATGAATTTATTTTACGTGATAACAATCAGTTGGACGTAAATATAGCTACAGCTTGTGAGCCTTCATTTAATGATGATGGTGAATCATATGATTTTATATGTTATTCATACTTTTTACAGAATAATGGTATATGGGAATCAGACGACTATATAGATGGATATTTCTTGATTGACCCAATCAATTATACAAATGTATGGGAATTCATGAATTAAGAGTAAAGATTAATTGACATGTATAAGATAGATGAATCCAAGGATAGAGAAAAATATATATTGTTAATTCCGGCAATGCTTGATTATCATTTTCCATTGATGAAGTATGCTTTTTATTCAAAGAATTATCATCCTGTAATTATTGATTTGGAAGAGAATGTTGAGAATATCGGACTTAAGTACGTGAACAATGATATGTGTTATCCAGCAATTATAAATGTGGGGCAGATTATTGCTGCCCTGCAGTCTGGAAAATACGATTTAAATCGTACTAGGGTTTTGATGGCTACAGCTGGAGATGCATGTAGAGGCTCCAATTATATTGGAACATTAAAAAGAGGCCTTAGAAAGGCAGGATTTGAGGATGTTCCAGTCTTAAATATTAATGTCCAGGGTATAGCCAAAGAAGAGACCATGAAGGTAGATATAGGTATGGCCATAAGAGCGTTGGTGTCAGTGTATTATGGCGATATTCTTATGATTCTTTACAATAATGTCCTCCCTAATGAAAGGCATGCTGGTGAGGCAAGGGCTAAATATGACTATTGGATGGACATATTAGCAACTGATTTAAAAGAGGGGCGACATTTATCAGTTAGATGGATGAAAAAGCGCTTCAAGCAGATATCAGATGATTTTGCTACTATTGAACAGAATCCAGATAAAAAGCAGATTGTGGGAATTGCTGGTGAGATATATATGAAGTATTGCCATCTAGGTAATTGGGATTTGGAAAAATATCTTCAGGATAATAATTGCCAGGCTCATACCAATGGGGTGACTTGGTATATGCTCTATTACATGGATACACATTTATTAAATAAGAAATCTGTTATTACACCTTTCTGTAGGATAGCACAGCATTTTTTGGCTGGTATTCAAAAGAAAATGGTTAATGAAATGAGAAGAAATGGATTCTTTACCCTAGATGATTTTATGACTCTAAAAGAAAAGGTTAGACCTTACATTAGCATGAATTATTCAATGGGTGATGGTTGGCTTGTAGGCATGGAATGCGCAGGATACCTGCTTTCTGACTGCAGAAAAGTTATGTCTGTTCAAAGCTTCTGCTGCATGGTAATGCAGACCTGTGGAAAGGGGATGTATTCCGTTATTGAGCGTAGATTATCAGGCAAAGGTCATATCGCAAATGCGGATATAGATACAAGTGGATCTAGGATGAATTATTACAACAGAGTTCATTTGTTAATTCATCAAAACTGATTATTAGATTTATAAATACATTAAAATTGTGGGACCTATGAAAAATTTTAAAAGTATAAAAAGATTAAAAATGAAAAAATATATGAGGTGTAATTTATGAATAATATAAATAAGTATTTTTTAGTATTAGTTTGTTGTTCTCTTGTTTTTTCAGCCTGTAAACAAGAAGATAAAGGTCAAGACAATACTAAATTAGAACAGTCTAAAATAGAGGATAATAATGATTCAAATTCTAAAAAGGAAATAAGTAATGTCTCCTGGTCTTTTGATTCTAAGGATGAAGATAAGAATTATTATGGGGAATATACAGTTATAACATTTGATTTTTCAGACGGTACATCACAAGAATTTGAACTTGATGTACCATGTTCGGTGAATTCCATGGAGATGCTTGATATTGATAATGATGGTATAGATGATTACGTATTTCAATGCTATTTTCCTAATACGGCTACTGAATTTAATCTAATTTACGCTTATAGCTTCAATGATGGCGAACTAAATCAGATATTCCCATTTACTCAATTGTGTGAGGAGGCGGGAGATAGTTTACTAGATTGTGAACAGATGGAAATAGAGGTTCCTTCCGACTACGAAAAAGATAATATCGTAAATGCGATACAAGCATCTGCAATTGATAAGGATTATATTATAGATACTCCTACAGCATATAAATCATATACAGCAACAGCTTACTGCTTAGATGGACAGTGGTACATAAAGGATGTCTGTTATAAAACTTATGATAAGTCCTTTGAGGAAGTTGCTGCGGAATTAGATATTCCTGATGGTGCAGAAATAGAATATGAAGATTGGGTTGACGCTGAACACGCTGTATACAGAGTTGCGCTGCAAAGAACAGAGGAAGATTCAGATGAATATTTGCATTTAATGGATTATTTTTTATTTCAAGAAGAGGATGGCTCCGTAATTACCATAAAAGTTGATTATCCATCAAAGGATGATGACTTGGATTCGGATAGGTATGTTGGAGATGTCTGTGACTTTGATGCAGAGTTTGTAGATGTCACTTTTGATGGCCGTAAAGACTTAGTAATTTCATTAGGCAATTTTGGTGCTCAAGGTGCTGCAGGGCATTGTGTTTATGTCTATGAAGATGGAGATTACGTTTACAAGAAATCGTTTGAGGATATTCCAAACTACGCTATTGATGAAGTAAATCAATGCATAACGGGTTCTTCACGTGGAAATGCAGTAACATACTACGACTACGTTTACGAATACATCGATGGTGATTTCGTAAATACGGATACTCAGGAAACAGTTTATGAAGAATAAATTTGCATTGTTTGTGTTCTTATAGAAGACTTTATGGCGAATTTAATTGAGGTTAAGATTAAATGGTTAAGTTAAAAAATAGTAAATTAATTGCTTTGTTTTTTGCCACTGCATTTGTTTTGAATGCATGTGGAAGTAAAGAGACAAAACAAGAAGATATTGGTGTTGAAGCTGATACGTCAGTTGTTGAAAAAGCCGAAGCAGAGGAAAAGAATGATAATAAAATAGATTCTAACGCTGATGAAAATCAGGAAGTATCGAATTCTATTGAAGAAGATGACTTTAATGATTTTGTGGAGGTTTCGTTTGAACATAAGGATTATCCGTCTACAGACGATGGTAAACCTGATTACAGTGGCATTTATTGCCTTGACTGTTATTCTACCACATATGGATGTTGTGATTTAATAAAGCAAGAAGATGGGACTTACTATTGTTGTCTTTATGAATATAGGTGCTTTAATTATGAAACTAAAGCAGAATATAAATCTGATAGTGTCCTAGAAATTGTTGATGATGAAATATCAGGCACTATTAAGGTTAATGATTTTGACGTTGATGTTTCTTTTATTGAAAGTAACGGTGATGAGGTAGATATATCTTATACAAATTGCAAATATGAATATTCTGATATATCTCAATATACCGGGACTTATACTTATAAAAAGAATGATGGTTCTGAAGTAACTATAATAGTCGGTTATGATGAAAATCGTTCGCCGGTAATTACTGTTGAAGATGGGAGTGAGACGGTTGAATATACCCACAATCCATCTGATTGTGAGATTTTTATTTTGGAAGATAAAGACTATGGCGATATTTTATATGCAAGCATAGAAGCAGAGGTTTGGGGACAGGATTCTGAAGTATTTTCATTTACACAGGGATATAGAGGCGATAAGTATTTAGTTATCCGATTTGATGGAAATACACCATATGTATATTTTAAAACTTATAATCCAGTGGTAATGCATTAAGTGTGAGTATAAATGCTAATCTGAATCTGAGCCACTTAAAGATTGACGATCATACCCATTTTTTATACCCCTTGTTTTTGAACAAACTTCTAAAAATCCCCCTTTTACTGGTTGTTAAGTAATAGGGGGATTTTTAGTGAGATTATTTTTTAACATATTGTTACATTTTGTTTCTTCTGGCTATTGTAAGATTATTTGCAGAATTGGATCTATTTATTGCTTGTTTTTGTTTATCGCTCTGACGATTATTAGAATCTTTAGCTGAATAAGTATTAGAACGTTGTAACTTGTTTAAATTATTAAGGTCAATTCCAGATGACATATTTTTTATTAAGGTTTCAGTGTTTGGTCTGCCATTACCAAAGGTATCAACTGAGATAGAGCCTCTGTTCTGACCTTTATTCAAATTACTTTCCTGACTAGTGCTTTTAGCAATAGAGTTCTTATCACTGTAATATGAATTTGCGCCGTCTCTTCCAGTTTGCGAAGGTGATGGCGGTGTATTATTTGCTTCGTTTGATTGTCCTTGGTTTTGTTTGGATGATTGATTTCGATTAAATGTCCCAAATTGAGCGGCGTTATCACTAAGTGTTACACCATCCTCTGAAATAGCTTGATTTTCATTTCCTCTAGGTACATTAGGTAGACTTTCATTTCTTCTGGGGATCTTGGGGCCGGTAGTTCTTTGTTTTTCATTAAATCTCTTTATTTCTTCTCCATATTGCTTATCAATATCTTTTAATAGTTTGTTTTCACTTTTTGATAGCATATTCATATTCGTATTTTTATTACCTAAATCACTAGAATTATTTCTAATCACATCTGATTGATTATTTTTTTTAAATACTTTATCGAAGATATTTGCCATATTTAATTCTCCTTTTTTATTAATTTTTATAGTGAATTAACAACAAAAACGTTTTTCTGTTACATATATAATTTAATAAATGTAGGCTCGTTTTTTCCTTAATCAAAAAATTCTTTGTATAAAATTAAGATTAATCAAAAATAATTATATATGAGATTATTGACTTAACAGCGAAAGAATAAAAAAGAGAATAGAGCAATATTAAAAAATAACTCTATTCTCATATAAGTATACTAGATTCTAATTAGGCTTAATATTACATTGAATTACCTGGTCTTCGAGTATTATTTTGTTGTTGAGTATTTCCTTGCTGAGTATTATCTCGCTGGATGGAAGGGGTTCTGTTGTTTTGTCTGGTATTAGCATCTATTGGAGTATAATGATTTTGAGTATTAGGTGTTGTCTGATTCTGAACAGGGGTTCCCGTTATTTCAGCCATATTTGTTATAGTACTTGTTCTACCATGTCCTTGACCGACTGGTCTATTTCGTGGATTTCTTCGATTATTTGGTGCATTTACATTATTGTTCATATCAGGGATTGGTCTTAGCCTTACACTTGAGCCTTCAGACACTGTTATCGGACGATTATAGGTGTTTATTCTATTGACGCCGGATATATTATTAGGAATAAATTTTGCATCTTGGGCTCCATTTCTTTTGTTTACATAGACTGTTCTATTTCTTTCTAATTCGGCTCCTGGACCACTATATAATGGCTGTTGTGGCTCGTTTACTTCAGCGTGTAAATTCTGATGTTTTGTTTCTTCTGCTGAATTCTGTGTAATATTTTCTGGTGTTTGATTGTTATTAGGTGTAGAATCATTTTTTCTATTAAATAAATTTGAAAATGCCTGTCCCATAATACTTACTTCCTTTCTTTCATTGTAGTTTTATGTAAATTTTTCTTATTTATTGGCCTCTAGCTCTACGAGGGGCTTCGATTTGGTGGCTTTCATTAGAGCTTTGTTTAGGCCTGTTAGATTCCTGTGAAGCTGATGAACTATTTGAAATATCATTATAAGTACGAATGCTTGAATCACGTGTATTCGTAGACAAACTCATTGATTCATTAGGATTAACTGGATCAGGGTTTGTTACATATAATCCTCTTCTAGTTTGTGTTCTTGAACTATTTCTAGGAGGTACGGGGAGGTGATTTTGCCTGATAGAACTAGTAATAGGAGGTATTGTTAAATTTTCAGGTTGAGGAGTATTAGGTATAGGTGGAACTGGAGGAACATTTTGCCTAACTGTATTATTGGCCTCTGGAGCTGGCTGGTGACCACGTCTTAAAGAAGTACTTCTTGGTGGTTTTTCATACTCACCCATTATAGGTTCAAAAGGTTTATTTTTTTTAAATGCGTTTTTAAATTTATTCAACAATGAATTTGCCATTATTTATTCCTTTCATATGATTATCTAGTTTTTACTAAAGCTCTGTTGTTTGGAATTGAATTAGGAGCAGTATTTTGTCTATTTATTTCCTTATTAGTTGGTCTTGGATTATTTGACATGTCATTATAATAATTCGAGTTCATACGATTGGTACCTGTTGTGGCATTGAAACTATTTGTAGAAGAAAAGCTAGTAACATTGACATTGCTAAATCCGGGTCCCTGGGTCATGTTTACTTGATTAAACTTTATATCTGACCAAAAAGTACTGGAAGATGGAGATTGAGCCGGTTGTGGTCCACTAAATGGTTGAGAGTTCCTTGGCAAGCTTGATGAGCGTGGTGGAGGTGTAGGAGCGGCTCCATTTTGTCTAGCTTGTTCTGGGGCAAAATTCATGGTCTGATTTCTAGCTTCAAAATAAGTTTGCTTTGATTGCATAAAAACATTTTGGCCATTGTTCGCTAAGCTTGGAACGTTATATTGACTTTTGGACATTGAAAATTGTTTAAAGGTTACTCCATTTTCATTTCTACTTACCTGTGTAAAAGTAAAACTCATATGTTGGGATTGCTGAGGCATACCTGCATTAGGTTGGTTGTTCCAAGACTGCCGAGGCATACCCATATTAGGTTGGTTATTCCAAGA